>NZ_DATELG010000403.1:0-13666 GCF_035276905.1 Phenylobacterium sp. | reverse complement strand
GGTGAAATTGCCGAGCACCACGGCGTCCGCCCCGCCGACCGCGGCGCCGAAGCCCGCGGCGGTCAGGCGGATCATGTTGGTCCAGGCGTCTTGGCGCGCCAGCATCCGGCGCGAGGTGCGCGCCTCGATGCGAGCGGTGGGGCCGGCCTCGCAGGCGACGGCGATCCGCGCCCAGACCTCGCGCGCGGCGCGCAGCTTGGCGATGGTGAGGAAGTAGTCGGCGTCCGCCGACAGCCCGAGCGTGACGCGGGCGAAGGCCTCGGTCGTGGAAAGGCCCGCACGCACCAGGGCCTTGGCGTAGGCGATGGCGGCGGCCGCCGCAAAGGCCAGTTCCTCGGCCTCGCCGCCGCCGGCCTCGTGCACCACCCGGCCGGACGCCAGGAACAGCTCGGCGTGCGGATAGGTCTCGGCCAGGCGCACGCCGACGGTGGCGGCGCTGACCAGATGGCTCTCGATCGGGCCGGGGCTGGTCCCGGCCTCGGCGAAGGCGCTCAAGGGGTCCATGTGGAAGTTGAGCTTCGCCCCCGGCGAGGCCTTGGCGACGGTCCCCAGCCAGTCGGCCGCCTTCGCGCCCAGGAAGCCGGCGTCCAGGGCGACCGGCGCGAGCTCCAGGACCATGCCGCTGAGCACGCGGGCGAGGTCGTTCGCCGAGCCGACCGCGACGCCCGCCTGGCCGGTCGGATCGATGCGCACGACCGCCGAGGCGGCGCCGCCTTCCAGGTCGGCCAGGATCTCGCTGTTGGCGCGCGCCGCGTCCGGATGGGCGGCCAGCACGCGCACGTCCCAGGGACGCGCGCCGTCGAACGGACGGGTGGGAAAGGCCTGGGCGCTGGGCAGGTCGCCCGGCGGATAGAGCGGCGCGATCGGCAGCCCTTCGGCGGTCGATCTCTCCAGGACGGAGAAGGGCTTCTCGCCAAGCGTCTTGGCGACCAGGGTGCGCCACGACTCGGCCGTGGCGGGGGGGAAATCAGCGCTGAGGCGGCTTGCATCTGCCATGCGCGCAAATGGGCCGGACCGGCGTTATCCGTCAAGTTGCCGCTGGCCGCCCAACGCCGGGGCGCTGGGCCATGCGCTCAGGACGCCGCGGCCAGCTTCACGTCGGCGCCCGCCGCGGACAAGGCCGTGGCGATCGCCTGGAACAGGTTGGCTCCGGTGATCGGCTTGGCGACGTGGCCGTCGGCGCCGGCTTGCTCGCTGGCCGTCACATGTTCCGGCAGGGCGTTGGCGGTGAGCATCAGCACCGGGGTCCGGCGACGGCCGGTGCGGGCTTCGAGCGCACGAATCGCCTGCGTCGCCCGCAGGCCGTCCATCACCGGCATCTGCATGTCCATCAGGACAAGGTCGAAGACGCCGGCTTCGAAAGCCGCGAGCGCGGCCTGGCCGTCCTCGACCGACAGGCAGTCGGCGCCGAGCTGTTGCAGCATCAGCTCGACCACCGTGCGGTTGGTCGGATGGTCGTCGGCGATCAGGACGCGCAGCGTCTGCTCGGCGAGCGGCATCTCCGCCTCGGCCGCCGGCGCCAGCTCGACCGGCGTCAGGGGCAGGTCGACCCAGAACGCCGAGCCTTGGCCGACGATGCTCGCGCAGTCGATCTCTCCGCCCATCAGGAGGGTCAGCTGCCGGCTGATCGCCAGGCCCAGCCCGGTGCCGCCGAAGCGGCGGGTGATCGAGCCGTCCGCCTGCTCGAAGCGGGCGAAGATGCGGGCGCGCTGCTCCTCGTCGAAGCCGACGCCGCTGTCGCGGACCAGCAGCCGGATCCGGCCTTCGGCGCTCGGCGCGGCCTCGATCGCGACGCCGCCCTCGGCGGTGAACTTGACGGCGTTGGAGACGAAGTTGGTCAGCACCTGGCGGATCCGCAGGGCGTCGCCGAGGAAGCCGCGGTCGAGATCGGGCGCGATCTCGACGGTCATGCGCACGCCGCGCTCGTCCGTGCGCAGCCGCCACAGCGCGGCCACGCCGCGGACCAGGTCGCCGAGGTGGAACGGCGCGGCTTCGATGTGCAACTGGCCGGCCTCGATGCGCGCCTGGTCGAGGATGTCCGACAGCAGCCCCGCCAGGGCGTCCCCGGACGAGCGGATGATCTCCACCAGCTCCCGCTCGCGGGCCGAGAGGTCGGCGCGGGCGAGGACCTCCGCCGTGGCTAGCACGCCGTTCAGCGGCGTGCGGATCTCGTGGCTCATGTTGGCGAGGAATTCCGACTTCGCGCGGTTGGCCCGCTCGGCCGCCTCGTGCGCCAGCTCGCGGGCGATGGCCGAGGCGACGAGGTCGGCGACGACGCTCAGGTGGGCCGCATCCTGCTCGGTGAAGGCGTCCGGCGTCCGCGTGGAAGTCTTGATCAGGCCGAGCACGCGATCGCCCGAAAGCAAGGGGGCCGTGATCATGGAACGGACCTCGCCCATGCGGGCGAGCTTGCGGTTGACCCGGGGATCGGTCTCGGCGTCGGTGCACACCTGGGCCCGGCGCGAGCGTATGGTCTCGCCGGACAGGGAATTGTCCATGGGCACGTGCAGGCCGACCACGCCGCAAAGCTGGCCGGCGCCGGCGCGGTAGACCAGCTCGTCGCCCTCGATGAGCTCGACCATGCCGCCTTCGGCCGAGGTCAGGGCGATGATCTCCTCGACGACGAGGTCGAGGAATTCCGGCAACGGCAGGTTCGCCGACGTGATGCGCAGCTGGGCGGAACGCTCCTGGGCGACCTCCTCGGCCTTGCGTCGCGCCTCGTCGGCCGCGGCGGCGCGGGCGGCATAGTCGCGGAAGGCGTCCAGCGCCTGGCCCATCTGACGGATTTCTGCGCTGCCCTGCGCCGGCGGCAGCCGCGCGGCCAGATCGCCCTCCGACATCCGGCGCATGGCCGTGGCCATCTCGATGACCGGCCGGGCCAACGCCCGTCCCATCCTGCGCCCGAGCGCCGCCGCCAGAACGGTGAGGAGCGCGCCGCCGAGGACCACCAGCGCCACCAGCCGCCAGGTCCTGGCGAGAACCGTGGTGGTGGGCTCGGCCACGACCAGCCGCCAGGGCCGTTGCGAGGCGTCGAAGATCACCGGCAGGGAGATGACCGCGACCCGGTCGCCGGCCCACTCGCCGACCACGCCCGCCGCGCCCGCCATGGCCGCGCGCGAGAACAGCGCCGCGACCGCGGGCTCGTCGGCGAGCTTGCGGCGGATCATCCGCCGGTCGTTGGAGACCACGACGACGCCCTTGTCCGACAGGAGGACGAACTTCGCCCGCGTCGAGTGCGCCCGGTCGGTGATCTGCCGCGAGATCTCCTCGAGATAGAGGTCGACGCCGACGACGCCGATCAGGTGGTCGCCGATCCGGGCGGGGGCGGCGATGCTGGACATCGACTTCCATTCGCCGACCCCTTCACCCATCCGCCAGATGTAGGGCTCGGTGACGACGGTCCGGTTCTGTTCGACCGGCATGCGGTAGAAGGACGAGGCGCGGTCGGCGGCGACGTTGTCGCGCTTGCCGGTGGTGTCCTGCACCAGCCGCCCGTCAGGGCGCCGGTACCAATAGGGATAATACTCGCCCCGCGCGCTGGCCGCGAAGGCGCCGCGGTAGCCGGCGTCGCGGCCGTCGAAGCCGTTCGGCTCGGCGATCAACCAGACGCCCTGGATCTGGGGCTCGCGCTGCAGGATCTGGTAGAGCTGGCTGGTCAGCTGGCTGCGGGACGGGCGCGGCGAGCGGGCCGCCGACGTCGTCAGGCTCTGAATCTCCTGGGTGATCTGGGCGCTGCGGTTCAGCCGCTCGGCGAGCTCGCCGGCGATGTAGCCGGCGCTGGCGCGCGCGTTCTCGATCGCCTCGGCCTGGCCGTAGTGATGGAGCAGGGCGACCACGGCGAGCGTGGACATGATCACGCTGCCGGCGGCGCAGAGCCCGATGGCGCGGCCAAGCTTCGAGGCGATGGATTCAAGTCTGCGCGGCAAAGAGGCCCCCTTCCGGGCGCATGATTGTCCGCAGACGTAAAAATATGCTGGCGATCTCGATGGAAGGGGGCCCCGGGCCGTCCGCTCGGTTTGGCGCGTCGGCGGCACGACTATAGCCTATTTATCCGATAGGTTTTAGTTTTTCTGCGGCGACATAGACATAATCCCACTGTACCGATGGGGGTTGAAGGCATATTAACTGGGCAACAAGACCTGGGGGATAGACATGACAGCGCTTGCGCACACCACATTCCGAGCCGTGGCCCTGGCGGGCCTGCTTTGCAGCGTAGCGCCAGCGGCGCTGGCGCAGACCCTCTCCACCCAGCCGGCGCAGGCCGCGAGCGGCATCAGCCAGGAACAGGCGCTGGCGCTGACTGCGCGCCTCGACGCGCTGGAGCAGCAGAACGAGGCCCTGCAGGCGCAGGTCAGTGACCTGAAGGCGCAGGTGGGCGCCGGCGAGGCGGCGATCCGCCAGGACATCGCCGCCCAGCCCAAGGTCAGCCTCGCGGGCGCGCGGCCGACGATCTCGACGCCCGACGGGAACTTCAAATTCGCCCTGCGTTCGATCATCCAGTTCGACGCCGCCGACTACAGCATCGCCCCGCTGCGCACCGACAACGACCTGGGTTCGGGAACCAACTTCCGCCGCGTACGGTTTGGCTTCGACGGCACGGCTTTCAAGGATTGGAACTACGCCTTGTGGGCTGAATTCGGCGGCTCCGGCGGCGAAGCGGCCGGCCTGAACCAAGCGTACCTGGAATACACCGGCTTCAAGCCGTTCGGCTCCGATGTCGATTTCCGCATTCGCGGCGGCGCCTGGGCGACCCCGGCCGGCCTGGAGGACGCCACCAGCAACACCGAGGAGCTGTTCCTCGAGCGCGCCGCGGTCGCCGAACTGGTCCGCGGCCTGGCGGCCGGCGACGGCCGCGCCGGGGCCGGCGTCTTCGCCAACGGGCAGCATTGGTACGGCTCGGCTGTCTACACCGGCAAGGTCGTGGGCGTGCCGAGCACGCCGGAGTTCGACCAGCAGTCGGGCTATGTGTTCCGCGTGGCCTTCAACCCGCTGCACGGCCAGGACTACGACGTCCACATCGGCGGCAGCATCCAGGGCGTCTTGACCGCCGCCGACATCACCCAGGGTCCCGGCAAGCTGCAGCAGATCCGTCTGCGCGAGCGGCCGGAGCTGCGGGTGGACGGCAACCGGCTGGTCGACACCGGCGCCATCAACGCCGCCGGCGAGACGAGCTACGGCGTGGAAGTCGGCGCGAGCTTCAAGAACTTCTACGCCGCCGGCGAGTGGTACAAGATCGACGTCAACCGCTCCAACGTCTCGACGACCGTCCGCTCGCCGTTCGATCCCGAGTTCTCCGGCTGGTACGCGCAGGGGGCCTACACCCTCACCGGCGAGCGGCACGTCTGGAGCTCCGCCAACGGCGGCTTCCGCGGCATTCGCCCCGACCGTCCGTTCAGCCGCGGCCCGAACGGCGGCTGGGGCGCCTGGGAGCTGGCCGGCCGTTACAGCGTCCTGGACCTGAACGACCATGCAGGCGCGGCCGGCCGCGCGGCGCCGGTCGGCGGCGTTCGGGGCGGGGAGCAGAAAATCGCCACCGTCGGGATCAACTGGTACCCGAACAGCGTGCTGCGCTTCCTGCTCGACTACCAGTGGGGGACGGTCGACCGGCTCAGCGCCACCGGCGGCGCCCTCAATACGGACCTGAACATGGTCTCGTTCCGCACCCAAGTCGCGTTCTAACTCCAGTCAGAAGATCGAACCGATGACGAACCCCTTCGCGAACCTGAAGCCCAGCCGGCGCCATGTCCTGGCCGCCGCGGCGGGCGGCTCCGCCCTGATCGGCGCTCCCGCCCTGCTGGCCGGCGCGGCTGAGGCGGCCGATCCGCTGACCCTGCTGAACGTCAGCTACGACCCGACCCGGGAGCTCTACAAGGAGATCAACGCCGCCTACGCCGCCTACTGGAAGAGCAAGACCGGCCAGCCGATCACCATCAACCAGAGCCACGGCGGCTCGGGCAAGCAGGCCCGCTCGGTGATCGACGGCCTTCAGGCCGACGTGGTGACCCTGGCGCTGGCGGCCGACATCGACGAGATCGCCTCCAGGGCCAAGCTGCTGCCGGCCAACTGGCAGTCGCGCCTGCCGAACAACTCGACCCCCTACACCTCGACCATCATCTTCCTGGTCCGCAAGGGCAACCCCTGGAAGATCAAGGACTGGCCGGACCTGATCAAACCCGGCGTGGGCGTGATCACCGCCAACCCGAAGACCTCGGGCGGCGCGCGCTGGTCCTATCTGGCGGCCTACGCCTATGGTCTGAAGAAGGGCGGCGAGGCCTACGCCAGGGACTACATCACCAAGCTCTTCAAGAACGTGCCGGTGCTCGACACCGGCGCGCGCGGCGCGACCACCACCTTCGCCCAGCGGCGCATCGGCGACGTACTGCTGTCCTGGGAGAACGAGGCCTATCTGACCATCGACGAGTTCGGCCCGAACTTCGAGATCGTCTATCCGTCGAGCTCCATCCTGGCCGAGCCGCCGGTGGCGCTGGTCGACAAGAACGTCGACCGTCACAAGACGCGCAAGCTGGCCGAGGGCTACCTCAACTTCCTCTACAGCCCGATCGCCCAGGACATCATCGGCAAGCACCACTTCCGTCCGACCAATGCGCAGGCGGCGGCGAAGTACGCCTCGAGCTTCAAGCAGATCCCGCTGGTGACGGTCAACGACACCTTCGGCGGCTGGACGAAGGCCCAAGCGACGCATTTCGCCGACGGCGGCGTGTTCGACAAGATCTACAAGCCGTCGTGAGCGACCTGACCTCCCCCATGTCGCTCGCAGGCGCAGGCGGGGCCAGAAGGCCTCGCCTGTCGCGCTGGCGCGAGCCTTCGATCCTGCCGGGCTTCGGCCTCTCGATCGGGGTGACTCTCGCCTATCTCGGCCTGATCGTCGTCCTGCCGTTGATCGCGCTGGCCGTCCGGCCGTGGGAGATCGGCCTTTCGGGCATCTGGCGGACATTGACCGAGGATCGTGTCGCCGCGGCGCTCGAGCTCAGCTTCAGCCTCTCGGCCTATGCCGCGCTGGTCAATGCGCCGCGCGGCGTGCTGATCGCCTGGGTGCTGGTGCGCTACGAGTTTCCGGGCCGGCGGCTGCTCGACGCCCTGGTCGACCTGCCGTTCGCCCTGCCGACGGCGGTGGCGGGCATCGCGCTCACCGCCATCTACGCCCCCAACGGGCCCCTTGGCTCGCTGGCGGCCCAGGTGGGGATCAAGACGGCCTATTCGCCGCTCGGCATCTTCATCGCGCTGGTCTTCATCGGCCTGCCGTTCGTCGTGCGCGCGCTGGAGCCGGTGATGCAGGACCTCGACCGCGAGGTGGAGGAGGCGGCGCAGACGCTGGGCGCCAGCGACCTGCAGCGGGTGGCGCATGTGATCCTGCCGACGCTCGCGCCGGCGCTGATCAGCGGCGTGACCATGGCCTTCGCCCGCGCCGTCGGCGAGTACGGCTCGGTGGTCTTCATCGCCGGCAACATGCCGCTGAAGACCGAGATCGCGCCGCTGCTGATCGTCATCAAGCTGGAACAGTACAACTACGCCGCCGCCGCCGCCGTGGGCCTGGCCATGGTGGTGATCTCGTTCGGGGCGCTGATCCTGATCAACACCGTCCAGCTGCTCCTCGCCCGGCGAGGCCGCCGATGAGCCGCAAGCTGCAAGTCCGCCTTCCAGGCGCGGCCCCGCTGTTGCTGCTGGCGGCGGCCGTGGCCATGGCCGTGCTGGTCATCCTGCCGCTGGTGACGGTGTTCCACGACGCCTTCTCCAAGGGCCTGACCGTCTTCCTCTCCAAGCTTCACGAGCCCGACGCGTGGGCGGCCATCCGGCTGACCCTGATCGTGGCGGCCATCTCGGTGCCGCTGAACGCCGCCTTCGGCGTGGCGGCGGCCTGGGCGATCGCCAAGTTCGAGTTCAAGGGCAAGTCGCTGCTGATGACCCTGATCGACCTGCCGTTCTCCATCTCGCCTGTGGTCTCGGGCCTGGTCTGGGTGCTGCTGTTCGGGGCCCAGGGCTGGTTCGGCGAGTGGCTGGGCGATCACGACATCAAGATCGTCTTCGCCCTGCCGGGGCTGGTGCTGGCGACCATCCTCGTCACCTTCCCCTTCGTCGCCCGCGAACTCATCCCGCTGATGCAGGACCAGGGCGTGGACGAGGAGGCGGCGGCCCTCACCCTCGGCGCCAGCGGTTTCACCACCTTCTGGGCCATCACCATCCCCAACATCCGCTGGGCGCTGCTCTATGGCGTCCTGCTCTGCAACGCGCGCGCCATGGGGGAGTTCGGCGCGGTCTCGGTGGTCTCCGGACACATCCGCGGCCTTACGACGACGCTCCCCCTGCACATTGAGGTGCTCTACAATGACTATGACTTCGTCGGCGCCTTCGCAGCGGCCTCAATCCTCGCTTCGCTCGGCCTCGTCACCCTGGTCCTCAAGACCGCACTCGAATGGCGACACGCCGGTGAACTTGCAGCCAGCCGCCGACACTGAAGCCTCCCGTCACGCGCTGGAGATCCGCGGCATCTCCAAGGCCTTCGGCCGCTTTCCGGCGCTGAAGGACGTCTCGCTCCATGCGCGCGACAAGGAGTTCCTGGCGCTGCTGGGCCCGTCCGGCTCGGGCAAGACCACGCTCCTGCGCGTGCTGGCCGGCCTGGAGACGCCGGACGAGGGCGAGGTTCGCTTCGGCGACGAGGACTTCCTGGCGCTGCCGGTGCGCCGGCGCCGGGTCGGCATGGTGTTCCAACACTATGCGCTCTTCCGGCATATGACGGTGGCGCAGAACATCGCCTTCGGCCTGAAGGTGCGACCGCGTTCCGAGCGGCCGTCGAAGTCGCAGGTCGCCGACCGCGTCGCCGACCTGCTCTCGCTGGTGCAGCTCGAGGGGCTGGACAAGCGCTACCCCGCCCAGCTTTCCGGCGGCCAGCGCCAGCGGGTGGCGC
Source organism: Phenylobacterium sp. (assembly GCF_035276905.1). GTDB lineage: Bacteria > Pseudomonadota > Alphaproteobacteria > Caulobacterales > Caulobacteraceae > Phenylobacterium. The sequence goes on along the minus strand of NZ_DATELG010000403.1, from coordinate 4,743 downwards.
TGGCGCGGGCGCTGGCCATAGAGCCGCGGATGCTCTTGCTTGACGAGCCGTTCGGCGCGCTCGACGCCCAGGTCCGCCGTGACCTGCGCCGCTGGCTGCGCGAGCTGCACGACCGGGCGGGGGTCACCACCGTGTTCGTCACCCACGACCAGGAGGAGGCGCTCGACCTCGCCGACCGGGTGGCGATCCTGAAGGACGGCCAGCTGGTGCAGCTCGGCGCGCCCAGCGAGCTCTACGAGGCGCCGGCCAACCCGTTCGTCTACGACTTCCTGGGCCCGGCCTGCCGCCTGCCCGGCGTGGTCGAGGACGGCCGACTGCGGGTGGCGGACTGGGAGAGCGCCGCGCCGATGGATGCGCCGCAGGGGAAGGTCGAGGTCTTCTTCCGCCCCGACGAGATCGCCTTCGCCCCGTCCGACGGCGCCGGCCTGGCCGCCGAGGTGCGCGGCGCCGCCGCGAGGGGGCCGAAGGTGCGCATCGACTGCGTGATCGAAGGCCGGCCGATGGAGCTGGAAGCCCACAGCCGAGACGCCCCTGCCGGCGTCGCGCCGGGCCTGGCGGTGCGGATCAAGCCGCTGCGGCCGCGGGTGTACGCGGCTTAACCTTCATTTCCTTCCGTCATCGCCCGACTTGTTCGGGCGACGGACAAGCCGGGCGATGACGAAGTGAAGAAAGCGGGGGTGGCTTCCGCCGCTACCCCGGATTCGCCGCCAGCCACCTGTCGACCTCGCTCAGCCGCTTGGCGAAGGCCTGGCGGTGGCGGATCTCGTCGGCGGCCTTGCGGACCTCGCCGGCGCTGGAGGCGGGGATGGTCTTGGCGAAGGCCTCGAGCTTCTTGGCCATCGCCGGGTCGCGTGAGCCGCGGGCCAGGTTGGTGAAGAAGATCGTCCGACTGGTCGGCTCCAGCAGGGCCTCGACCTGGGCGCGATGGGCGATCGCGAAGTCGAAGGCCTTGTCGGGATAGAGGCCGGCGACGCTGGCCATGATGGCCGGCGCGGTGGTCGGCGGCGGCTCGCCGCTGAGCGCCAGCGCAAGCGCCCGGTCGGCGAGCGCCGGGTCCTTCGCCGCGCCCAGCAGCCGGTAGAGGCGGCTGCGCTCCTTGGTGTCCGTGGCCTTGCGGGCGAGACCGTGCAGCTGCTCCCAGGCGGCCGGATCGGCCTGCCGGGCGACGACGGCCTGGACCGACTGCAGGAGCGCGCCGGTCAGGCTGCCGGGCGCCTTCAGCGACGCCTCGAAGCGTCGGCGCGCCTCGGCTCGCACGGCCGCGTCATCCATGTCGCCCAGGGTGCGGATGAGGTCGTCGCGCAGGCCGGGCGTGTTGTCGGACTCCGCGGGCCGCGGGTCCCAGCCGACCCGGGTCAGCACTGGTCCGAGCCGCGCGCGGCCGAACGCGCGGAAGGCCTGGCCGCCGCCCGCCGGATAGGCCCGTCCAAGGGTGGCGAGCTCGCCGGCCAGCACCGACAGCACCACGGGCTCCTGGACGCCGCCAGCCTGCTTGGCGAAATCGAGGAAGTCGCTCATCGGCGCGAGCCCGGCCTCGCCGAGCGCGCGGGCGTCGTAGAGGAGGCCGATCTGGTCCGCCGAGGCCAGAGTCAGATAGTCGCGCAGCAGCGGGCCGCGAAGCTCGCGCGCGTAGCGGGTGCGGAAATAGCTTCCCTGACCGGCGTTGACGACGACCGGGGCGGCGCCGGGTGCGACCGGGGCGGTCTCGCCGCGCGCCCGGCTGACCAGACCGGTCCAGGCCTCGCCGCCGTTCGGCGCGGCGACGTGCACCGGGGTCAGCCAGGTTCCGCCGGCCTGGCCGGGCCCGGCGACGAAGCGCGACTGGCTGAGGGCGATCTTGCCGTCCTTGGGCTCGGCCCGGATCAGCGGCACGCCGCTCTGCAGCGTGAAGTCGTGCGCCACCTGGGTCACCGGCCGCGGCGAGACCCGCTCCAGCTCCTTCCAGAGCTGGTCGGTGGTGGTGTTCCCGTAGGCGTAGCGGGTCATGTAGCTGCGGATGCCGGCGCGGAAGGCGTCCTCGCCGACGTAGCGCTCCAGCATGCCGACCACCGCCTGGCCCTTCTGGTAGGTGATGGCGTCGAAGGCGTCGGAGGCGGCGAAGACGTCGGGGATCGGGGTGACGACCGGGTGCGAGCCCGCGCCGGAATCCAGTCGCATCGCCCGCTCGCGGCTCTGCAGGGCCTGCAGCGACATCTTCCACTCCGGATGGAAACGGTCGGCGGCCTTGTTCTCCATCCAGGAGGCGAAGCCCTCGTTCAGCCACAGGTCGTCCCACCAGGCCATGGTCACGAGGTCGCCGAACCACTGGTGCGCCATCTCGTGGGCGGTGACGATGTAGACCCGCTGCTTCTCGGCCACGGTGGCGGTCGGCCCGACCAGGACGTCGCGGTCGAAGGCGAAGATCGCCCCCCAGTTCTCCATCGCCCCGAAGAACTGGCTCTCGCCGGGGCCGGCGATCATGTCGAGCTTGGGAAGCGGGTAGGGAACGCCGAAATAGTCGTTGTAGAAGCCGAGCAGGTCGGCGGCGGCGTCCAGGGCGAAGCGGCCCTTTTCCGCCTCGCCGCGCCGGGCGACCACGCCGATGTCGACGCCGCCCACCTGGCGATGGATCCGCTCGAAGTCGCCCAGCGCCAGGAACAGCAGGTAGGAGCTCATCTTCGGCGTGTCGGTGAAAGTTATCGCCTGTCCGCCGCCCGGCAGGGGCTCGGACTTCAGGACCGGCATGTTGGAGACCGCCATCTGGCCGGCGGGCGCCTCGACGCTCAGCGAGAAGACGGCCTTGATCCCGGGCTCGTCCCACAGCGGGGCGAAGCGGCGGGCGTCGGAGTTCTCGAACTGGGTGAAGAGGGCGCGCACCTTGCGGCCCGCGGCGGTGCTGTCCAGGGCGAAGAGCCCCGAGGCCTGGGTGTAGATCTTGCCCGTATAGTCGAGCGAAAGCACGTAGCGGCCCGGCGCGAGCTGCTGCGGGAAGACGAAGGCGGCGGTCTGCTGGCCGGCGTCCAGCACGACCCGCGGCGCCGCGGCGACGCCGGACAGGGCGGCCCGCTGGAAGGTCAGGTCCGCGGCGTTGAGCACGATCCGGTCCGTCGGCCGCTTCACCTGGACGGCGATCCGCGCCTGGCCGCGGAAGGTCAGGCGATCGGCGTCCGGCGCGATGCGGATGTCGTAGCGCTCGGGCGCGACCGCCGTCGGCAGCACCACCCGCTGCACGGACGTGGCGGCGGACCGAGTCTTGGCGTGAACCGCCCAGGCGGGCGCGGCGAAGGCGAGGCTCGCCGCGGCGAGCAGGGGAACAAGCTTGATCACGCGCGCGAAGCTAGCGGCGTAGCGAGCGAAGCGCCACCGGTCCGGCGCCGGTCTCAGGCGGCCTCTGCGGCGGGCTCGGCGCGGCGAGAGTGCAACGCGTGGCCCGCGTTCGGCGCGAGGCGAACGAACCACGCCAGCGAGACCAGGCTCAGGAGGCCCACGGCGACGAAGCCCGGGATCACCGCCTGCCAGGTCAGGTGGTCCTCGCCGCGGGCCATCTGCATGAAGTGCAGGAAGACGGCGGCCAGGCCCACGCCCATCACCTGCACCACCTGCTGGGCGATGGCGAAGGTGGTCGCGGCGCGGCTCATCTGTTCCTGGTCGATGTCGGCGAAGCTCAGGCTGCCCAGCGCCGTGAACTGCAGCGAGCGGAAGAAGCCGCCGGCCGTGAGCAGCGCCATGATCACCCAGTGCGGCATGCCCGGATTGAGGATGGCGTAGGTTGCGAAGCTGGCGCTGGTGATCAGCCCGTTGACTAGAAGCACCGAGCGAAAGCCGAACTTGCGCAGGACCGGCGGAGCGACGCTCTTCATCACCAGGGCGCCGGCCGCGGAGAGGAAGGTCATCAGGCCCGCGGTGAAGGCGCTCATGCCGAAACCCACCTGCAGCAGCATGGCCAGCAGGAAGGGCATGGCGCCGATGCTGATCCGCAGGAAGCCGCCGCCGACGGTAGCTGCGTTGAAGGTCTGGATGCGGAAGACCTCCAGGTCGATGATGGCCTGCCGGTTGCCGCGGGCGTGGCGCCAGTAGAGGCCGAAGCAGCCGAAGGCGATGACGAACAGGCCGGCGATCTGCCAGGGCGGCAGGAAGTTGCGCCCCAGGTTCTCGAACCCGAACATCATCGCCGCCAGGCCCGCGCCGGTCAGCACGATGCCCGGCCAGTCGATCGGCGGCACCGCCTGTTCCTTGACGTTCGGCACGAAGGCGTGGACCAACGGCACCGCGACCAGCGCGATCGGCAGGTTCATGAAGAAGATCCAGCGCCAGTTGAAATAGGTGACGATGAATCCGCCCAGCACCGGGCCGAACACCGGGCCGATCAGCGCCGGCATGGTGAAGACCGACATGGCCGCGACCAGTTCGTGCTTGGGCGTCATGCGCAGGAGCACCAGCCGGCCGACCGGCACCATCATCGCCGCCGAAATCCCCTGGAAGACCCGCGCGACGATCAGCTGCAGCAGCGACTGGGCGAAGCCGCAGCCCGCCGACGAGACGGCGAACAGCACCATCGAGGCCAGGAAGATCCGCTTGGCGCCGAACTTGTCGGCGACCCAGCCGCTGACCGGCAGGAAGACGGCCGAGGCCAGCAGGAACATGGTGATGGCCATGTTGAGCCGCAGAGGCTCCTCGTGCAGGGCGCGGGCGATGCTCGGCAGGGCGTTCGACATCACCGTCGATTCCAGCGACTGCATCAGCAGCGCCGTGCCGATGATCGCC
>NZ_DATELG010000402.1:0-6457 GCF_035276905.1 Phenylobacterium sp. | reverse complement strand
TCCGAGGCGCTGATCAGCGCCAGCATGGCGAAGGTGAACAGCGACAGGTAGGCGAAGAACCGCGGCTTTGAGTCGTCGTCCGCCATGTACCCCCAGGAGTAGAGGTGCACGAGGCTGGAGACCGAGGTCACCACCACCAGCATCACCGCCGACAGGCCGTCGAGCCGGAACGACCAGTTGGAGATGAACTGGCCGACGTGGATGAACGGCAGATAGGTGACGGTGAAGGGCTCGAGCCCCCCCCAGGTCCATTGGGAGAACACCGTCCAGGACAGCGCGCAGGCCAGGAACAGGAGGCCGGTGGTGAGCGCCATCGAGGCCTGATCGCCGATCCGGCGGCCGAACAGGCCGGCGACGATCGCGCCGACCAGCGGCGCAAAGAGGATGACCGTGACGAGGGACTTCGGATCCATGTTCTCTCGCTCAGCCCTTCATCATCGAAGCGTCGTCGACGGAGATGTCGCCGCGGTTGCGGAAGAAGGTCACCAGGATCGCGAGGCCGACGGCGGCCTCGGCGGCGGCGACGGTCAGCACGAACATGGCGAAGATCTGCCCCACCACGTTGTGCAGATAGACCGAGAAGGCCACCAGGTTGATGTTCACGGCCAGCAGGATCAGCTCGACCGACATCAGGATGACGATGATGTTCTTGCGGTTCACGAAGATGCCGAAGACCCCGATCGTGAACAGGATCGCGGCGACCGCGAGATAGTGGGCGAGGCCGATGGTCATTGGTCGATCCCCTGGCCCGGCTTGAGGCTGACGACGCGCATGCCGGTCGCAGGTCCGCGCAGGACCTGGTCGGCGACCACCTGGCGGCGCACGCCGGGCTTGTGGCGCAGCGTCAGCACGATGGCTCCGATCATGGCGACCAGCAGCACCATGCCGGCGGCTTGGAAGAAATAGACGTAGTCGGTGTAGAGCACCCGGCCGATCGCCTCGGCGTTGGTCACCGAGGCCCCGCCCGAGGCCATCGGCGCATCGTTCAGCCGCGCCGCGCCGTTGCTGGCGACGGTCGTGGCCACCACGACCATCTCGATCGCGAGCGCGCCGGCCACCAGGCCGCCGAGCGGCATGTAACGCGCGAAGCCCTGCCGAAGCTCGGCGAAGTCGACGTCGAGCATCATGACCACGAACAGGAACAGGACGGCGACCGCGCCGACGTAGACCACCACCAGCAGCATGGCCAGGAACTCCGCGCCCATCAGCACGAAGAGGCCCACCGCCGAGAAGAAGGCGAGGATCAGGAACAGCACCGAGTGCACGGGGTTGCGCGCCGAGACGACGGCGAAGCCGGCTATGACGGTCATCACCGCCATCAGGTAAAATGCGATCGCCTGCAGGGCCATGCGGCTCTTCTCAACCCCTCGGTTTCACTCGTTTCGCCGTCGGTTTGGCGCCTCATCGGCGCCAAGCGCTAACTTTCGCGCGACAGCTCATGGCGGCGCTTTGGAATCGCGCCCGTCTCTTATCGGTAGGGCGCGTCCAGTTCCAGGTTCTTCGCGATCTCCCGCTCCCAGCGGTCGCCGTTATCCAGAAGCCGCTCCTTGTCGTAGTAGAGCTCTTCGCGGGTCTCGACGGCGAACTCCAGGTTCGGGCCCTCGACGATGGCGTCGACCGGGCAGGCCTCCTGGCACAGTCCGCAATAGATGCACTTGACCATGTCGATATCGTAGCGGGTCGTCCGGCGGCTGCCGTCCTCACGCGGTTCGGCCTCGATGGTGATCGCCTGGGCCGGGCAGATCGCCTCGCAGAGCTTGCAGGCGATGCAGCGCTCTTCCCCGTTGGGATAGCGGCGCAGGGCGTGCTCGCCGCGGAAGCGCGGGCTCTGCGGATTGCGCTCGTGCGGGTATTGCACGGTCATCTTCGGCTTGACCATGTACTTCATGGCCAGACCGAAGGCCCCGGCGAAGTCCATGAGGGCGGCGCCCTTCACGGCCTGTCCGATCCGATTGAACATCCTATTTCCTCACGCAGGCGTAGGCGTCGATCCGCTCCGGGTCGCCTTCCGCTTTGAGTTGCATCGTCTGGCCCTTGGCCGCGCAGGCGGCCTGGAAGTCGCGCAGGGCGTCCAGCGTGGCCACGCCGCCGTTCGGCGCGGGCCCGCCGGCGCAAGCTCCGAGGCTCAGCGCGACGCTGCTTAGCGCGATGGGGGCGATGGCCGAGCGCCGGATCATGCCGCCGCCGGTCCGAACACGCGCCAGGCGGCGACGGCCGCGACGGCGACCAACGAGGTCGGCAGGAAGACCTTCCAGCCCAGGCGCATCAGCTGATCGTAGCGGTAGCGCGGCACGATCGCCTTCACCATGGCGAACATGAAGAACCAGAAGATGATCTTCAGGAAGAACCACATGAACCCGAAGAAGCTGGCCGCGGTCGGCGCCCAGGAGGCGGTGAAGCCGGTCGGGAACGGGGCCTGCCAGCCGCCGAAGAACAGCACGCTGATCATCGCGCACATCAGCACGATGTTCGCGTACTCCCCGATCATGAACAGCAGGTACGGCGTGGACGAATATTCGACCTGATAGCCGGCGACCAGTTCCGACTCCGCCTCGGGCAGGTCGAACGGCGGGCGGTTGGTTTCGGCCAGGGCGGAGATGAAGAACATCCCGGTCATCGGGATCATCACCAGCAGCAGCGGCAGCTTAGAGAGGCCGCCCGGGCCGCCGAAGACGTACCAGTTCCAGAACCCGCCCTTCTGGTTCTCGACGATCTGCTGCAGGTTCATCGTGCCGGAAAGCAGGATCACCGTGATGATGATGAAGCCGATCGAGACCTCGTAGGACACCATCTGCGCGGCCGACCGGAGCGAGCCCAGGAACGGATACTTCGAGTTCGACGCCCAGCCGCCCATGATGATGCCGTAGACGCCGAGCGAGGAGATCGCGAGCAGGTAGAGGATGCCGACGTTGACGTTGGCCACCACCCAGCCCGGGGCCAGCGGCACCACGGCCCAGGCCCCGAAGGCGAGCACGAAGCTGATCAGCGGCGCCAGCAGGAAGACCGCCTTGTCGGCGCCCGACGGCACGACGATTTCCTTCAGCACGAACTTGATGAAGTCGGCGAAGGACTGCAGCAGGCCGAACGGGCCCACCACGTTGGGCCCCTTGCGCATCTGCACGCCGGCCCAGATCTTCCGGTCCGCCAGCAGCAGGAAGGCCAGCGAGAGCAGGATCCAGATCGTCACCGCCAGGATCTGGCCGACGGTGATCAGGGTCCAGCCGCCCGGCGTGGCCCAGAAGGATTGCGCGCCGTTCATGCCAGGCCCCCACACCCGCTCGTCCCGGCGGAAGCGGGGATCCAGGCTTTTTTTGTTGCTGCGTTCATCTCATTTCCGGCGTGGGCGCACCCGGCTCGGCTACACAAGAACCCCTGGGTCCCCGCTTTCGCGGGGATGACCGGGGCGGAGGTGGAGGCGTGCTGCATCCCCTACTCCGCGGCGATCTTGGCGGCGCCCGAGACCAGGGCTGCGCACTCGGCCATCGTGACGCTCGCGCGCGCGATGGGGTTGGTCAGGTAGAAGTTCTTGATCGGGCTGGCGAAGGCCGCATCGGCGAGCTCGCCCTCCCCGCCCAGCGCGCCCAGGTCCAGCGACAGGCTCGCCGGATCGGCCACGTAATCGATGCGGCCGAAGGTCGGGTGGTCGGCGAACAGCTTGGTGCGCAGCTGGTCCAGGCTGTCGTAGGGCAACTTGGCGCCCAGCCGCTCGGAAAGCGCGCGCAGGATCGCCCAGTCCTCCCTAGCCTCGCCCTTGGGGAACACCGCCCGGGCGCCGAGCTGAACCCGGCCCTCGGTGTTGACGTAGATCCCGTTCTTCTCGGTGTAGGCCGCGCCCGGCAGGATGACGTCGGCGCGGTGCGCGCCCGCATCGCCGTGGCTGCCCAGGTAGACGACGAAGGCGTCGGTCTTCGAAACGTCGATCTCGTCGGCGCCCAGCAGGAACAGCACGTCGGCGGCGCCCTTTTGCACGAGCTCGCCGGCGGCCTTGCCGCCCTCGCCCGGAAGGAAGCCGAGATCCAGGCCGCCCACCCGGCTCGCCGCCGAATGCAGGACGTTCCAGCGCAGGCCGAAGCTCTTGGCCACGCCCGCCGCCGCCTTCAGCACCGCCGCGCCGTCGGCGCGCGCCAGGGCGCCGGCGCCGAGGATGATGGCCGGGGCCTTGGCTTCCTTGAGCGCCTTGACGAAGTCGTTGCGCTGCCGCGAAAGGCCGCTCAGCGTCTGCGGGCCCGCGCCCAGGTAGTCGTAGCCGTAGGTCAGGTCCGCCTGCTCGCCGATCACGCCGACCCGCAGGGCGCCGGCCAGCCAGCGCTTGCGCAGCCGCGCGTTCAGCACCGGCGCCTCGAGGCGAGGGTTGGTCCCGACCAGCAGCACGACGTCGGCCTCTTCGACGCCGGCGATGGTCGAGTTGAACAGCCAGCTCTCGCGCGGGCCCTCGCCCAGCGCCATGCCGTCCTGGCGGCAGTCGGTGCTCTGAACGCCCAGGCCGCGGAACAGGTCGAGCGCGGCCTTCATCGACTCCGCATCCTGCAGGTCGCCGGCGATCACGCCGATGCGCTCCGGCTTGGCGGCCTTCAGGCGCGCGGCGACGGCGTCCAGCGCCTCGTTCCAGCTTGCGGCGCGCAGCCTGCCGTTCTCGCGGACGTAGGGGCGGTCCAGCCGCTGGCGCGACAGGCCGTCGACCACGTAGCGGGTCTTGTCGCTGATCCACTCCTCGTTGACGTCGTCGTTGATGCGCGGCAGCACCCGCAGCACCGCAGGCCCGCGCGCGTCGACGCGGATCGCCGAACCCAGCGCGTCCATCACGTCCACGCTCTCGGTCTTCTTCAGCTCCCAGGGGCGGTAGTTGAACGCCCAGGGCTTGTGGGTCAGCGCGCCCACCGGGCACAGGTCGATCACGTTGGCGGACAGCTCGGAGGTCACGGCCTTGTCGAGATAGGTCGTGATTTCAACGTCTTCGCCGCGGGAGATGAGACCGATGTCCGGCACGCCGGCGACCTCGGTGATGAAGCGCACGCAGCGGGTGCACTGAATGCACTGCGTCATCACGGTCTTGATGAGCGGGCCCATGTACTTCTCTTCGACGGCCCGCTTGTTCTCCTGGTAGCGGGAATCGTCGCGGCCATAGCCCATGGCCTGGTCCTGCAGGTCGCACTCGCCGCCCTGGTCGCAGATCGGGCAGTCCAGCGGGTGGTTGATGAGCAGGAACTCCATCACCCCGTGGCGCGCCTTCTTCACCATCGGCGTGTCGGTGAAGATTTCCATGTTCTCCGCCGCCGGCAGGGCGCAGGAGGCCTGCGGCTTCGGCGGGCCGGGCTTCACCTCGACGAGGCACATCCGGCAGTTGCCGGCGATCGAAAGCCGCTCGTGGTAGCAGAAGCGCGGGATCTCCTTGCCCGCGAGCTCCGCCACCTGCAGCACGTTCATGCCGGGCTCGAACTCGACTTCGACCCCGTCGACCTTGGCTATAGGCATGCCGTTACTCCGCCGCGACTTTCGCGCCGGCGTAGACGCCCTTGCGCGCGCGGTATTGCGTGATGCGGTCCTCCACCTCGTGGCGGAAGTGGCGGAACAGGCCCTGGATCGGCCAGGCGGCCGCATCGCCAAGGCCGCAAATGGTGTGGCCCTCGACCTGGGAGGCGACGTCGAGCAGGAGGTCGATCTCGCTCATCTCCGCCTCGCCGGTGACCATCCGCTCCATCACCCGCCACATCCAGCCGGTGCCTTCGCGGCACGGCGTGCACTGGCCGCAGCTCTCGTGCTTGTAGAAATAGGAGGCCCGCGCGATCGCCTTCACCAGGTCGGCGTCCTTGTCCATGACGATCATGGTGCCGGTGCCCAGGCCCGAACCGCGGGCTTGCAGGTCCTCGTAGGTCATGAGCGCTTCTTCACACTCCGACGCCGGGATCATGCGCACCGAGATGCCGCCCGGGATCACCGCCTTCAGGTTGCTCCAGCCGCCGCGCACGCCGCCGAAGTGGTCCTCGATCAGCTGCTTGACGGAGATCCCCACCGCATCCTCGACGACGCAGGGCTTGTTCACGTGACCCGAGGCGGCGAACAGCTTGACGCCCGTCGACTTCTCGGTGCCGAAGCCGGCGAACCAGCCCGCGCCGCGGCGCAGGATGGTCCCGACGACCGAGATGGTCTCGACGTTGTTGATGGTGGTCGGGCAGCCCCAGATGCCCGATCCCGCCGGGAACGGCGGCTTCAGGCGCGGCTGGCCCTTCTTGCCCTCCAGGCTCTCCATCAGGGCGGTCTCGTCGCCGCAGATGTAGGCCCCGCCGCCGTGATGGACGCGGACGTCGCAGTCCCAGCCGTGGATGTTGCCGGGGCCGATCAGCTTGGCCTCATAGGCCTGCCTGATCGCCGCCTGCAGCCGCTCGCGCTCGTGCACGTACTCGCCGCGGACATAGATGTAGGCGGTGTGCGCCCGCATCGCCCGGCAGGCGATCAGGCA
>NZ_DATELG010000401.1:0-15221 GCF_035276905.1 Phenylobacterium sp. | reverse complement strand
CATGGCGTCGAGCGCGGCGAACAGCCAGCCGACAGCTTCGTGGAAGCCGGGCGCCTCGGCCTCGGGCCAGACGTTCTGCGGCATCTGGGCCGCGAACCGGTGGCCCGGCGGCAGGTCGCGGCCGACGTGCCAGAACTCCTTCAGGTCGTAGTGGGCGTGGCCCTTGGCGGTCTCGACGCCGAAGGGGGTGTAGCCGCGCTGGCCGGCGAGGCCGACCTTGTACCGGCGCTTCACCTCCTCGGGCAGGGCGAAGAAGGCCTGGGCGGCGTCGAGCGCGGCCTCGATCCGCGCCTGCGGCAGACCGTGGTCGCAGATCACCGCGAAGCCGAAGCGGGCGAATGAGGCGCCGAGGTCGCGGGAGAAGGCCGCGAAATCGGCCTCGAAGGCGGCGAAGGAGACGGGCTCGATCCGGGGCGGCAGGGCCTGATTCATGCCCCCGTCCTACACCTGCTCCTTGCCGGCCTCCACACGGCGTTGCGCCTGCTCGGCCTCGCGCTGGTCCTCCTCGCTGAGGCGCGCCATCTCCGCCTGCAATAGCCGCTCGGTGGTCTCGCGGGAGTCGCGGCTGGCCATGATATAGCGCTCTTCCTCGCCGGCGAGCGGGCGGAGCTTCTCGAACAGCGCCTTGTCGTGGTCGCGGAAGATGACGGCGGCCTTCAGGGCGCGCCGCTCCGACACGCCCAGCTTGACCAGGGCGCGGCGGCCGAAGTTGAGCGCGCTCTCGAAGGTCTCGCGCTCGACCACGTCGGCGCCCTCGCGCAGCAGCTCGTAGGCGTGGCGGCGGTCGTAGGCGCGGGCGATGATGGTCAGGTTGGGGAAGGCCTGGCGCGCGGCCTCGACCATCTCCGAGGCCTTGTCGCGGTCGTCGATCGCCACCAGCAGCAGCTTGGCCCTGGCCGCGCCGGCGTCGCGCAGCAGGTCCAGCCGGCCGGCGTCGCCATAGTGCACCCGCCAGCCGAAGCGGCGCAGGATGTCGATCTGCTCGATGCTGTTCTCCAGCGTCACCACCTTGAAGTCGTTGGCGACCAGCAGGCGGGTGGCGATCTGGCCGAAGCGGCCGAAGCCGGCGACGATGGCGTCGGGCTCGCGCTGGTCGAAGGGGATGTGCTCGGGCTCCTCGCGCTCCGGCTCGCGGCTCAGGACCAGCTTTTCGAACGCCGCCAGCAGCAGCGGCGTGGCCGCCATCGAGACGGCGATCACCGCGGTGAACAGCTTGGAGAGCTCCGGCGGCAGGACCTGGGCGCCGACGGCGAAGCCCAGGAGGACGAAGGCGAACTCCCCGCCCTGGGCCAGGGCCACGCCGACGGTGGCGGCGGTGCGGGCCGGCGTGCGGAAGAGACGCGCGGCGCAGTACATCGCCAGGATCTTCAGGGCGATCAGGCCCGCCATCAGGCCGGCCACCAGCCAGGGGCGCGAGGCGACCAGTCTCAGGTCGAGCCCCGCGCCGACGGTGATGAAGAAGAGGCCCAGCAGCAGGCCGCGGAACGGCTCGATGTCGGTCTCCAGCTCGCGGCGGAACTCGCTCTCGGCCAGCACCACGCCCGCCAGAAAGGCGCCCAGCGCCGGCGACAGGCCCACCGCCTCCATCAGCGCGGCCACCGCCACCACCAGCAGCAGCGCCGAGGCGGTGAAGATCTCGCGCAGGCGGGCGGCGGCGATGAAGCGGAACACCGGCTGCATCAGGTAGCGGCCGCCGACGATCACCGCGGTCACCGCGCCGATGACCGCCACGGCCCTGGCCCAGCCCGGCAGGCCGCTCAGCAGGTCGTGCTGTTCCGGCGCGGCCCCCGCGGCGTGGCCGAGCAGGGGCAGGAGCGCGAACAGCGGGATGACCGAGAGATCCTGGAACAGCAGCACCCCGAACGCCGCCTCGCCGACCGCGCCTTGGCGCAGGCCCTTCTCGTCGAGGCTCTGCAGCACGATGGCGGTCGACGACATCGCCAGGATCAGGCCGGCGGCCAGCGCCGTGCGCCAGTCGAGGCCGAGCGCCGCCGCGGCCGCCGCCAGCAGGCCCGCGGTCCCCAGCATCTGCGCCGCGCCCAGGCCGAAGATGGCGGTCCGCATCCGCCACAGCAGGGCGGGGCGCACCTCCAGCCCGATCAGGAACAGCAGGATCACCACGCCGAACTCGGCGAAGCGCATCACGTCTTCCTGCGCGCCGGCCAGGTTGAGCACGAACGGCCCGACCACCACGCCGGCGATCAGATAGCCAAGCACCGAGCCCAGCCCGAGCCGCTTGGCGATCGGCACCGAGGCCACCCCCGCGGCCAGGTAGACCATGGCTTCGACGAGCAGGCCGTTCATCGGGACGCTAGTCCTGGGGTCGTTCGCGACATGGCCGCAATGGACGGCGCCGGACAGCCGGTTGCACGCATTTTCTGCGGCGCCGCAGCGAGGGCGGCGTCAGACCTTTCACAATTGGTGTGATAGCTGCGCCGCATGCGGTCGAACGCATCCTCGACGAGCCTCTGGATCGCGGCGCTGCTGCTCGCCGTGGCGCCGGCGTGCGCCCGCGCCGCCGACGCGCCCCCGCCGGCGTGGACCCTCGAGGCGCGTGAGACGGCGGACTTCTGGAGCAATCTGCAGGGCGGGTTCTCGACCGGCGGGACGACGCTCAACAAGCTGCAGGCGAGCCTGCGCTTCGAAGGCGATGCGGTCGGCTGGCGCGGTTTTTCCGCCTACGCCCAGGTGTTCAAGACCAATTCCCAGAGCCTGTCGTCGACGCGGTCGGGCGACACCCAGACGGCCAGCAACATCGAGGCGGTGCACGTCGAGCGGCTGTTCGAATTCTGGGCCGCGCAGGCCTTGGGCGAGGAGGACAAGCCCGGCTGGCTCCAGCTGCGCGCCGGCCTGATCGACCTCAACCGCACCTTCGACAGCGTCGGGCCGGCGGACCTGTTCCTGAATTCCTCCCACGGCATCGGGCCCGACCTGTCCCACAGCGGCCTGGGCAGCCCGTCGATCTTTCCGCTGACCGCGCCGTCAGCCCAGGTCGATTGGCGGCCGGCCGGCAAGCTGACGCTGCACTTCGGCGCCTTCGCCAGTCCGGATCCGGACCGCGGCCACAACTTCGCCGACCTGCGGCTCTCCAGCCGCGCCGGCGCCATCGTCATCGGCCAGGCCGACTACCAGCTGGGCAAGGACGGCCAGGCCTCGGTCGCGGTCTGGCGCTACACGTCCGACCTGCCGAGCTTCATCGATCCCGCCGGGCGGCTGACGCCCAGGCCCGGCGCCTACGCCTTCGTCCAGGGTCCGACCTTGCTGCCGGGCCGCCCGAGCGGCTGGCTGCGCGGCGGCTTCGCCGACGGCCGCGTGCAGGACGTCAGCGGCTATCTCGGCGCCGGCCTGGTCTGGAAGGGCGTCGTGCCCGGCCGCGCGGCGGACCGGTTCGGCGTGGCGGTGGCCCATGCGCGGATCGGCGGCGCGGGCCGCTCGATCGGACTGCCCGACGCCGAGACCAGCTTCGAGGCGAGCTACAGCTTCAGGCTCGGGCCCTACCTTCATCTCCAGCCCGACGTGCAGCACATCGTCCATCCCGCGCTCGCGCCGGGGCTGAAGAACGCCACCATCGTCGGCCTGAGGCTGGTGGCCTTCGCCCGCGCTCCGGACCCGCCGGGGGACGACGACTAGCCCCTTGCCCGCTCGTCCCCGCTTTCGCCGGGAAAAGCGGCAAAGAAGATGGCGTGCTCAAGAGACGGCCGCTCAGAAGCTCTTCGAAATCCCCGCGAAGAACCCCCGCCGCGGGCCGAACTGGGGCGCGCCGACGCCGACGCCGCTGCCGTCGCGGATCTCGTAGGTCTTGTCGAACAGGTTGATGATGTCGGCGCGCAGCTTGAGTCCCGAGCCCTCGAACTCGTGCGCGGCGGAGAGGTTGACCTGCACATAGCCGGGCAGGTGGCTGCTGTTGGGCGCTTCGCCCTCCGGCGTGCTGCGCAGGCCCGAGCCGTAGATCAGCTCGCCCGACAGCGTGTTCGCGCCCACGCGCCAGGTCCCGCCGGCCGAGGCGGTGTAGGTCTGGTCGTGGTCCAGGTGGATCCAGTGGCCCCGGATGTAGGCCAGCTCGTCGGGGTCGATGTTGAACTGGCTGGAGACGATGTCGCGTCCCTTGGCCTCGGAGATCGCCAGGTTGGCGTAGGCGGTGAGCGGCCCGTGCTCGTAGTTCAGGCTGAACTCGACGCCCTTGGCGTAGCCCTCGCGGTAGTTGAAGGGCGTCAGGATGATCGGCGCGCCGAACTGGCCCTCGTCCAGCAGGTTGCGGGCCTTCTTGTAATAGGTGTCGAGGCCGAGCGTCACCGGCCCCAGCCGCTGCTCCACGCCGACGTCGAAATAGTTGGAGCGCTCGGCAAGGGGCGCGTCGTTCTGCGTCCCGGGCGCCTGGGCGGTGGTGTTCACGAACCTGGCCACGTCCTCGCTGGCCACCAGTTCGAACGGCGGCGGGGTGAAGTAGCGGGCGTAGCCGGCGTGGAAGGTCGTGCCCTCCAGCGGCTTCCAGACCAGGTTCACCCGGGGCGCGATCTGGTGCTCGCTGCGCGCCGCGTTCACCGCGTCGAAGCGCAGGCCGTAGTTCAGGGTCAGCGCCCGGGTGAGCTTCCACTCCTCCTGCAGGAAGGCCGAATAGGTCCAGGCGGTGTCGTTCCCGCTCTCCAGGATCGTCAGCGGCTGGTCGCTGGCCTGGGCGCCCGAGGCGTCCGTCGGCAGCACCTGAGAGGAGGTGCGGCTGGTGGTGCGGTCGGTCTGGACGATCAGGCCGGCGCGCAGGGTGTGGGCGGCGGTCAGCCGGTAGGCGCCTTCGATCTGGGTTCCGACGGCGAGGTCGGTCTTGCGCGCCGACTGGGCGATGCCGTTGAACAGCAGCTCGCCGACCTCGTCGGGGGTGTAGGTGAGCGTCGAGTAGCGCCCGAGCAGCGAGGCCTGCAGGGTCAGCGGGCCCTCGTCCTTCAGATAGGTGGCGATGGCGTAGGTGGTGGTCTCGCGCTGGTGGGAGTCCAGGTTCTCGCTGGCGAAGCCGGCGCGGCCGTTGACGGTGAGGCCGAGGCTCGGCTGCAGGCCCTCGGTGTTGGGGATCTCGAACCGCTGCTGGGAGGTCCCGAGCACCGCCGAGACGCGGCTGGTGTCGTCAAGGATGTGGTCGAAGTAGCCGAAGGCCTGGACCTGGTCGGAGTGGTCGTGGATCGGCCGCTTGCGCCCGTCGGGGCTTTCGATGCCGACGTCGGTGCCGGTGTAGCTGAGCGAGCCGTAGGCGCTGGAGCCGCCCCAGGCGCCGCCGTACTCGAGGCTGGGGGTGATCACGCCCGCGCCGCCGCCGTAGACGCCGACCTCGCCGCCCGGCTGCAGGCCGGTCTTGGTGGTGATGTTGATCACCCCGGCGGTGCGCAGGCCGTACTGGGCCGGCAGGGCGCCGGTGATCAGCTGCAGGTTCGCCGCCAGGCGCGGCGAGAGCGTCTGGCCGAACACCGCCAGGCCTTCGGGCAGGATGACATTGTTCAGCCGGTACTGGATGTCGCCGTGGTCGCCGCGGATGTGCAGCTGGCCGAAGCTGTCCTGGGCCACGCCCGGGGTCTGCAGCACGACCTGGCTGAGCCGCGCGTTGGCCCCGCCCGGCAGGTTGGCGATCAGCGCCTGGGGCACGGTGTAGCTGGAGGCGCCCAGCGCCGGCTCGATCGCCTCGCGCGCGGCGTCCAGCTTGCGGGCGGTGACGACGACTTCAGGGGCTACGGGCGCGGCGGCGTCATCCGCATGAGCCATGGCCGGCGCGAGCGCGCAGAGCAGCGCCCCGGCGCTCGCGTGAATGAGAAGGCTCTTCCGCACCGCGCCGCTCCACTGTTGCGCCGGATCTTGGCGGCGGTGTTATGATATAACATAATTGATCGTCAAGGTGCTCCGGCGGCCTGCATCCAGACGGCGGAATCCAGCGTATCGTCGAGGCCACATCGGAGCTCGCCATGACCTTTCGGACCCTCGCCGCCGCCAGCGCCTTCGCCCTCATCGCCGTTCAGGCCGCGCCGGCGGCCGCGGCGTTGAAGACCGCCGTCTTCGCCGGCGGCTGCTTCTGGTCGGCCGAGCACGACATCGCGCACACCGCGGGCGTGGCCAAGGTGGTCGTGGGCTATTCCGGCGGAACGCGGCGCAACCCGACCTATGGCGACCACGCGGGCCACCTGGAATCGATCCGGGTCACCTACGACCCGGCGAAGATCAGCTATCCGCAGCTGGTGAGCGCGTTCTTCCACCACATCGACCCGACCGACGCCGACGGTCAGATCTGCGACAAGGGCCCCTCCTATCGCACCGCCGTCTTCACGGCGTCCGCGCAGGAGCAGGCGCAGGCCGAGGCAGTGAAGGCCAAGGTCGCCAAGGCCCTCGGCCAGCCGGTCGCCACCAAGGTGCTGCCGGCGGGGACCTTCTGGCCGGCGGAGGCCTATCACCAGGACTACGCGGAGAAGAATCCGGTGAGTTACAACGCCTACCGCATCGGTTGCGGGCGGGACGCGCGGCTGAAGGCGGTGTGGCAGGGCCGCTAAAGCCAGCCCGGCCCTGCGGCGTCTTGCCGCGGCTCACCCGTAAGTTGTAACAAAAGCTAAGACGGTCCGTAACAAAAGCGTTGTCGACCCGAGTCATTGCTCCGCGCCGAGCCTAGGGGACGTGGCGGCCTTCTCCCAATGAGCCGGCGTGCGGGGCTCTGAGGGGATGTTTATGACTCGACTTCAACGGCTGGCGGCCGGTGCGGCCGCCTGCGCGATCGCTTGCGCCACGACGAGCGCTGTCTTCGCCCAGGAAATCACCGGCGGCATCGCCGGCTCGGTCGTCGGTCCCGACGGCAAGCCGATGTCCGGCGTCGCAGTGATCGTGACCGACCGCAAGACGGATCGGACCGTCACCAGCGTCAGCAACGCCGACGGCCTTTTCTCGATCCGCAACCTGCCGGCCACCGGCGACTTCAGCGTCAAGGCGACGACGCCTGACGGCGCATCGAAGACCGTCGACGTCGGCGCGGTGCCGATCGGCGCCCCCTTCCCGGTGACGGTCGACTTCGGCGCCAAGGAAGTCTCCGAGCTGGTGGTCACCGGCTCGCGCAAGACGGCCGCGACCGCGACGGTCCAGACCGGTCCGCGCTCGGCCTTCACCGCCGACCAGATCACCGCGGCGCCGACCTTCGCGCGCGACCTGAAGGACCTGATCCGCACCAACCCGTTCGTGACCATCGACCCGGCGAACTCGAACGCGATCATCGTCGCCGGCGCCAACAACCGGACCAGCACCATCTACCTGGACGGCGTGCGCCAGTCCGACGACTTCGGTCTGAACAACGGCGGCTACCCGACCCAGCGCTCGCCGTTCTCGATCGACGTCGTCCAGGCGTTCAACTTCGACGTCGCGCCCTATGACGTGCGCTACGGCGACTTCGAGGGCGGCGTGCTGAACGTCGTCACCAAGTCGGGCTCGAACGACTTTCACGGCTCGGCCTTCTGGGAGCGCGATTCCAACTACCTGGCCGGCAGCAAGATCGGCAAGGACGCCTTCGACGGCCAGTTCGACCGGACGGTGACCACGAAGTTCCGCGACATCAACAAGGGCTTCACCCTCGGCGGGCCGCTCTACAAGGACCACTTGTTCTTCTTCGTCGGCTACGAGAAGTACACCGGCGTCGGCTCCTCCGGCGGCTTCGTCCCGGGCGACGTGGCCGGCGCCAACCCGATTCCGCAGGTCACGCAGAGCAGCGTCACCCAGGTCCAGAACATCCTGAAGAGCAAGTACGGCTACGACCCGCTGAACTACGGCGGCACGGGCCCGGTGACCGACAAGAAATGGTTCGCCAAGCTCGACTGGTACATCACCGACAACCAGCACCTGTGGGTCAGCTACCAGTCGACCGACGGCTTCAGCTACAACAATCCCAACGGCAGCACTCAGAACAAGATCCTGAACCTGCAGTCGAACGACTACACGCTGGAGCAGAAGCTGACCGCCTTTACGGCGGACCTGACCTCGCACTGGACGCCGAACTTCTCCACCGAGGTCCAGTTCTCGCGCAAGGTGGTGCAGACGCCGTCGCTCTTGTTCACCGACCCGTTCGCCCAGTTCCAGGTGCAGCTGGCCACCGGCGGCAACATCAACCTCGGCCCCGACATCTCGCGCCAGGCGAACGACCTGGAGACGATCGACAAGCAGGGCCGCCTGCGCGCCACCTACGTCCTCGGCAACCATACCCTGACCGCGGGCTACGAGCACGACGAGCTCGCCGAGTACGATCTGTTCATCCAGAACGCGACCGGCGCCTACACCTTCTCGAACGGCTGCGGACCCGGACTGGGCCAGGCGAACGGCGCGCTGGTCAACCTGCAGGCCGGGGTCGCCTGCGCGCTGACCTACAACAACGCCTTCGACAACAACCCGCTCACCGCCGCGGCCACCGTCCACATCAAGAACGACACCCTCTACTTCCAGGATGAGTGGCGGCCGACCCCGGAGCTGACCCTGCGCGCCGGCCTGCGCTATGAGACTTACGGCAGCGCCGACGTGCCGAAGGCCAATCCGCGGTTCCTGAACCAGTACGGCTTCCCGAACACCGCCACCATCGACGGTCTCGGCATCTGGATGCCACGCTTCGGCTTCAACTGGCGGCCGGATCCGTCGCTCACGGTCTATGGCGGCGCGGGCCTGTTCTCGGGCGGCAACCCCGGCGTCTGGATCTACAACTCGTTCAACAACACCGGGAACATCGCCGGTGCTTCGCGCTTCACCTGCTCGACCGCCACCTGCACCGGCCCGCTCGTGGGCGTGACCGGGTCCTCGATCCCCGCCAGCGCGCAGACGACGGTGACCAACAGCGCCGCGCTCGGCACCGGCAACGTCGCGGCGCTCGACCCGAACTTCAAGGAGCCGTCGGTCTGGAAGTTCTCGCTCGGCGCGGTGAAGAACATCAACTTCGGCGACTACGAGCGTCTGGGCGGCTTCGGCAAGTTCCTGGGCGACAACTGGACCGTCCACGCCGACGCCTACTATGCGAAGACCAAGGACGGCGTGAACTTCCAGGACATCTGGGCGCTGCAGAACCAGCTGGCCACGCCCGCCCCTGACGGCCGTCCGCTCTACAACCCGGCCCGTTACACCAACGCCCTCAACCGCACGTCCGGCGCAGACATTCTGCTGACCAACACCGACCAGGGCGACTCGAAGATCTTCGCCGTCGGCTTCGGCAAGGCCTGGACCGACGGCTGGGCCCAGGGCTTCTCGTTCGACTACACCTACGCCCACCAGCGGGTGCGGGACGTGAGCCCGGCGACCAGTTCGGTGGCGACCTCGAACTTCAACAACACCATCACCGCGAACCCGAACTTCCCGGACCTCGCGACCTCGAACTACGAGATCCGCTGGTCGAACAAGATCACCCTGGACTACCAGCGCAAGTTCTTCGGCGACAACAAGACCACCGTCACCCTGTTCGCGCAGTATCGCGCCGGCCAGCCCTACAGCTACGCCTTCTGCACCACCAACTCCGGCAGCTGCGCAAGCCCGAGCTTCCCCGGCCCGGCCGACCAGCTGTTCGGCCAGGCGAACACCTCGACCAACCATCAGCTGCTCTACCTGCCCGCGGGCGTGAACGGCGTCGTCACGGCGACCAGCGACCCGCGCGTGGTCTATGGCCCGGGCTTCAACCTGGCGGCGTTCAACGCCTTCATCCAGGAGCACGGGCTGACCGGCCGCGAAGGCTCGATCCTGCCGCGCAACGCCTTCCGCTCGCATCCCTTCTTCAGCGGCGACCTGCACCTGGCCCAGGAGCTTCCGGTCTATCCGGTGCACGGCGGCTCGAAGCTCGAGCTCTATGCGGACATCATCAACTTCCCCAACCTGCTCAACAAGAACTGGGGGATCCTGAACCAGGTGGCGTTCCCCTACGCCCTGGCGCCGGTGGTGGCGGTCAACTGCCAGCTGGCGGGCAACGCCGGGGCCTGCGGCGCGAACGCGGGCAAGAACGTCTACCTCTACCAGCAGTTCAAGCAGGGCAACATCGTCGGTACGGTGATCACGCCGAACTCGCCGCCGACCCCGCTGTGGGTCATCAAGCTCGGCGCCCGCTTCAAGTTCTAGATCCTGCCGAAGCGAAGTCTCCGGGGCGGCTGCAGCAATGCAGCCGCCCTTGCATATTGGCGGGCTATTCTTGACGTAAGGATCCGGTAAGGCCATCTGCGCGCGCTTTGATGTCGAGGGTCGGATGAAGGTCATTGTTCCTGCGGAATGGGCGCCGCACCGCGCCATGTGGCTGGGCTTCCCGAGCCACGAGGAGCTGTGGGAGGACGACCTCCCCGCCGCCCAGGCCGAGGTCGCGGCCCTGGCCCGCGCCCTGGCCGGTCCGGGGGCCGAGCGGGTGCGCCTGCTGACCGGCTCGTCCGAGGGCGAGGCGGCCGCCCGGCGGATGCTGGGCGAGGCGGCCGGCGTGGAAATCGTCCCCGGCGCCTTCGGCGACATCTGGCTGCGCGACACCGGCCCGATCTTCGCCTGCGGCGAGGGCGGGCTGCAGGCCCAGGCCTTCCGCTTCAACGGCTGGGGCGGCAAGTACGAGCTCGAGCACGACGACACGGTGGCCGGGCAGATCGCCGCGGCCTCGGCTGCGCCCCTGGCGCGCCACGACTTCATCCTCGAGGGCGGCGCGGTCGACCATGACGGCGAGGGCACGGTGCTGACCACCGGCCAGTGCGTGCTCAATCCGAACCGCAACGCCGGCTGGACCGAAGCCGTCGCCGAGGCGGCCTTCGCCGAAGCCCTGGGGGCGAAGAAGGTGCTCTGGCTGGGCGAGGGCCTGCAGAACGACCACACCGACGGCCACGTCGACAACCTGGCCCGCTTCGTCGCGCCCGGCGTCGTGGCCTGCCCGGTCGCCTGGGGCCGCGGCGATCCCAACGCCGACGCCTATGACGACGCCGCGCGCCGGCTTGCGGGCATGAGCGACGCTGGGGGGCGCAAGCTTGCGGTGGTGCGGATCCCCTCGCCGGGCTTCGTCGAAGGGCCGGAAGGCGGCCCGATCCCGGCCTCGCACATGAACTTCCTGATCGCCAACCAGGCGGTGATCGTGCCGCTCTACGAGCAGCGGCCCGGCGCGCTGGCCGTCGAGGCGCTCAAGTCCCTGTTCCCCGACCGTGCGGTGATCGGCCTGCCGTCGCTGGCCATCCTCACCGGCGGCGGCTCGTTCCACTGCATCACCCAGCAGGAGCCCGCCTGATGACGCGCAGCCTGACCGTCGGCGCCATCCAGACCTCCTACGGCGAGGACCTGGCGGCGAACATCAAGAAGACCGCCGACTTCATCCGCCAGGCCGCCGACCGCGGCGCGCAGGTGATCCTGCCGTCGGAGCTGTTCCAGGGGCCCTATTTCTGCGTCGCCCAGGAGGAGCGCTGGTTCGCCGCCGCCCATCCCTGGCGCGAGCATCCGTGCGTGACCGCGCTCGCGCCGCTGGCGCAGGAGTTGGGCGTGGTGCTGCCGATCTCGATCTACGAGCGCGAGGGACCGCACTACTTCAACAGCCTGGTGATGGTCGACGCCGACGGCTCGCTGATGGGCGTCTATCGCAAGAGCCACATCCCCGACGGCCCAGGTTACATGGAGAAGTACTACTTCCGGCCCGGCGACACCGGCTTCAAGGTCTGGGACAGCCGCTTCGGCCGCCTCGGCGTCGGCATCTGCTGGGACCAGTGGTATCCGGAATGCGCCCGCGCCATGGCGCTGATGGGCGCGGAGGTCCTGTTTTATCCGACCGCGATCGGCTCGGAGCCGCACGACCCGACGCTCGACACCGCAGCCCCGTGGCGGCGGGCGATGCAGGGCCATGCGGTCTCCAACGTGATTCCGGTGGTGGGCGCCAACCGCACCGGCTTCGAGCCCTGGGACGGCTATCCGAACGGCGGCCAGGCCTTCTATGGCTCGAGCTTCATCGCCGACCACCGGGGCGACCTGGTGGCCGCCTTCGGCCGCGAGGACGAGGGCGTGCTGACCGCCGCCTTCGACCTCGACTTCCTGGCCACCCACCGCGCCGCCTGGGGTTTCTTCCGCGACCGGCGGACGGATCTCTACGGCGCGCTGACGCAGGGCCGGCCGGCATAAGCAGCTGCGCCGCCGGCCGAGTTTGCCGCCCGCAGCCCGATCCGTTAGAAGCGCACAACCTCCCGTGCGGCCTCGGAAAAGCCGCGCGTTCCTGATCGAAGGCCTTCCATGACCACGACCCAGACTCCCGCCGGCGAGATCACCGGCTCCGTCCTGTTCTATTCGCGCCCCGAGCCGCTCACGCCCGAGCTGCACGGCAAGCTGGGGGTCAAGCGCCTCGACGGGCCGTTCAAGTTCGCCAAAGCCGGCCACGCCATCCCGCTGACCGTCGGCGAGTTCCCGGTCGCCGCCGTCACCGGCCCGATCATCTTCGTCGGCGAAGAGAAGCTGCCGCTGTCGGTGATGGGCCTGAACGCCGGCGACAACATGTTCGTCCGGCCCGACGGCCTGTTCGAGCCGGGCGTCTACATCCCGGCCTATGTGCGCCGCTATCCGTTCGTCTTCGCCAATGACGACAGCAACCAGCAGATGGTGCTCTGCGTCGACCGCGCCGCGGACTTCGTCGTCGAGGGCGGCGACCTGCCGTTCTTCGACGCCAAGGGCCAGCCCAGCGACTACACCAAGGCCTGCATGGAGTTCTGCAACAACTTCGAGATGGAGCGGCAGCGGACGATGAGCTTCGTCCAGCTGCTGAAGGACCTCGACCTCTTCGAGCTGAAGACCGCGACCTTCACCCCGCCGACCCAGGAAGGCCAGCCCGCGGCCGAGCCGCAGAAGATCGCCGAGTACTTCGGCGTCTCGGAGGAGAAGCTGAACAAGCTTCCGGTCGAGAAGTACATCGAGCTGCGCGACAACGGCGCGCTCGCCCAGATCTACGCCCACCTGCTGTCGCTGGTCGGCTGGGACCGCCTGATCTCGCTGGCGCTGACGCGCGGCCCGCAGGCGGCGAACCAGTAGGCCTATTATCGAGTGTCATCATCCCGGTCTTCGCTTCGCGAAACCGGGATGAGACGGAAAAAGTGGCGCCGGCTACCGCGCCCACACCCCCCGCGTCAGGCAGGAGAAGACCAGCCGGCCGGCCTCGTCGAGCAGGTCGTGCTGGCAGATGACGATGCCCTTGCCGTCGCCGACCGGATCCTTGGCCATCACCGTCATGCGGCCGCGCAGCAGCTCGCCCACCGGCGGGTTGCGCAGCCAGCGCAGGGCGTCGACGCCCAGCCGCTTGTGCGGCCAGTCGGTGTGGGCCACCGCGTCCAGCCTCGCCCACAGGGCGTAGACCATCGCGTCGGGCGCGCCGCGGTCCACTGTCCAGCCCGGCGTGAAGGCGCCGACGAAGGCCTCCAGCGCCTCGGCCTGGACCGCGCAGGCGCCGAGGGACACGACTTGCCCGATCTGGATATCGTCGAACGCGGCTGGCACGGGGAGCAGCTCCTGGGACCTGGGGCAGATTCGGCGATGATGGCGGGCGGGGCGGCGAAGTCGAGCGCCGCTTTGCGCAAAGCCCGCGGACGCGCATATAGGCCGCGGGGAAAGGTCAGGCGCGCGAGGACATGATGCGACTTTTGGCGGGCCTCTTGTTGGCGTTCACCGTCGCGGCGGGCGCTGCGCGCGCGGCCCCGGCCGAGAGCGAGCCGGTCGACACCGGCCATCTGACCGCCCAGCTCGTCTCGCAGTCGGCGGGCGTCGCCCCCGGCCAGACCGTCTGGCTGGCGGTGCGCCAGAAGATCCAGAAGGGCTGGCACACCTACTGGCGAAATCCCGGCGACGCCGGCGAGCCGATGAAGCTTGGCTGGACGCTGCCGCCGGGCTGGACGGCGGGCGGGATCGCCTGGCCGGTCCCGCATCGCCTGCCGGTCGGGCCGCTGATGGACTATGGCTACGAAGGCCAGGTGCTGGTCCCGGTCCCGGTCACCGCGCCCGCGACCGCCAGGCCGGGCGAGATGGCGCCGCTGAAGGTCGCCGCCTCCTTCCTGGTCTGCGCCGAGACCTGTGTCCCGGCGGACGCGGTGCTGACGCTGAACCTGCCGGTCACCGCCGCGCCCGCCGCGCTCGATCCGAAGTGGGGGCGCGAAGTGACCCGTGCGCTGGCCGGCACGCCGAAGCCCGCCCCCGTGACGGCCGCCTTCGAGCGCGGGCCGAAGGGCCTGACGCTGGCCGCCGCCGGCGGGCCGCTGCGGGGCGCCCTCGGCCGCGACGCCTATTTCTATCCTTACGTCTCGACCGTCATCGAGCACGCCAAGCCACAGGCGATCGAACGCGGGCCCGAGGGGCTGACCCTGACGCTTAAGCCCGGCTACGACTTCACCAGCGGGACCGCGCCCAAGAGCCTCGCCGGCTTGCTCGTCGCCGACGGCAAGGCCTATGAGATCTCAGCCGCCGAAGGCCCGCTCCCGCCCGGCGCCGCCGGCCTCGGCCCGCCGCCGGTGAAGGCGGCCGACCTCAGCCTGCTGCCGGCGGTGCTGTTCGCCGTCATGGGCGGCCTGATGCTCAACCTGATGCCCTGCGTCTTCCCGGTGCTGGCGATGAAGGCCGCGGCGCTGGCCGGCCATGCGCGGGAGGAGACCGGCGTGCGCCGCCAGGGCCTGGCCTTCGGCGCGGGCGTCCTTGTCACCTTCCTGGGGCTGGCCGGCGCGCTGATCGCGCTGAAGGCCGCGGGCGCCGCCGTCGGCTGGGGCTTCCAGCTGCAGTCGCCGCCGGTGGTGGCGGCCCTGGCGCTGCTGATCCTCGCCGTGGCCCTGGACCTTTCCGGCGTGTTCGAGGTCGGGACCTCGCTGCAGGGCGCGGGCTCGGGTCTGGCCAGCCGCCGGGGCCTCACCGGGGCTTTCTTCACCGGCGCGCTCTCGGTGGTGGTCGCCGCGCCTTGCACCGCGCCCTTCATGGGACCGGCGCTCGGCTGGGCGCTGACCCAGTCGCCGATCGCCGCGCTGGTGGTCTTCGCGGGCCTGGCCATAGGCTTCGCCTTGCCGTTCGTGCTGGTGTCCTACGCGCCCGGCCTGATCGCCCGCCTGCCCCGGCCCGGACCCTGGATGGACGTCTTCAAGAAGGCGCTGGCGTTTCCGATGTACGCCGCCGCGGCCTGGCTGGCCTGGGTGCTGACGGTGCAGGCCGGCCCCTCGGCGCTCGCCCAGCTGCTGGCCGCCGCGGTGGTTCTGGCGCTCGCCGCCTGGCTGGGCGGCGCGGCCCAG
>NZ_DATELG010000400.1:0-2823 GCF_035276905.1 Phenylobacterium sp. | reverse complement strand
CGGCGGCGCGGCGACGCTTGCGCCCGCGGGCGCCGGCTGGCGGCTGAGCGTGGCCGGCGGCGGCCTGCCGAAGGTGGACGCCGTCATCAGCCGCGTCGCGCTCACCACCGACGGGGCGACCGCGAGCGGGCGGATCAAGGCCGCGCTGTCGATCGGCCCGATCGAGCAGGGGACCTTCGACGCCTCCGGCGCGCTGCGGCTGGCGGGCCGGACCCTTAGCTTCACCGGCGACCGCTGCGCCCTGGTGAGCGCCAAGCGGCTGAACTTCGGCGCCAATGACGCCCGCGACTTCGCCAATCGTCTCTGTCCCGCCGGCGGGCCGCTGCTGTCGATCGGCGGCGGCGACTGGCGCATTCTCGGCCGGGCCGAAAACACCTCCGCCGAGGTCCCCTTCCTGCAGGCCAAGGTCGCCAAGGGCGCGGGCCTGATGGACCTCGCCTCGCACGGCGGCGAGCTGCAGGCGAAGATGACCGTCACGGGCGCCGAGGTGACCGACGCTGCGCCCCAGACCCGGTTCAACCCGGTCGGGCTGTCCGGCCAGATGCAGCTGGCGCGCAACCGCTGGACCGGCAAGCTCGGCGTGCGCGAGGGCGCCGGCCGGCCGCTGGCCACCATCGCCCTGCAGCACGAGATGCTGAGCGGACGCGGCCGGGCCGACGTCGAGACCGGCACGCTGACGTTCGCACCCGGCGGGCTCCAGCCGGCCGCGCTTTCGCCGCTCGCCGCCTCGATCGGCTCGCCGGCGGAGGGCCAGGCCCGCTTCACCGGGGGCTTCGCCTGGACGCCCCAAACTCAGTCCAGCTCCGGCGTCCTGGAGGTCCCGCGCCTGGATTTCCTGAGCCCCGGCGGCAAGGTCGCCGGCCTCTCCGGCAAGGTGGCCTTCTCCAGCCTCGCGCCGCTGGTCGCCCCGCCCGGCCAGGCGCTGAAGGTCGCGCAGATCGCCTCGCCGCTGGGCGCGATCACGGACGGCCGGGTCGTCTTCGGCCTGCAGCCCGACGCGCTTCGGGTCACGGACGGTGAGGCGGCGATCGGCGGCGGCCTGATCCGCATCGTGAGCCTGCTGACGCCGCTCGACCCGAAGCAGCCGATCCGCGGCGTCGTCGAGCTGGACGGGATGCAGCTGCACGACCTGGTCGAGGCCTCGCCCTTCGGCGACAAGGTCGATCTCACCGCCAAGGTCAGCGGCCGCGTGCCCTTCACCCTCGACGGCGACAAGGTGCGGATCGAGGGCGGGAGCCTGCACGCGGTCGAGCCCGGACGGCTGTCGATCCAGCGCAGCGCGCTCGGCGCGGTCGATGCAAAGGGATCGGTCGAGACCACCGGCGTGCCGAAGGAGGTCCAACCGGAGGCCTCCACCGACACCTTCAGCGACTTCGCCTACCAGGCGATGGAGAACCTGGCCTTCTCGACGCTCTCGGCCGAGGTGAACAGCCGGCCGGACGGGCGCCTGGCGGTGCTGTTCCACATCGTCGGCCGGCACGATCCGCCGCAGCGCCAGGTGATCCGGCTTTCGCTGCTGGACCTGATCCAGAAGAAATTCCTGAACCGCCAACTGCCGCTGCCGTCGGGGACCGGAGTCAATCTCACCCTGGACACGACGCTGAACCTGGACGATCTGCTGTCCGACTACGCCGAGTTCCGCCGCCTGCACGGTTCAGCCAAGGTTCAGCCGTGACGCGCAAGGATGGGACGGTGAGACCAACGGAGAAGATCACATGAGCGGCAAGTCGCCGACCCTGGCCGGCCTTGGAGCGCTGGCGCTGCTGGGCATGGGTCCCGCAGCCTGCGCCCCCACGGTGACGGTCGACGTCAAGCCGATCACCATCTACGCCAAGCTGGACGCCGACGTCCGCTTGCGCCTGGATCAGGAAGTGAAGGACCTGATCCAGAAGAATCCGAACCTCTTCTAGGTACGAATGCAGATGCACACCAAAGACATCATGGGCGTGGCCGCGGCGGTTCTGGCGGCGCTGGCGCTTCCCGCAGCCGCCGTCGCCCAGTCCGCCCAGGCCAAGGCCGCGGTCGATTCGGCGAAGGCCGCCGGCATCGTCGGCGAGCAGGCCGACGGCTTCCTGGGCTTCGTCGCCGGCGGCGGCGACCCGGCCCTCCATTCGGCCGTCGCCGAGATCAACGCCGGCCGCGCCGAGGTCTACCGCCAGGCGGCCGCCAAGTCGGGCGCCACGCCCGCGGCCGCCGGCGCGAGCGCCTTCGTCAACGCCATCCAGCCGCGCATCCCCGGCGGCCAGTACTTCAAGCCCGCCGGCGGCGGCTGGACGCGGAAGTAATCTACCTCCCCCGCGAAGCGGCGGGAGGGGGACCGCTCGCCGAGCGGAGCGAAGAGCGGGGGGTGGAGGGGGCAGGCCTCGTTCGTTGTGCCTCCGCCACTCTCAGCTCGGACGCCTGCAGCAGGATCCCGTCCGCCGCCGCGTTCACGCTCCGATAGATCGCCGACGCCGGAATGCGGAGCACCGTCACACCCTGTCGAGCCAGCCAGGCGTCCTTCGCCGCATCGCGCGCACGAGCCTCGTCGTCCCAATGCGTCGAGCCGTCGACCTCGACGGCGAGGCGCGCAGAAGGGCAGTAGAAGTCGAGGATCACCGAGCCGAAGGGATGCTGGCGTCGGAAGGTTGGCCTGTCGGCCGAGCGTCCGCGCAATCGCGACCAGAGCATCGCCTCGGGTTCGCTCATATTCTTGCGAAGATCCCGCGCGCGGTTAGCGATCAGCGTCCGTCTCAAGGTCTGAGCCCCTGGCTTGCCCCCTCCACCCCGCGCTCTTCGCTTCGCTCGGCGCGCGGTCCCCCTCCCGCCGCTTCGCGGGGGAGG
>NZ_DATELG010000399.1:0-5568 GCF_035276905.1 Phenylobacterium sp. | reverse complement strand
GTACTTCTTCGCCGTCGCACCGCCCGACTTCGCCAGCACCATCGTGATCGCCGCCGTCAGCGTCGTCTTGCCGTGGTCAACGTGACCGATCGTGCCGATGTTGCAGTGCGGCTTATTGCGTTCGAACTTTTCCTTGGCCATCAGGGTCCTGCCGGCGTTGCTTAAACCAATGTGCGAGAGTTTGGAGCGGGTAGCGGGAATCGAACCCGCATCCTCAGCTTGGAAGGCTGCTGCACTACCATTGTGCTATACCCGCCGACCAGGCGGCCTTTCGGCATCTCTCCGTTTGCTCCGGCGCGTGGTGGGGGAAGTAGGACTCGAACCTACGAAGCCATTACAGCAGCGGATTTACAGTCCGCCCCCTTTGCCACTCGGGACATTCCCCCTCGCGCGCAGAACCGCCTTGGCGCCTGGAACGAAAGCTTCCGCCGCGTCCGCCTGGGGGTGCTAAGAGCCCCCGCAGATGGTCCGCAACCGGAGATCCCGTCCGGGGGCCCCAATTTGGAGCGCGTCTTATAGTGGCCTCGCATCCCGAACGCAACGACGCCCGCAAAGCTCGTAAGCCGCAATCTCACGGCCGCTTCCGGCGCAGGGCGGAGACGCCTTCCGACGACTGGCTGTGGGGGTGGCACGCGGTGGAGGCGGCCCTGGAAAATCGCGCCCGCGCAGCCCCGCTGCGCCTGCTCGCAACGCCCGAGCGCGCGCGCCAGCTCGAGCAGCGATTCGGCCGCCTTGCCGCGCTGGAGACCGCCGACAACCAGCTGATCGCCCGCCAGCTGCCGCAGGGCGCGGTGCATCAGGGCGTGGCGCTGAAGGCCGGCGCGCTCGAATCGGCCGAGCTCGAGGACTTCCCCGTCGAGCCCGGCGCGGTGCTCCTGATGCTCGACCAGGTGACCGACCCGCAGAACGTCGGCGCCATCCTGCGCTCGGCCGCGGCGTTCGGGGCCAAGGGCGTGATCCTGCAGGAGCGGCACGCGCCCAAGCTCGCCGGGGCGCTCGCCAAGGCCGCCGCGGGCGCGGTCGAACGCACGCCGGTGGCGCGGGTGACCAACCTCTCGCGCGCCCTGGAGACGCTGGTCGAGCTCGGTTGGCGCACGGTGGGCCTGACCGGCGCGGCCGAGCGCGGCCTGGGCGAGGTGCTGGACGGCGGGCCCGTGGTCCTGGTGCTGGGCTCCGAGGGCGAGGGCCTGCGCCGGCTGGTCTGCGAGCACTGCGACGAGCTGGCGAAGATCCCGATGCCGGGCGGCTTCGAGAGCCTGAACGTCTCCGCCGCCGCCGCGGTGGCGCTTTACGAGGCGGCGCGTCCCCGAACCTGAAGCCAGGGCATTGCAGCGCGGGCCCGGCTCGCGCATTGAGAGCCCCATGCTCGATAGCCTGCTGACCGCGGGCGCGCTCAGCGCGCTTCTCCAGGTGCTGATGATCGACCTGGTGCTGGCGGGGGACAATGCGGTCGCCGTGGGCGTGGTGGCCGCCGGCCTGCCCGTCCACGACCGCCGGCGGGTGATCTTCTGGGGCCTGGCCGCCGCGGTGGTCACGCGGATCGCCTTCGCCCTGGTCACCACCCAGCTGATCGGCGTCATCGGCCTGCTGTTCGCCGGCGGCCTCCTGCTGCTCTGGGTCTGCTGGAAGATGTGGCGGGAGCTGCGCGACCAGGCCATGGCCGAGGAGGCGCAGGCCGACGCCGTCTTCGACGCCGACCCGGCGACCGAGCCGAAGGGCGCGCGCCCCAAGACCTTTGGCGGAGCCCTGCTGCAGATCCTGATCGCCGACGTCTCCATGTCGTTGGACAACGTGCTGGCCGTGGCGGGGGCGGCGCGCGAGCATCCGGCGATCCTGGTGCTCGGCCTGCTGGTGTCGGTGGGACTGATGGGCGTGGCCGCCAGCTGGATCGCCCGCCTGCTGCACCGCTACCGCTGGATCGGCTACGTCGGCCTGGCGATCGTGCTCTACGTCGCCCTGCACATGATGTGGGAAGGCCACCGCGACCTGGTCCGCGACCTCGGCTGGACCCAGCAGTACAACCGCGTGGCCCCCGCCCCGCTGGACATCAAGGGCGGGCGGTAGAGCCCGCCGCCTCCGGCCCGCCGAACCGCTCGCGCCACTCGGCGACCTGGGCGTCCTCGACCTTGCGGAACAGGACGTCCGGGGCCTGGACCTTGCGGCCGGGTTCGAGGATCGAAAGCGTCCCCTCCCCCCCTTCGGCAGGACTGGCCAGCGCCGGCCAGCGCCCGGGGAAGGCCTCGCCCACGGCCAGGGCGATCTTCTCGGCGGCGAAGGGGATGAAGGGCTCGCTGACCTTGGCGAACAGGGCCACGAGGTTGAGGCCATGGCGGACCGCCACGGCCGCGCGCTCGCGATCGGTCTTGATGGCGGTCCAGGGCGCGGCCTCGGTCAGGTACTGGTTGCCCAGCACCCACAGCTGGCGAACCGCGGTCGCCGCCTTGCGGAACTCGCGGTCCTCCATGTGGCCGGTCAGCTCGCGCAGCTTGGCCAGCACGTCCTCTTCGAGCTTGGCCTCGAGCGCGCCGGGCGTCCCGCCCTCCGGGACCGCCCCCTCGAACCGAGTCTCGGTGAACTTGAGGATGCGGTTGACGAAATTGCCCAGCACGTCGGCCAGGTCGGCGTTCACCTGGGCCTGGAACGGCTCCCAGGCGAAGGTCGAGTCCGAGGTCTCCGGCGTGTTGGCGACGATCCACCAGCGCCAGTAGTCGGCCGGCAGCAGCTCCAGCGCATGGTCCATGAACACCCCGCGCTTCTGCGAGGTGGAGAACTTGCCGCCGTAGTAGTCGAGCCAGTTGAAGCCCTTCAGCTGGTCGACCAGCTTCCAGGGCTCGGGATTGACCACGCTCCACTTGCCGTCGGCGCCTCTAAGCTCGTTGACCCCGATCAGGGTGCAGGGGAAGCCAACGGTGTGGAAGGGCACGTTGTCCTTGCCCATGAACTCCACATAGGTGACGTCGGCGGCGGCCTGGCCGCGCCACCAGCGCTGCCACTCGGCGTCCTCGGCGCCCGCGCGGCCGGCGTCCTGAGCCCGGCGGTCGGCCCACTCCCAGGTCGCGGCGATGTACTCGATCGGCGCGTCGAACCAGACGTAGAACACCTTGCCGGCCAAGCCCTCGATGTCCGGCAGCTGGCCCTCGGGATTGGCGCCCCATTCGAAAGCGTTGACCGGCACGCCCCATTCCAGATCCCGCGTGATCCCGCGGTCCTGCAGCCCCTCGTCCAGCCACTTCAGCGCGATCGAGGTGACCAGGTTCGGCCAGTGCGCCCGTTTGGATTCGATCCAGTGGCGCAGCTTCTCGGCGAACAGGCTCTGGCGCAGGAAGAGGTGCTTGGAGCCGCGGATCTCGATGTCCGGCGAGCCGGAGACCGCCGAGCGCGGATGCAGGAGGTCCGCCGGGTCGAGCACCCGGGTGCAGTTCTCGCACTGGTCGCCGCGCGCGGCCTCGTAGCCGCAGTGCGGACAGGTCCCGATCACATACCGGTCCGGCAGGAAGCGCTTGTCGGCGTTGGAGTAGACCTGCTGGGTGACCCGCTCCTCGATGAAGCCCGCCTCCCACAGGGTCCGGGCGAACGCCTGCGTGAGCCGGTGGTTGTGCGGCGAGGACGAGCGGCCGAAGTGGTCCCAGGAGAGGCCGAACCGGCGGCCGAGGTCGTGCTGGACGGTGTGCTGGGCGGCGCAGAAGGTCGCCGGATCCTGCCCGGCCTCGGCCGCGGCGAGCTCGGTCGGCGTGCCGTGCTCGTCGGTGGCGCAGATGTAGAGGGTCTCGCGGCCGCGCGCGCGCTGGAAGCGGGCGTAGACGTCGGCCGGCAGCATCGAGCCCGCCAGCGTCCCCAGGTGCTTGATCCCGTTGATGTAGGGCAGAGCCGAGGTGATCAGGATGCGGGACATGGCAGGGACTTGGGCGCCTTGGGCTTCACGAGAGGATCGGGGCTTATAGCCGCGACCGCCGCGCAGGCGAAACCCGGCGGCGGCGATTTACGATCCAGCGAGCGCCAGCGTTCGACTTAAGCCCCCGCCACGATCTCCTCGGCCCGGTGGAACAGCGCCGGGTCGACCGCTCGCTCCGCCGCGGCGGCGTTGTCGTCGAGCTGCTGCGGCCGGGTGGCGCCGACGATCGCCGAGGCGACATTGGGCTCGCGCAGCACCCAAGCGAGCGCGAACTGCGACAGCGTGCAGCCCGCCTCCGCCGCCAGCGGCTTCAGCCGCTGCACGGCCTCCAGCACCTTCGGCCGCATCAGCTCGCTCATCGTGTGGCCCATCCGGTCGCTGGCGGCGCGGCTGTCGCCGGGCGGCCGCGCCCCGGGCAGGTACTTGCCCGTAAGCACCCCCTGGGCGAGCGGCGACCAGACGATCTGCGAGACGCCGTTCTTGGCGCAGAGCGGCGTCACCGCCTGCTCTGGCTGGCGGTGCAGCAGGGAATACTGCGGCTGGCTGGAGACGAACCGCTCGACGCCCGGAATGGCGAAGGCGGCCTCGATCTGCGCCGGCGTCCATTCGCTGAAGCCGATCCAGCGGGCCTTGCCGGCGCGGACCACCTCGCTCAGCGCCGCCATGGTCTCCTCGAGCGGCGTCTCCGGGTCGTAGCGGTGGCACTGGTAGAGGTCGACGTAATCAGTCCGCAGGCGCCGCAGCGAGGCGTCGATCTGCTTCAGCACCTGCGCCCGCGAGAGGCCGCGGTCGCTCTGGCTCATCGGGAAGAAGAGCTTGGTCGCCAGGACATAGCTGTCGCGCGGCCGCCCGTTCAGGGTCTCGCCGAGAAAGCTCTCCGCCGCGCCTCGGCCGTAGATGTTGGCGGTGTCGATGAAGTTGATCCCCAGCTCGAACGCGCGGTTCACGCAGGCCCTGGCCGCGTCCGCCTGGACGCCGACGCCAAAGGTCAGCCATGAGCCCAGCGAGATCACCGAGACCTCGAGATCGCTCGCGCCGAGCTTCCGATACTTCATGGCCGTCCCCTCACCTCGCGCGCCGTTCTCGGCGAAGCTCGGATATGGGACGCTAGAACGGCCCCTTGAAGACCACGAAGGCGCCGGCGGCGATCAGGCCGAAGCCCACGACGTGGTTCGCGGTGAGCCGCTCGCCCAGCCAGGTGACCGAGAACACCGCGAAGACGGTGAGCGTGATCACCTCCTGCATGGCCTTCAGTTCGGCCGGCGCATAGACCGCACGGCCCAGCCGGTTGGCGGGCACGGCCAGGCAGTATTCGAAGAAGGCGATGCCCCAGCCGATCAGCACGATCAGCCACAGCGGCCGGTGCTCGACCTTCAGCTGGCCGTACCAGGCGAAGGTC
This sequence comes from Phenylobacterium sp., assembly GCF_035276905.1. Taxonomy (GTDB): domain Bacteria; phylum Pseudomonadota; class Alphaproteobacteria; order Caulobacterales; family Caulobacteraceae; genus Phenylobacterium. The sequence continues at coordinate 277 of NZ_DATELG010000399.1, read as the reverse complement.
ATGAAGACGTTGGAGGCGATCAGCAGCAGGATGGGCGCGATCGCGGTCCAGGGTGCGGGCATGAGGCTAGCGCGTCCGTCGCTCGAAGTGGCCGGGCGCGGCTATAGGCGGCCCGGCGCCTGCGCGCCAGCCCTTGCTTAGTGTCTGCCCCGAAAAGAAGTTGGGTGATATCAGAGGCTTGTGATTCTGTCGGTGTTGCGAAGCATCGACGGAGCGACACATGTGGACCGATACCACCCGGGCAAAGCATGCCCGCAAGGGATTGCGGTATTCAAGC
>NZ_DATELG010000398.1:0-4664 GCF_035276905.1 Phenylobacterium sp. | reverse complement strand
CGCCCGCGACCCGGATCGGATGCTCCGGGCCCGCCACCACCTCGTCGCCGACGTTGGTCAGGAAGCGCAGGGCCTCGCCCTCGCGGTCGACGCGCACGGCGACGAAGGGCGCGTCCTCGACTTCGATGCGCAGCTTCTCGTGCGGCGTGACCAGCCAGGTCCCGTCCGGGTCCTTGCGCAGGATGGTGGAGAAGAGGCGCACCAGCGCCTCGCGACCGATCACCCCGCCTTCGTGCACCCAGCTCCCGTCCTTGCGGATGACGATGTCGATCTCGCCGACGTTGGGCGGGTTCCACAGGTGCACCGGCGGCAGGCGCGGCTTGGCCGAACCGCCGGTCGCCGCAACATCCTGCGCCGCAGCGGTCACCCGCTCCAGTCCCCGCTTGCCCTCGATCGTGGCCATGGAGGCAAAGGTAGGTTGCGCCGGCGCCTGCCTCAAGCGCCCCGTCAGCGCGGTTCGACGGCGCCGACGAGGCCCTCGCCCAGGTCTTCGAAGGCGTGGACCAGCACACGGCGCTGGTCGACGGGCCCAGGCATCACGACCGCCTTGGCCGGCCCGGCCTCGAAGCCGAAGCGCGCGAAGTAGGGCGCGTCGCCGACCAGCAGCACGCCCGCCTCCCCGGCCTGCCGCGCGGCCTCGCAGGCGCGCTCCACCAGCGCGCCGCCGACGCCCGCGCTCTGCTGGTGGGTGTCGACCGCCAGCGGGCCGAGAAACACCAGCTGCGTCGCACCGACCCGCACCCGCCACATGCGCACCACGCCCAGCAGCTCGCCGTCGGCCCAGGCGCAGAACGACAGTTCGGGCGCGAAGTCGGCGAACTCGCGAACGCGCTCCGAGGACTTCACGAACCGCCCGGGGCCGAAGGCGCGGTCGAGCAGGGCTTCGATCGCCGGCTGATCCTGCGGCGCTTCGTGGGTGAAGGTGAGCGTGGTCCGGCTCGGGCTGGGCTCTACGGACATGGGCCTCGGGGCGTGCGGGGACTGCGACGGGACCGGCCGCGCGGCGGAGGCCGCCGGCCGGGGCTCAGCGAAATGCGCCGCTGCTGGCGCGCGAACATCTTGCTCGTCGCATGTGACAGGTCTCCGCCCCTCTCGGGGAGCGCGCGAGGTAAGGTGCGCAGGCTTCCGCGTCAACCGCAAGGTTGCGGCATGTCGCGACGCGATGCAGGGTCGCGGCCCCATGCCCGACTCCTCCTCCCCCGACGTCGTCCCGTCGGCTCACGCCCTGCTGAAGGAGCGCGACTACCTGTTGTTCTGGGGCTCGCGCTGGTGCGGAACCTTCGCCGCCCAGATCCAGAGCGTGGCCCTGGGCTGGCAGATGTATGCGCTCGCGCGCCGCACCCTCGACGTCCAGCAGGCGGCCTTCCTGGTCGGCATGATCGGCCTGGCGGCCTTTGTCCCGGTGTTCCTGCTGACCCTGCCGGCCGGCGAGGCCGCCGACCGCTACGACCGGCGCAAGGTGGCGCTGGCCTGCCTGGCCGGCGAGATGGCCAGCGCGCTGATCCTGACCGTCGCCGCCTGGCGGGGCTTTGCGACGCCGGCCCTGCTCCTGGTGGTGGCGGCCCTGTTCGGCGCCGCCCGCGCCTTCTTCTCGCCGGCCAGCACCGCCATGGGGCCGATGCTCGTGCCGCGCGAGTTGCTGCCGCGCTCGATCGCCTGGAACTCGCTCGCCTGGCAGACCGCCTCGATCGCCGGCCCCGCCGCCGGCGGCATCCTGGTGGCGCTCTCGCCGGCCCACGCCTTCGTCACCGCGGTGATCCTCTATGCGGCCTCGGCGCTCTGCGTGGCTCTGATCCGCAAGAACACCAAGCCGATCGCCCAGCCCGGCTCGCGCTGGGCGCTGATGAAGGAGGGGCTGGCCTACGTCTGGCGCGAGAAGGTCGTCTTCGGGGCCATCTCGCTGGACCTCTTCGCCGTGCTGCTCGGCGGGGCGACCGCGCTCTTGCCGGTGTTCGCCCGGGACGTCCTGCACGTCGGCGCCGAGGGCTTCGGCCTGCTGCGCGCCGGGCCGGCGGCGGGCGCGACCGCGGTGGCGCTGTGGCTCGCCGCCCGCCCGATCCGGCGGAAGGCCGGCGCCTTCATGTTCGGCGGCGTCGCCCTGTTCGGCCTGGCGACCTGCGTCTTCGCGCTTTCGAAGGCGCTGTGGCTGTCGGTCGCCGCGCTGGCGGTGCTGGGCGGCGCCGACATGGCGAGCGTCTACATCCGCCAGACCCTGATCCAGCTGGTGACGCCGGATCCGATGCGCGGCCGGGTGGCGGCGGTCTCCTCCGTCTTCATCGGCGCCTCCAACGAGCTCGGCGAGTTCGAGAGCGGCGTGGCGGCCCGCTTCCTGGGTCCGATCGGCGCGGCCCTGTTCGGCGGGATCGGCGCGCTCTGCGTCACCGGCCTCTGGGCCTGGATGTTCCCGGAGTTGCGCAAGGCCGACCGGCTCGGCTGAGCTGAACGCCCGCGCCGCCTGCGGCGTTGAGCGGGAACAGCTGCGGGAGGCCTCCATGCTCGAGAAGATCCCGGCCGGCCTCGGCCACGCCCTGCGCGGCGTCCGCGCCGGCTACGACAAGGTGGTCAGCGAGGCCGAGCCCTTCGTGCGCGTCCCGGACGCCATCGCCCTGGAGAGTTCGGCCTTCGAGGACGGCGGCTCGATCCCATCGCGTTACACCGCCGACGGCGAAAAGATCTCTCCGCCGCTGACCTGGCGCGGCGTGCCGGCCGACGCCGAGGCGCTGGTGCTGATCGTCGAGGACCCCGACGCGCCGACGCCGGACCCCTTGGTCCACCTGATCGCCTGGGACCTGCCGGCGGACCTGGCCGACCTGCCCGAGGGCGAGCTGAAGAGCCCCCGTCACGAAGGGCTAGACGAGATGCTGGGCCGCAACGCCTACCGGCAGAGCGCCTGGCTGCCGCCCGATCCGCCGAAGGGCCACGGGCCGCACCTCTACGTCTTCCAGACCTTCGCGCTCGCCCGGAAGCTGGACTTCATCCACCCGCCCAGCCGCAAGGCGGTGGCCGAGGCGATGCGCGGCCATGTGCTGGCCAAGGGCGTGCTGGTCGGGACCTACGAGCGGACCTGAGGCTGGGCCAGCCTGGCCAGCGCCTCGCCGGACACCCGCCGGACGATCCAGTCGTCGAGCGCGTCCGCGCCCAGGGAATCGTAGAAGCCGATCGCGGGCGCGTTCCAATCCAGCACCGTCCACTCCAGCCGCCCCAGCCCCTCGTCGACGCAGCGCCGGGCGAGATGCTGCAGCAGCGCCTTGCCGACGCCCTGGCCGCGGGCCTTTGGGCGCACGAACAGGTCTTCCAGGAAGATCCCGGCGCGGCCGGCGAAGGTGGAGTAGTTGTAGAACCAGAGCGCATAGCCGACCGCCTCGCCGGCGACCTCGGCGATGTCGCAGACCGCGCGCGGGGTCGGGCCGAACAGGTCGCGGGCGATGTCGGCCTCGGTCGCCCGGACGGCGTGCGACAGGCGCTCGTACGCGGCGAGTTCGCGGACGAAGCCCATGATCAGGCCGGCGTCGGCCGGGACGGCGGGGCGGATGAGCAGGTCGGCGGGGGGCAAGCGGGAGTCCAGGCCTCAGAGCTTCGAAAAATCCGCCGGGCGCTTCTCGAAGAAGGCGCAGAAGGCCTCCTTGGCCTCCGGCGAGCGCAGCTGGGCGTAGAAGTGGCCGAACTCCTGGTCGATGCGCTGGATCATCGCCGGGATGTCGCGCATCAGCGCCTTGGTCACGCGCACCGCCGCCGCCGGCTTCGCGGCCAGGGCTTCGGCGGCGGCCCGGGCCTTGGCCTGCACCTCGGCGGCCGGCAGGGCGGCGTTGGCGATCCCCCACTCCACGGCGATGCGCCCGTCGATCGGCGTGCCCAGGACGAACAGATCAAAGGCGCGCACATGGCCGATCCGCGCCGGCAGCAGCAGCGACGAGGCCGCCTCCGGAACCAGCGCCAGGCCGACGAACGGAGACGACAGGAAGGCGTCCTCGGCCACATAGACGAGGTCGCAGTGCAGCAGCATGGTCAGGCCGATGCCGACCGCCCGGCCATGCACCGCCGCCACCAGCGGCTTGCGCGCGTTGGCGAGCGCCAGCAGGAAGGGCTCGCCCGCCGGCCGATCGCGGTTTGCCGCCCCGCCCGCGTTGATCGCGGCGAACTCCGAGAGATCGTGGCCGGCGGTGAACATGTCGCCGTTGGCCTGGATCAGGATCGCGCGGACCTCCGGATCGTCGTTCGCCGCATCGATCGTCCCGCCGAGACGCGCATACTCCTCGACCGTGAGGGCGTTCTTCTTCTCCGGCCGATTCAGCGTGATGGTCAGCACGCCCGCGGCCTTGTCGATCAGCACCCGCTCGCTCATCGCGACATCCTTCTCCCGTCGATGGTCACGCTGGGCCCGCGCGATACCAGTCGACGCCGGCCTCGTCGGTCGTCCGGACGGCCTCGCCGCGCGCCAGCAGATAGTTCAGGTGGGCGAGGCTCTCGCCGGTCGCCAGCCCCAGGTTGCTCAGGTCGATCTGCCGGCGGAACAGCACCGGGAAGACGTCCACCACCCGCTTGGGCTCGGCGATCAGCTTGCGCAGCCGCGCAAGGCCGCGCTGGTGGCCGCCGATCAGCCGGTCCACCCGCGCGTGCAGGCCGAAGAACGGGTCGTTGTGCGCCGGCAGCACCAGGACGTCGTC
>NZ_DATELG010000397.1:0-8659 GCF_035276905.1 Phenylobacterium sp. | reverse complement strand
CCGGTGGCGCAGACAAGCCTGAAAGGTTCGCGCGTATTCTCCAGCAGGCTGCTCAACGATTCCTGCATTGCGCTGAAGCGTTCTCTCTGCGTGAGGACGATCGTCACGCGCGGCGTGGGCGAATGCTTAGGCATGGCTGCGTTATCGCTCCTTACTGTGGCGGCCGAAGCACCGTTTGATAGGCGCGCGTCGTCAGCGCGGCTGCGGCGTCGATGGAATAGGCGCGCTCGATACGCTGGCGGGCGCGCCGGCCCATCTCAGTCCACTCGTCGCGTCGATCGATGAGTGTCCGGAGCGCGTGACACAGCGCGCGGGAATTGGCTTCAGGCGCCAGCACGCCGGCGTCGACGCCGGCGACCAGTTCCGGAATGCCGCCGTGAAGCGTGCTGACGAATGGGCGCTCCGCCGCCATCGCTTCCTTCAAGGTGTTGATGGAGGCGTCCTGGTCGCCGTTGGACGCCGTCGTGCATGGCGCCAGGAAGATGTGGGCGTGGGCCAAGGCGTCGGCGACTTCCTGTTGCCCCGCCGCCCCGGTGAAGCGGATGCGCCCGGCGAGCCCCGCCGCCGCCGCTTCATTTTCCAGCGCGCCGCGCAGCGGACCTTCGCCGATGATGCGGCACTCGAAATCGACGCCGTCGGCGGCCAAAAGGGCGAGCGCTTGAACGGCGTAGGTAAAGCCCTTCTTCTCGACCAAGCGCCCTACGCCGAGCAGGCGCAGTTTCTGACCGGGCTCCCAGGGATTGGGACGTGGAGCGAACAGCTCGACGTTCACCGCCGAGGGAATGATCGTTGTCCGTTCCGGCGGCGCGCCAAGTTCGATCAAGCGGTCGCGGAAGAACCCGCAATTCGTCAGGAACCCGTCGGCTTGCGCAAAAACCCGGCGATAGACCTTCTCGCCGCGTTCGCGCAGGTGGCTCGAGATGTCGTAGCCGCGAAAATGTCCGAATACGCGGCCGGAGAGAAAGCCCGCATCCCGATGGTTGAGCACGACATCGGCGAGCGTACCGAATTGCGCGTGGAGAATGTCGTACCGGCCGCCGCCACGGAAGATGCTCGCCTCATGCAAGGCGATCAGGCTGGGGGCGTCCTCGCCGAAATGCTTGCGTTCCCACGCCGCGGCCACGCTCGCGCCGTGGCGAGCGAAGAGCCTTGCGGCCGCCAGAGGCGCCAATGCAAGGCGTCGGCGCGGCCGCTCGCGCAGGCGGAACACCTTGCATCGCCAGCGATCGCGGAATGGGGCCAGCGCGTCGTTGCACTTGGCATGCGCCTCGCCGTCGCCATGCAGCGCATAGATGTCCACCTGGTGCCCGGCGCGCACCAGTCCCGCGGCGGCGTTGATGATGAACGACTCGGATATGACCGGAAACCGGTGAACGAAGAAGGCCACTCGCAAGACGTCGGCCTGCGCCTCCGGGCGCGGCGACAAGACTGCCGGCGTGGGCAGATCGTGGAGCCTGGCCGTTCCAGGATTTCTCGTTCGGGCGGCCGACACCGACATTCCGTCTCCCAAGCGCTGCAACAGATCCGCCTAGGCCGTAGTCCTTGGCGGCGGCATTTGGTTCCAGCGCTTGTTTCGGGCCTGACATTCGCACGCGTCCGGGATCGCGATCGCGCGCCGAACCCGGGCAAATGAAAAGGGCGGCGCCTCTCGACGCCGCCCTCTCGGGTCAGTCCATGGGCGGACCGTTTACGCCGCTTTCTCGCCTTCGATCGCCGGCGCGCTCGGCGCGGTGGTGATCTCCACGCGGCGCGGCTTCAGCGCTTCGGGCAGCTCGCGCTTCAGCGAGACCGACAGCAGGCCGTCGGCGAGGCTGGCGTCCGTCACGACGACGTAGTCGGCGAGCTGAAAACGCCGCTCGAAGTTGCGTTCGGCGAGGCCGCGATGGAGGTAGCGGCGGGCGTCGTCGTTGGCGGCCTTGCGGCCCTGGACGGTGAGGAGGTTCTCCTTCACCTCGATATTGAGCTCTTCGGGACGGAAGCCGGCCACCGCCATCTCGATGCGGTAGGCGTTCTCGTCGGTGCGCTCGATGTTGTAGGGCGGATAGCCGCCGGCGCCGTCGGCGGTGGCGGCCTCGAGCAGCGAGGCCAGTCGGTCGAAGCCGACGACGGAACGATAGAGGGGCGCGAAATCGATCGTACGCATGGGTTCACATCCTTCTTCAGAAGCAAGGTTGCGTTCTCTGTTCGAGGCGGTCGGCGACCCGGATCGGCGTCGCACAGCGTCTCGGAAGGCCCGGACATCCAGCGCCTTCGGCAGTTCAGTTAGGCGCCGGTTTTCGGGGTTCAAGGGCCGGGGCGCCGACGGCAGCGACGGAATGACGCTCCGCTGACGCGCGACTCGCCGCGGCGCTGACGGTTTACTTCACCCGCGCGTGAAGCGAAGCTCGAAGGCGAATCGAGGACCCGGGGGCATGGCGACGGTTGAAGAGATCACGGAGCGAATCCGCGGCGCGGTCGCATCCGGGCCGGATCTCGGTCAGCGCCTGAAGTTCGACCTCAAGGGCGAGGGCGTCATCCTCATCGACGGCGCGTCGGTCAGCAACCAGGACGGGCCGGCGGACCTCGTCATCACCATCAGCCGCAGGGACCTCGAGGCGCTCGCCAAGCGCGAACTCGACCCGATGCGGGCTATAATGACGGGGCGTATGAAGCTGTCGGACATGGGGCTGGCGATGAAGCTCCAGCCCGTCATTCAAACTCTGTTTGCCAGAGCGGTGTAGGGAAGCGCCATGGCCGAGCTTGCGCCTCTCGTCACCACGCCCGACGCGCCGGCCCCGCCGGGCGGCCAGGCCGAGTGGTTCAGAGGCGCCGGCGGCGCCCGCCTGCGGGCGGCGCTGTTCACGCCCGAGGGCCGGGTCCGCGGCACGATCATCCTCTCCGGCGGCCGCACCGAGCCGATCGAGAAGTACTATGAGACCATCGGCGACTTCCTGGAGCGCGGTTTCGTCGTCCTGGCCCACGACTGGCGCGGGCAGGGGCTGTCGGTGCGCGAGCTGGGCGACCGCCACAAGGGCCACGCCCGCGGCTACAAGGCCTATCTGGACGACTTCCAGGCGCTGCTGAGGACTTTCGAGGACCGGGCGCCCAAGCCCTGGGTGGCGGTGGGCCACTCGATGGGCGGCTGCCTGACGCTGCTGGCGATGGCGCATGGCGAGCGGCGGTTCTCCGGCGTGATGCTGTCCGCCCCGATGCTGGGCGTGAAGACCGGCAAGGTTCCGCTGAAGAGGGCGCGCTTCGCGGCGCGCATGAACATCTTCATGGGGCGGGCGAACCGCTATGTGCTGGGCCAGCCGGGCGATCCCTTCGCCGACGCCTTCGACGGCAACATCCTGACCCACGACCGCGCCCGCTTCGCGCGCACCTGCGGGCTGATCGCCGCCGAGCCGGACCTGGCGCTCGGCGCGCCGACCTGGGCGTGGCTGGACTTCGCCTTCAAGGCCACCGCCTACCTCGCCAAGCCCGAGCGGCTGCGCGAGATCACCGTCCCGGTGGTCATCGTCTCGGCCGAGGACGACCAACTGGTGGCCAACGCAGCCCTGGAGGCTGCCGCGCGCCACCTTCCGCAGGGCAAGCTCGTCCGCGTGCCCGGCGCCTACCACGAAATCCTGATGGAGACCGACCCGATGCGAAACATCTTCCTGAGGGCGTTCGACGCGCTCACGGGCCGCGCCGCCCCCAAGCCCGCCAACGCGCCGAAGCCGGTCGCGGCGACGCCGCCGGCGGCGGCCCCCGTGGCCGAAGCTCCGAAGCCCGCTCCGGCCCCTGCGCCGGTCGCAACGACGCCGACGCCCGTCGCCGAAGCCCCCAAGCCCCCTCCGGCGGCCGAAGCGCCGACGCCTGTCGAGGCCAAGCCGGCCGCTCCGAAGGCTGCGGCCAAGAAGCCGGCGGCCCCGAAGCCTGCGGTGAAGAAGCCGGCCGCCAAGGCGCCTGCGAAGACCGCGGCCAAGGCGCCCGCGCCGGCCAAGAAAGCTGCTGCGCCGAAGCCCGCTGCGAAGGCCGGGGCGGCCAAGCCGGCGGCGAAGGCGGCCAAGCCTGCGGCCACGAAGGCTCCCGCCAAGGCCGCGGCGTCGAAGACCAGCGCCGCGCCGAAGACCGCCGCGCCGAAGAAGCCTGCTGCGAAGAAGCCGGCTTCGGCCTGATCGCCTACTTCGCCGACCGGCGCAGCGCGATCAGCGCCTCCTCCAGGCAGGCCCGGTCGCCAGCGACCGCCACCTGGCCGCCGTGGGGGCCCACCGGCCGGCCGCGCCAATCGGTGACGAGGCCGCCGGCGCCCTCGATGATCGGGATGGCGGCGTCGATGTCCCAGGCTTTCAGCCCGGCCTCGACCACCAGGTCCATGGTGCCGGCGGCGACGCGGGCGAAGGCGTAGGCGTCGCAACCGGTTCGTGCGAGCTTGGCCGCCGCGCGCACCTGGGTCCAGGCGCCCAGCTCGGTGCCGTCGAACAGGCCCTCGGGATCGGTGGTGGCGATCACCGCGTCGGTCAAGAGCGGGCAGGGGCGCACCTTGAGCGGCGTCGTCGCCTGCGGGGCGATCAGGCGCGATCCGCCGGCGTGGCCGAGGTAGATCTCGCCGAGATAGGGCTGGGAGATCGAGCCCAGCACCGGGCGGCCCTGATGGCGCAGGCCGATCAGCGTGCACCAGGTCGGCAGGCCGGCGATGAAGGCCCGCGTGCCGTCCACCGGATCCAGCACCCAGACGAACTCGGCGTCCGGCCGGTCCTCGCCCAGTTCCTCGCCGATCACCCCGTGGTCGGGGCAGAGCTCCTGAAGGAGCCGGCGGATCACCTTCTCGGCGCCGACATCGGCCTCGGTCACCGGGTCGAAGCCGGCGGCCCCGCCCTTGTCGCGCAGGCCGTGCTCCGCGCGGAACAGCGGCAGGATGTGCATCGCGCTCGCGCGGTTGAGCTCGAGGAGGATGACCTCCAGGGCTTCGAGCTGGTCGGGGGAAAGCGTCATGCGACCGCTTTACCCCGACCGAGGCGCCGCGTCAGGCCTCGACGTCGCCGCCGTTCAGCGATTTCGCCAGGTCGAGCAGCCGCCGGCGGGGCCGTTCGCTCAGGCTGTAGTAGGCGCGGATCAGGTCGCGGGTCTCCTTGCGGGTGTAGACCTCGCGGTGGCCGGGGGTCTCGCCGCCTTCGCGCGCGCGAAGTTCGCGCTGCGGGCCAAGGCCCTCGTAGAAGTAGCTGATCGGCACGTCCAACACCTGGGAGAGCTGCCAGACGCGCGCGGCCGACATGCGGTTGGCCGCGCACTCGTACTTCTGGATCTGCTGGAAGCGCACGCCGCAGGCGTCGGCCAGCTGGTGTTGCGTCAGGCCGAGCAGCCGCCGGCGCCGGCGCAGCCGCCTGCCGAGATGCTCGTCGATTTCGTCGCTCATGCCCCAATTCCCGAAAACTGGTGTCGGGCGTTCCAATCCGGGACGCCTGGGCCTGAGGTCGCAAGTCGCGCGCCACACGAACGCCCGGGAATTGCGCAGAGGGGGCCAGGCCGCCTATCAGGGGAGATGGCCAACGACTCCCCGTCGCGCGCACAGCAACTGCTTTGGCGGGTCGAGGTGTTCGCCTACGACCTCTTCGCCGGCGTCATGCGCGTGCTGCCGGTCGACGCGGCGTCCGATTTCGGCGCCTGGCTGTTCGGCCGCCTGGGGCCGCTGACCAGCTCCGACCGCACCGTCGAGCGCAACCTGCGGATCGCCTTCCCCGACGCGTCCGAGGCCGAGATCGCGAACTTGAAGACGGCCCAATGGGCCGAGGCAGGCCGCTTCCTGGCGGAGTTCCCGATCGTCGACCGCATCGTCCGCGATCCGTCGCGGCTGCAGGTGGTGAACCGCGAGCGCCTCCTGGCGGTCGCGGCGGGGCAGGGGCCGGTGGTGCTGATCTCCGGCCACTTCTCCAACTTCGAGATCATGGCCGCAGCCATCGTCCAGGCGGGCGTGCCGGCGCACGTCACCTACCGCGCGGCCAACAATCCCCTGTTCGACCAGCGCGTCCGCGAGAGCCGCGCGCGCTATGGGGTGAAGCTGTTCGCGCCCAAGGGCTCGGATGGCACGCGGGAGATGATGCGCGCCTTCCAGCGCGGCGACTCGGTCGCCCTGCTCAACGACCAGAAGTTCAACGGCGGCGTCGCCGCGCCCTTCTTCGGCGTCACCGCGCACACCGCGCCGGGACCGGCGACCTTCGCGCTCAAGTTCGGCATCCCGCTGCTGCCCATGAGCGTGCAGCGGGTGAGCAAGGCGCGCTTTCGAGTGGTCGTCCACGAGCCGATGGTGCTGGAGAACACCGGCGACCGCGCAGCCGACGTCGAGGCTGGCGTGCGCCGCATCAACGCCTTCATGGAAGAGCGCGTCCGCGAGCGGCCCACGGAGTGGTTCTGGGTCCACAAGCGCTGGCCGAAGGAGATGTACAAGAAACCGGGATAGCGGCTGATCGCGCCTCAGACCGAGCCGGTCTCCTGGAAGCGCTGGCTCGCCTCCACCGCGCTGGCGTAGGCCTCCTGGCGCGCGGCGCTCCAGTAGCGCAGCGCCTCCAGCGGGATCTTCACGCCGGTGACGGCGCACAGGACGTACCGGCCGGGCTTGAGCACGGCGAAGTCGCCGTCTCCGTAGTGCAGCTTGGCGAGGTCGGCGCCGGCGAATTCGGGATCGTGCGCGTTCATGGGCGCATATGTAGCGCGCGCCGGGCGCTCAGAACAGGTCGCCCTGTTCCGGCGTCGGCGCCTTGGCGCGCGGCTTGCCGGGTTTGGCCGGAAAGGCGGGCGCGGCGCCCGCGCCATCGATCACCGCCTCGCGGGTCACCTGGTCGCCGAACTTGATGTGGACCTCCTCGCCGCCGGCCAGCGAGGCGCCGGCGCGCACCAGCGAGCCGTCCTGGCGCGTCACCCGCGCGAAGCCGCGCTGCAGCGGCCGGTCGGGGTCGACCGAGACGTAGAGCTTGGAGAGGGCTTCCAGCCGCTCCGACAGCCGCTCCAGCTTGCGTTCGGCGGCGGGCTTCAGGCGCAGCGCCAACGCCTCGAGGCGTTGGCGCTGCACGGTCTGTGGCCGCTGCAAGAGGAGCGGGGAGAGGCGGCTCGCCACCCGCACCAGGTCGCGCTCGTGCAGGGCGGCGTTGCGGGCCAGCGCCGCGGCCAGCTTGCCGGAGACGATGTCGAACCGCTGCTCGGCCAGCCGCACCAGGTCAGGTACGCGCTTCAGCGCCCGGTCGGCGTGGGCGATCCGGTTGCGGCGGTCCTCGACGACGCGGCCGCCGCAGCGGTGCATGCGCGCGCCGAGGTCGGCGACCGCCGCCTTCAACTCCGCCAGCACCGGCGTCGCCATCTCGGCCGCCGCGGTCGGCGTCGGCGCGCGGCGGTCGGAGACGAAGTCGATCAGGGTGGTGTCGGTCTCGTGGCCGACAGCGCTGATCAGCGGGATCGGGCAGTCGGCGACCGTGCGCGCCAGCGCCTCGTCGTTGAACGGCCACAGGTCCTCCACCGAGCCGCCGCCGCGGGCGACGATCAGCACGTCCGGCCTGGCCACCGGCCCGGCCGGGTCCAGGGCGCAGAAGCCGCGGATGGCGGCGCAGACCTGGCCGGCGGCCGCATCGCCCTGCACCACCACCGGCCAGACCACCACCTGGCAGGGCCAGCGGTCGCGGATGCGGTGCAGGATGTCGCGGATCACCGCCCCCGTCGGGCTGGTGATCACGCCCACCACCCGCGGCATGGCCGGCAGGGGCTGCTTGCGCGAGGCCTCGAACAGGCCCTCGCCGGCGAGCTTGGCCTTCAGCCGTTCGAGCTGGGCCAGCAGCGCGCCGACGCCGGCGGCCTCCATGGTCTCGATGACGATCTGGTAGCGCGAGCCCGCCGGATAGGAGGTGATCTTGCCGGTGACGATCACCTCCAGCCCCTGCTGCGGCCGGACCGACAGGCCGCGCACGCTGCCCTTCCACACCACCCCGTCGATCGCCGCGCGCTCGTCCTTCAGCGTCAGGTAGACGTGGCCGTTCGAGTGATGGGTGACCTTGGACAGCTCGCCGCGCAGCCGCACGAAGCCGTAGGCGTCCTCCAGGGTCCGCTTCAGGGCGAAGGCCAGCTCCGAGACGGAATAGGGCCTGGCGTTGCCGCTCGATTCGGTCTCGGGGGCGAGTTCGGTCATCGGTGGAAGGTAGCGGGTCGAGGCAGGGAACCCAATGGGGCGCCTTGCAGCAAAGTTCTCGAAATGTTCTTATCTGTGCGCTGTCATCCCGGAATCCGCGCAGCGGATGTCCGGGATGACAGACGCAAAAGAGACGGAGCTGAAGCCGCGCTGGGGCCTCAAGCTCTAAACGAGAAAGGGCGCGTTCCCCGGCCTTGGCTCGGAAAACACGCCCCCATCCCCAACGGATCTTACGCCCCGTTCTCTCCTCGGGAACCCTAGATGTAGCGGCGCAGGCTGCGGGCCAGCTCGGAGGCGCTGGCCTTCTTCTTGGCCTGGGCGGGCTGGTAGGCGACCTGGCTGTGCTCGTGGCAGTAGGGGCCCTCGCCCGAGCGGCGGCCGCAGAAGGTGAAGCTATCCAGCGAGGGATCGCCGATCGGCCATTTGCACATGTGCGCGCCCAGCGTCAGCACCGTGGCCATGCCCGGCGCTTCCTCGACGTAGCGGGCCGGCGAGGGCTGGGCGGCGACGGCCATCGGCGCCGGCTCG
>NZ_DATELG010000396.1:0-5976 GCF_035276905.1 Phenylobacterium sp. | reverse complement strand
CTCGCCCATGGGCGCCTCCCTCGAGTGAAGCTCAACACCTCACTCTGGCACGCAGATGCCGTCGGGGGGCGTCCACCCCATCACCCCAGGCCGCCATCGAGAAGGTCCGCTCTCCGACCGGAAGGAGTAGCGCTTGCCAAGGCCGCCCGGTCCCCCGATGGGACGGTCATGGAAGCCCCAGATCGCCGTCGCGCCGCGGTGCCGTTCATCCTGGTCAGCCTGGGTCTCGACACCCTGTCGATGGGGCTGTTGATCCCGGTCTTCCCACCGCTGGTGCAGCGGTTCCTGCACGGCGATGCGGCGGCGGCCGGGCGGTTCATCGGCGTGCTGACCGCCGCCTGGGCGGTGGCGCAGTTCTTCGGCTCGCCGATCATGGGGGCGCTGTCCGACCGGTTCGGCCGCCGGCCCGTGTTGCTGATCTCGATCGCGGGCCTCGGCGCCGACTATCTGTTCATGGCGTTCGCGCCGAACCTCGCCTGGCTGTTCCTCGGCCGGCTGTTCTCGGGCTTCACCGCCTCCAGCTTCTCCGTGGCGACCGCCTACATCGCCGACATAACTCCGCCCGAGCAGCGCGCGGCCCGGTTCGGCCTGACCGGGGCGATCTGGAACGTGACCTTCATCATCGGCCCGGCGCTCGGCGGGATGCTGGGCGCGGCGGGGCTCAGGCTGCCGTTCTTCGTCGCCGCCGGGATCACCCTGGTGGCGTCGGCCTACGGCCTTTTCGTGCTGCCGGAATCCCTGCCGGCCGAGCACCGCGCGCCCTTCAGCTGGCGCAAGGCCAATCCGGTGGCCTCGCTAAGCTTCCTGGGCTCGCACCCGGAGCTTCTGTGGCTCTCGGTCGTGAACTTCCTGATGCAGTTCGCCCACGCCGTGATGCCGACTCTTTTCGTCCTCTACGCGGGAAATCGCTATGGCTGGTCGCTCAATGTGACGGGGCCGATGCTGGCGCTGTCGGGAATTTTCGGGCTGATCGTCCAGGCGGGCCTGGTGCCCAGGGCGGTCGCCTTGCTGGGCGAGGTCGGGACCCTGACCGCGGGCCTGCTCGGCGGCGCGCTGGGGCTTGCGGTCTTTGGCCTGGCGCCCACGGGCGCGCTGTTTCTGATCGGCTTGCCGATCGGGGCCCTCCTGGGGCTCTTCGCGCCGGGCTTCCAGGCGATCGCCACGCGGCGTGTGGGGCCCAGCGAGCAGGGCAGGCTGCAGGGCGCCAACAGCAGCATCACCGGCCTCACCAGCATGCTCGCCCCGGCCGCCTTCGGCTACATCTACGCCTGGTCGGCCGCGCCGGGGCGTGGGGGCGCGATGGCTGGCGCGGCGTTTCTGGTCGGCGCGGCGATGCTGGCGCTGGCCGCGCTGGCGGCGGTCGCCGCGGTCGCGCCGCACGCCGGCAAGAGAGCTGCAACCTAGGCTGGACGAAGGCGTCGTCTTGCGCCCAACTTGCGCCCGAAACCTTGGCTGAGTTTCGCCGTTGCCTACCCAGCCCGACGCGCCGCCGCAGGGCCCTGACGCGCGCGGGCGAACTGGAGCTGCCATGCGCGCCCATCGCGTCCTGATTCCCGCCATCGTCCTGCTCGCCGCCTGCTCGCCGTCCGGCGACGGTCGGGCCCAGACATCGCTGCCGCCGCCGACCCGCACGCCGCCGCCCAACGCCGCGGCGATGAAGATGTCCTTCGCCCCCGTGGTGAAGAAGGCCGCCCCCGCGGTCGTCAACATCTCGTCCAAGCGGCTGGTGCGCCAGCAGGTCGACCCCTTCTGGCAGATGTTCGGCCTCGGCGCGCCGCGCAACCGGATCGAAGGCTCGCTGGGCTCCGGCGTGATCGTCCGTCCCGACGGCGTCATCGTCACCAACAACCACGTGGTCGAGGGCGGGCAGGAGATCACCGTCGCGCTCGCCGACCGCCGCGAGTTCCCGGCCAAGGTGCTGCTGGCCGATCCGCGCACGGACCTGGCGGTGCTGAAGATCGACGTGGGCGCCGAGAAGCTGCCGGTGCTGGCGATCAACGACACCGCCGACACCCAGGTCGGCGACCTGGTGCTGGCGATCGGCGATCCCTTCGGCGTCGGCCAGACGGTGACCAACGGCATCATCTCGGCCCTGAACCGGACCGCCGACCCGTCGGGCGATGCGGCCTCCTCGTACATCCAGACCGACGCGCCGATCAATCCGGGCAACTCCGGCGGGGCGCTGGTCGACATCAACGGCGACCTGATCGGCATCAACAGCTTCATCCTCTCGCGCTCGGGAACCTCGTCCGGCGTCGGCTTCGCCATTCCGGGCGCGCTGGTGCGCCGGGTGGTGGAGACCGCGGTGGGCGGCGGCCACACCCTGGTCCGGCCCTGGCTCGGCGCGCGGCTGCAGAGCGTGACGCCGGAGATCGCCCGCAGCCTGGGCCTGGCGACGCCCTCGGGCGCGCTGGTGGCCGAGATCTGGCCCGGCGGCTCGGCCGACCGCGCCGGTCTGCGGCAGGGCGACGTCATCGTCTCGGTGGGCGGCCAGCCGGCCGTCGACGCGGCCAGCGTCGGTTACGCCTTCGGCACCCGCAGGGTGGGCGACACGGTGAGCCTCGGCGTGCGCCGCGACGGCAAGGACCAGACGTTCAACGCCCGCGCCCAGGCGGCGCCGGCGACGCCGCCGCGCGACGAGCAGGTGATCGGCGGCCGCAATCCGCTGACCGGCGCGACCGTGGTCAATCTTTCGCCGGCCGTGGCCGACGAACTGGGCGTCGACACCTTCGCGAAGGGAGTCCTGGTGACCAAGATCGCCGGCGGCCCGGCGGCGGCGGTCGGCCTGCAGCCCGGCGACATCGTGCGCGCGGTCAACGGCCAGCAGATCCGCACCACCGCCGACCTCGTCGCGGCCACCGGCCACCGTGCCGCGGCTTGGCAGGTGACGATCGAGCGGGGCGGCCAGCAGATCACGGCGACCTTCCAGTAGGGACTGTGTTAGAGGCGGCGCATGGCCGACCTTTTCGAAGCCGCCGGGCTGACGCCCCAGGCCCCGCAGCCGCTGGCCGAGCGGCTGCGGCCGCAGAAGCTCGGCGAGGTGGTGGGCCAGGACCACCTGCTCGGCGAGGGCGGGCCGATCCGGCGCATGGCCGAGGCCGGCCGGCTGTCGTCGATGATCCTCTGGGGCCCGCCCGGCACCGGCAAGACGACGATCGCCCGGCTGCTGGCGAAGGAGGCGGGCTACACGTTCCAGCAGCTCTCGGCGGTCTTCTCCGGCGTCGCCGACCTGAAGAAGGCTTTCGAGCAGGCCCGCGCCCGGCGCGCCGCCGGCCAGTCCACCGTGCTGTTCGTCGACGAAATCCACCGCTTCAACCGCGCCCAGCAGGACGGCTTCCTGCCGTTCGTGGAGGAGGGGGTGGTGACCCTGGTCGGCGCGACGACCGAGAACCCCTCGTTCGAGCTGAACGGCGCCTTGCTCTCGCGTTGCCAGGTCTTTGTGCTGAAGCGGCTCGACGAGGCGGCGCTTCAGATCCTGCTCGGCAAGGCCGAGGCCTTCGAGGGCCGGCCGCTGCCGCTGGAGCCGCAGGCGCGCGACGCCTTGATGGCCATGGCCGACGGCGACGGCCGCTACCTGCTGACGCTGGCCGAGACCCTGTTCAACATCGCCTCGGCCAAGCCGCTCGACACCAAGCAACTCGGCCAGGTGCTGCAGAAGCGCAGCCCGGCCTACGACAAGGACCGCGAGGAGCACTACAACCTCATCTCCGCCCTGCATAAGTCGATCCGCGGCTCGGATCCGGACGCGGCCCTCTACTGGCTGGCGCGCATGCTGCAGGGCGGCGAGAATCCGCTGTTCATCGCCCGCCGCCTGATCCGCGCCGCCGCCGAGGACATCGGCGAGGCCGACCCGATGTCGCTGGTGCTGGCCAACGCCGCCAAGGACACCTACGACTTCCTGGGGTCCCCGGAAGGCGAGATCGCGCTCGCCCAGCTGGTGGTCCATCTCGCCGCCGCGCCCAAGTCGAACGCTGTCTACGCCGCCTTCAACCAGGCGATGAAGGCGGCGCGCGAGACCGGCTCGCTGACGCCGCCCAAGCACATCCTCAATGCGCCGACCCGGATGATGAAGGATCTCGGCTACGGCAAGGGCTACGCCTACGACCACGACGTCGAGGGCGGCTTCTCCGGCCAGGACTATTTTCCCGAGGAGATGGGCCGGCGGAGGTTCTACGAACCTCGCGAATCCGGGAACGAGGTGCGGATCCGCGAGCGGCTGGAGCGCTGGGCGGCGCTGCGCGCGGGGCGGAAATCCTGATGACGGCTGCGATCGCCAAGATCCTCCCCCCTAGGGGGAGGTGGCCCGAAGGGCCGGAAGGGGTTTCCGCTCAGAAGGTCGGCGTTCAGCTTCATCGGCGTCTGAGTGGAAGCCCCCTCAGTCGCTTCGCGACAGCTCCCCCTAGGGGGGAGCATCTGGGCTCATGACCCCGCATCCACCCCGCAAAAAAATCCGCGAATCCGCCCCGATCAAGCTCACCGCCGAGGAGGCCGCCTTCGTCCGCAGCCTGGTGATCTACGAGGACGAGGCCCTGCTCGCGCTTAACAAGCCGGCCGGCCTCTCCAGCCAGGGGGGACGTGGCCAGGTCAACACCCTGGACGAGCTGCTCTGGGCCTTCGCCCGGCCCGGCAAGGCGCGGCCCAGGCTGATCCACCGGCTGGACCGCGACACCTCCGGCGTGATCCTCACCGCCAAGACCAAGCCGGCGGCGGGTTTCCTCGGCAAGGCGATGATGGCGCGCAAGTTCGCCAAGACCTACCGGACGATCGTCACGCCGGGCGCGCCGGAGCCGGGCGAGGGCGTGATCGAGCACGCCCTGCGCCGCGACGAGGTCGGGCGCGAGGCCTACATGCGCGTCTGCGCCGCCGATCATCCCGACGCCGAGACGGCGCGGACCCGCTATCGGACGGTCGCCGCGACCTCTGCGTGCGCCCTCCTGGAGGTCGATCCGGAGACCGGGCGTATGCACCAGATCCGCGTCCACCTGGCCTCGATCGGCCGGCCGATCGCCGGCGACGTCCGCTACGGCGGAGCGCTGATGGTCGAGGGCAAGGCGGCGCCGCGGCTGATGCTGCATGCGGCGGCGCTGGTCTTTCCGCATCCCGCGGGCGGGCTGAAGCGGCTGGAGGCGCCGACGCCGCCGGACATGGCCGCGCTCATGGCCGAGCTTAAGCTGGACTGACGCGGAACGGCGGCGCAGGCTGGCCCGTTGAGGCCGCGACACTCGCGGATCGCGTCACGCTGTTCGCTCAAGGTGCAGAGATGAAACGCCTTCTTCCCGCCCTCGCAGCCCTTTCGCTGACGGCCGCGTCGCTGGCCGGTTGCGCCTCGACGCCCACCGTCTACCAGGCCGCCACGCCGTCCAACCCGGTCGGCTATTCGGAATACAGGATCGAGACCGACCGCTATCGCATCACCTTCCAGGGCGGTTCGAGCGCAGCGCCGCAGCAGGTGATGGACTTCGCCTTGCTGCGCGCCGCCGACCTGGCCATCGCCAACGGCTATGACTGGTTCCAGGTCTCCGACCGCTCGGTGCAGCCGACCAGCAGCAACAGCTCCTCCCGGGTCAGCTTCGGCGTCGGCGGCGCCAGCTTCGGCAGCCACAGCTCCGTCGGCATGGGGGTCGGCACCGGCTTCGACCTCGGCGGCGGCGGTTACGGCGCGCCGCTCGCCACGATCGAGGTGGTGATGGGCAAGGGCCGCAAGCCGGACAGCGTCGACGCCTATGACGCCCACGCCCTGCGCCAGACGATGGGGCGCCCGGCCTGAACCTTTTGCGCCAAGGCCGGCGCCGTCGCATAAGGGGGCGATGCTGAACCCTGTCCCCCGGAGCCCTTGCGCATGAGGGAAGTGAAGACCCTCTATGTCGACAAGGCCGAGGAGGGCGTGCGCCTGGACCGCTGGTTCAAGCGCCGCTGGCCGCACCTGAACCACATCCAGCTGCAGAAGCTGACCCGCTCGGGTCAGATCCGGGTCGA
>NZ_DATELG010000395.1:0-44564 GCF_035276905.1 Phenylobacterium sp. | reverse complement strand
CATGGCTCGCGCCTCGGCCTGCGTCGCCGGCGCGCGGCCGAGGCCGGCCAGGCGCGCGACGGCCGCGGCCACGATGTCGCCGTTCGCGGGCGTCCTATCGCCCGCGTAATCTTCCAGGCCGACCCTTAGATGGCCGCCGCGGGCGACCACCGCCTCCACGAAGCCCGGCTCCGCCACAAGGTCGCCTCCCAGCACCGCCGCCGCCCAGGGCAGGCGCGACCCTTCCATCATGCGCAGGTAGAGGTCCAAGGCCTCCACCGTCGGCGGCAGGCCGAAGGAAACGCCCGGCCGGCCGTCCAGATAGCTGTGATCGCCACCGAAAAAGAGCTTCAGGAAGCTGCCGGGCGCAAATCGGCCCGCGCGTTCGTAGGCCATCGCCGCGCGGAGGAACGTCGGGTCCCAGATCGAGATCGAGGACGGCACGCCGTGGCGGGCATAACGCTCGAGCGCGCGGTCGAGCGTCGCGTAATCGTTGACGAAGGCCGCCGAGCGGGCCGGATCGGGCTGGCCGTCAGGCAAGGCGCCGCTCAGGTTGACGGATCCCGGATCGATCGGACCCAGGCTCGCCCCGTTGGCCATGGCGCCGGGGATGTGCGCATAGGCGCCCAGTTCGTCATCTGGATGCGGGGCCGCCAGGGTCGGGATGAGAATTGCCTCGGGATGCCGGGCGAGGACGGGGCGCCAGATGGCGCCGTAGCCCTCCGCCGCGGCGGGCCCGGTGATGTTGAAGCTCTCGAGGTGGTTGTGCACCACCGCGGCGCCCGCATCGATGCAGGCGAGGATGTCGCGCGTGGTCTCCGCCGCCGTGACCGGCGCCTTGGAATTGCGGGATTTTGCGGGGCCGCTGACGGCGGCTTCGATGATGATGCGTTCCACGGCCTTGCTCCTCGAACGGCGGGCGCCGAAGGCCGGGCAGGGCCTTCGGGAGCGGGGCAGGCCCGCGAGGGCCCGCCCGCGTCGTCACGCCGGCCGGGGGCTGACGATCGACTTCACTTCCAGGTATTCGTGGAAGCCGAATTGGCCCCATTCACGTCCGTTGCCGCTCGTCTTATAGCCGCCGAACGGCGCGTTCATGTTGAAGGCGCCGTTAATGTTGATCATGCCTGCGCGAATGCGGCGCGCCACGTCCAGGCAGCGGTCGGCATCAGCCCCGGAGACATAACCGGCGAGGCCGTAGTCCGTGTCGTTCGCGATCTCGATGGCGTGATCGATGTCGTCGTAACCGAGCATCGTCAGCACCGGTCCGAAGATTTCCTCGCGCGCGACGGCCATGTCGTTGCTCACCTCGGCGAAGACCGTGGGGCGCACGTAATAGCCCTTGGTCAGACCTTCTGGCCGCCCCAGGCCGCCCGCGACGAGCTTCGCCCCTTCGTCGACGCCCTTCTGGATATACCCCTGGATCTTGTCGAACTGGACCTTCGACACCACGGGCCCATTGGCGACGTTGCCGTTGGGGTCGCCCACGGTGACGGCCGCCGTCGCGGCCCGCGCAGCCTCGACGGCTTCGGCCATGCGCGCGGCGGGAACCAGCATGCGGGAGGGGGCGCTGCAGCTCTGTCCGGAGTTCATCATCATCATCGTGACGCCGGCGCCGACGTTCGCCGCCATTTGAGCGTCGTCGAGAATGATGTTCGGGCTCTTGCCGCCGAGTTCCTGGGACACGCGCTTGACCGTGGGGGCGGCGTTGCGGGCGATGTCCACGCCGGCGCGGGTGGAGCCGGTGAAGGAGATCATGTCGATGTCGGGATGGGACGACATCGCCGCGCCCACGCCCGGTCCGTCGCCCTGGACGAGGTTGAAGACGCCGTGCGGGACCCCGGCGGCTTGCAGGATCTCGGCGAAGATCTGGGCCGAGAACGGCGCGATCTCGCTGGGCTTGAGGACCATGGTGCAGCCCACGGCCAGCGCCGGGAAGACCTTCACCGCGATCTGGTTGAGCGGCCAGTTCCAGGGCGTGATGAGGCCGCAGACGCCGATGGGCTCATGGCGGACCAGGAAGTCGCCGCGCTGCTCCTCGAACTGAAAGGACTTGAGGATTTCGATCGCGGAGGCGAGGTGCCCCAGGCCCATGCCCACCTGCGCGCCGCTGGAAAGGGCGGCCGGCGCGCCCATCTCCTCGGTCACGGCAGCCGCCAAATCGGCATAGCGCTTCTTGTACTCGGCGTGCATCGCCTGCAGCACCTCCAGCCGTTCGCCCGGCGTGGTGCGCGACCAGGTCGCAAAGGCGCGCCGGGCCGCCGCGACCGCCTTGTCCACATCGGCCGCCGACCCCAGCGAAATCCGCCCGCAGGTCTCCTCGGTCGCCGGGTTCTGCACTTCCAGCTGTCGCGGCGTGACAGGATCGACCCATTCGCCATCGATGTAGAATTTCAGATATTCACGCATGGGTCTTGGGACTCCGATCAGAGGTTTGCGAAAGAGAAACGCCGTCCGTCACCGGGCGCCGATGGCGCCGCTCCGGATCAGCCGGCCCGGCAGGGCCGAGGTCGGCGCGTCGTGCCGCTGGGTGACGACGCCCGAGACGATGGTCGCTTCATAGCCCTTGGGATGTTGCAAGAGGCGCGCGCCGTTCGCCGGCAGGTCGCGGGTCACGACCGGCGGGGCGAGCGTCAGGTTGTCGTAGTCGATGATATTGACATCGGCCTTGAGCCCCACGGCCAGCCGACCGCGGTCCGAGAAGCCGTAGAGATCAGCGGTGTCCGCCGTCAGCTTCTTGACGACTTGCGCCAGCGGAACGCGAGGCCCGCGGGACCGGTCGCGCGCCCAGTGCATGAGGGAGGTGGTCGTGTAGCTGGCGTCGCAAATGATGCCGCAATGAGCGCCGCCGTCGCCGAGCGACAGGACGGTGTGGTCCATGTTCATGAGCTCATAGGCGTGGTCGAGGTTCTGGCGGCTGTAGTTGATCGCCGCCAGCATGACCTTGCCGCGGCCGTTGTCCGCCATCACGGCGTCATACAGCACCTCGTACGGCGAGACCCCGCGCGCCGCTGCGATGGCTTCCACGCTTTGCGAGGCGTCCGGCTCGTAGTTGACCGGATTCGACATCGGGTAGAGCTGGCGGAAGTCGTGGGTCGCGTCGTAGAGCGGCAGATCCGGGCGCCCCTTGTCGGCGAGCAGGGCCGCCTTGACCTCGGGCTTGCGCATCTCGGCGACCCGGGCCTCGAGCGGCAGGGACGCCAGGTTCTCGGCATAGAAGGCAAGCGCCGAGAACGGACACAGGCTGGAATCGAGACCGAGGACGGCGCCGACCGGCCGGTTGAAGATCTGGGCGGTGATCGATTGGCCGTTGGCCGTGTCGCGCCGGATCGAGTTCATCACGTCGCGCCACAGATCGGGCGCCTCGTTGGTCGACAGCAGAGTGTAGGTCAGCGGCCGCTCGGCCGCGCGGG
Organism: Phenylobacterium sp.; assembly: GCF_035276905.1. Taxonomy (GTDB): domain Bacteria; phylum Pseudomonadota; class Alphaproteobacteria; order Caulobacterales; family Caulobacteraceae; genus Phenylobacterium. The sequence continues at coordinate 41,175 of NZ_DATELG010000395.1, read as the reverse complement.
CGACGCGGTGGAATTCCTCGTAGTCCTCCAGACACTGGTTCTCGGTGATCAGCACGGTCTGAAGGAGCCCGCGGCCGGCGTCCTTCATGCCCATGGCGATTTCGCGCAGCTCGATCTCCTCGGACTTGAAGCAGGGCACCCAGCGACCGTCCTTGGTGTAGTGGAAGATGTCCCTGGACGTGCTGAAGCCGACCGCGCCGGCCTCCATCGCCGCCCTGGTGATGGCGCGCATCCTCATGCGGTCGTCCTCGTTCGCCGGTTCGAGGTCGATCGCCCGCTGGCCCATCACGTAGACGCGCATCGGCGAATGCGGCAGCAGGACGGCGAAATCGACGTCATACTGTCTGCGATCAAGCGCGTTCAGATAATCGGGGAAGGTTTCCCAATTCCAGGGCAGGCCGGCGGACAGCACCTCGCCCGGGATGTCCTCGACGCCTTCGAACAGCTTCAGGATCTCGTCACGGTCTTCGACCCGGCAGGGAGCGAAGCCCACACCGCAATTGCCCATGATGGCGGTCGTGACGCCGTGCGAGGAGGTGGGCGTCAGCCTGTCGGCCCAGGTGACCTGGCCGTCGTAGTGAGTGTGGACGTCGACGAAGCCTGGCGTGACCAGCTTCCCCTTGGCCTCGATCTCCTCGGCGCCGTCGCCGGCGAACTTGCCCAGGGCGGCGATCTTGCCGTCCTTGATGGCGATGTCGCCTTCGCGAATTTCGCCGCCCGTGCCGTCGGCCAGATTGCCGCCTCGGATCACAAGGTCGAATTCCCTGTTCATGTCGAATCCTGTCGATGCATGGCGGGGTAACGCCGCCGTTAGGGGAAGCTGGCCGCCTAGATCAGGAAAGCAAGGTTGCCGAAGACCTCGTCGTTGTTGATCAGCGTGATCTTCTTGGTCGTAATTTTCGGGGAGCCCTGGTCTAGTCTCAACTTGTGCCGGACACGACCGGAAACAGTCTGCAAAAGGCCCCGGCGGCAGGCGGTTATGTTAACGGTGGAATGGACGATGACTGTACGCGCCTCGCCATCGCCCTCCAGTTCGACGTTGCCGATGACGTGGGCGGTGCGTGTCGGCGGCCTCTGGGCGTAGTTGGTGCGGCTCTTCAGGCGCGCGATCCGCATCCGCAGCCCCGCCATGTCCTCGTTGACCAGCGAGATGTGCCGGCTGCGGTCGACATCGTCGGCGTTGCACGGAATCCAGTAGTGCGCATCCTCGTCCCACAGGGCGAGCCAGTCGTCGTAGCGGTGCTCGTCCATGAGGCGCGCCTCATGGAACAGGAACTGCTGAAGCCTGTGATATGCCGCCAGGTCGGCCAACTCGATCCGCTCCCGTTCGACGCCGCTCAGGCGGCCGTCATCATTTTCTTCCACTGAGCCAGGAAGGCGCGGCTTCCCAGTTCGTCCGTCATCTGGCCGGCGGTCGAGCCGTCCGGGCGTCCGGTCTCGCGGCCGAAGCCGCGGCCGAGGTAGACCCAGGGATCGACCGTCGCGCGGAAGCCTTCGGTTTGCCGCTCGAAGATCTCCATGTCGTCGGTCGCTCCGCCCCCGGACGGGCCGTAAAAGGCCTCGTGGCCGCGAAGCCGCTGCTGGTTCAGCTCCTCGGGCACGCCCTCGAGAAGCACCGGCATCAGGTGGACCTCGGTGCGGTCCACCGCGATCGGACGGATCATGCGGATCTGCGAGGAGATCAGCACCAGGTTGGGGAAGATCAGCACCTGCGGGGCGCTGCGCGCCCACAGGTAGCGCGCATGCTCAGGCCCGTGCCGTTCGACCAGCTGCTGCTTGTACGCTTCGCGCCAGTCGGCCGGAGCGGCGTCGGATCCGATGAACTGAAGCTCCATGCCCAGAGGGGCGGTGTCCCACGCCACATGCCCATTGCCGAGGCTGCGGATGACGGCCGGCGACGTCCCCGTGCCCATGGCCCGGCCATCAACGCCCATCTGGTCGCGAACGATGTCCAGGAAGCTCTGGTGCAGAGCGTTCAGGTGGTAAGCGTCCACGCTGTTTTCGGACTGGAGCTTCCAGTTGCCGTTGTAGCCGTACTTGTGCACCCCTGCCGCAACGCCGATCCGGCCGACCGGCGAAACGTCGATGGCGATGTCGATCTCGGCCTTGGCGAGGGGACCGAGGAACTCGTCGAGCGAGGGGCCGTGGGCGGCCAGGCTGGCGAAGGTGAAGCCGCGGTAGTCGGCGACCCGTGGCGCGGGACGCAGGCCAAAATCTTCCTTGGCCATCGAGTCGTCGTACCGCTCGGCGTAGGGCACACCGATGAGTTCGCCCGTATTGAGGTAGGTCCAGCCGTGGTAGGGGCAGGTAAAGCGTGCGGCCGCGCCCCGTTCCTCCACGCACACCAGCGCGCCGCGATGAGTGCAACGGTTCATCAGCACGCGGACCGCGCCGTCGCGCCCGCGAACAAAGAGGACCGGCTGGCGTCCGATCGTGCGCGTCCGGAAATCGCCCGGATTGGGGATCTCGCTGTCGTGGCCGACGAAGATCCAGCAGGTTTCGAAGATCCGCGACAGCTCGTCGGCGAAGATGGCCGGATCGGTGTAGACGGCGCTGTGGACCCGGTCGTCCTGCACCAGCGTGGCGTACGCGGACGGGTTCGTGGCGCGACCGGGGCCCCAGGGCCTCGGTTCGTCGGTGCAGGAGCCGGCGGCGCGCAGCATGGTTGAATCTCCGGTCTCTGCGGCGAACTGCGTGAACCCACGCGGTCCAGTGCACCTGAACCGCCCCGTGCCTGGCCGGACGAGCCCGCGGCGGCTGTGGAGCGATCTTCTCCTCTCCGCGCCGACGGGCAATGTCGCGATGGGTGACATTTGGGCAGAAATTATCATATCAAGCCATAAAGCGCCCGGCGCCCTTATTGCCGGTCGGTCGTTGGCGCGAAGAGAACGGCGACGAGTCGCGTGATGGAAAGCAAGGCGCAGCGGCGAACCTTCACCGTGCGGGAAACCCTGCAGTTGTCCGCCGGCACGATATTGATCGCCGATCGGGATTTTCATGCGCCGGTCCGCGAATCCTTCGTCCCCGAAGGCGCATTGTGGATCGACATGTGCCTCACGCCGCGGCCGCAAGAGCTCGAGGTCTGCTACACGCGACGCTGGCCCGGCCACCGGTACGAACGGGTGGGACAGGTGTTCGTCATGCCCGCCGGAGAGCCGATGCGGTTCCGGGGCGGCACGGGGCGGCAGACGTCCATCATCTGTCAGCTGAGTCCGGAGCAGCTCGATCACCTGGCCGAACTGAACTTCGAATGGACTGACAGGCGGCTCGAGGCGTGCCTGGATCTTCCCAACTCACGGCTGTCGACGGCGCTGCGTTACCTTGCCGAGGAAGTGCGCAGGCCGGACCTGGCTCGCGAGACGATGGCCGGGTTGATCCTCGGCCAGATCGCCATCGAGCTCGCACGCCATCTGCGCAACATCGACGAGCCGATGACGATCGGCGGCCTTGCCGCATGGCGGCTGCGGCTCATCGACGAACGGCTGGCGAGGCCCGGCGCGCCTCCCTCTTTGCCGGAATTGGCCAGCCTGGCGGCTCTCTCCGTCAGGCAATTGACCCGGGCCTTCCGCGCCAGCCGGGGCTGCTCGCTCGGCGAATACATCACCGACGCCCGCATCGAGCGGGCCAAGCGCCTCTTGACCGGCCACGACAGCGTGAAGGCCATCGCCCGTGAGCTTGGGTTTCCGTCGGGACCCAACTTCTGCCGCGCCTTCCGCCACAAGGCGGGGATGACCCCGCGCCAGTTTCGCGCTCAGGCGAAGGCCAGGGTTCCCGCATCGTGACGCCGCGGGGCGCGGCCATGTCGATATCGGCCTAAACTGGCACTTTCGGCCGTAAACGGAAATTACCGGCCGTTGTCACGGCCTTCGATGATCCATGAAGCTGCGACGTCGCCGGCGGACTGAGAAAAGCCGCGTCGCAAGGCGACGCGCGCGCCGCGCACAAAGGAGAGTGCATGCCTCTCTCGGGGAGGAGACCGGGCCTGGGCGCCGCGTTGGCGTTCGCGGTCGCCATCGGCCTGGCGGGCTGTGGGCGCAAGCCCGCCGACGTGGACGGGGCGCGCATCGCCGCCGCCGATCGGAGCAAGGACTGGCCGTCCTACGGCAAGGGCTATTCCGAGCAGCGCTTCGTCCCGCTGTCGCAGATCACCCCGGCCAACGTCGGTCAGCTTGGGCTGGCATGGTATGCTGAGTACGACACCGATCGCGGCCAGGAGGCGACCCCGCTGATGGTCGACGGCGTGCTCTACACAAGCACCGCCTGGTCGAAGGTCTACGCCTTCGACGCCGCGACCGGCCGCAAGCTTTGGTCCTACGATCCGCAGGTTCCCGGCGCGAAGGCGTTCGACGCCTGTTGCGACGTCGTCAACCGCGGCGTCGCGATCTGGCAGGGCAAGGTCTACGTCGGCGCGCTCGACGGGCGGTTGATCGCGCTCGACGCCAAGAGCGGCACGCCCGTGTGGTCGGTGCAAACGACCGACCCGGCGATGCCCTACACCATCACCGGCGCGCCGCGCGTGGTTAAGGGCAAGGTCCTGATCGGCAACGGCGGCGCCGAATACGGGGTGCGCGGCTATATCACCGCCTATGACGCCGAGACCGGCCGGAAGGCTTGGCGCTTCTACACCGCCCCGCGGCCCGACGGAAAGGCGGACGGCGAGGTCTCCGACAAGGTCCTGCGCGAGAAGGCGGCGGCCACCTGGTCCGACGGCGCCTGGAAGGTGACGGGCGGCGGCGGCACCGTGTGGGACGCGATGGCCTACGATCCGGGGCTCGACCTGCTCTTTGTCGGCGTCGGCAACGGTTCGCCCTATGACTACGTGGCCCGGTCCGGCGGCAAGGGGGACAATCTCTTCCTCTCCTCGATCGTCGCCCTCAAGCCGGAGACGGGCGAATATGTCTGGCATTACCAGACGACGCCGGGAGAGGCCTGGGACTACACCGCCACGCAGCAGATCACGCTCGCCATGCTGACGATCGAGGGAAAGCCGCGCAAGGTGCTGATGCAGGCGCCGAAGAACGGCTTCTTCTACGTGCTCGACGCGGCCACCGGCAAACTGCTGTCGGCGAAGCCCTATGCGGCGATCTCCTGGGCCAAGGGCGTGGATCTGGCGACCGGGCGGCCGATCCTGACCTCCAATGCGCGCTACGAGGCCAGCCCGCAGCTGGTGGCGCCTGCGCCCTATGGCATGCACGGCTGGCAGCCGATGGCGTTCAGTCCGAGGACCGGGCTCGTCTATATCCCCGTGCACTGGACCGCCTACACCTTCGCCGGCCGCAGGCCCTACGTCTTCCGCAAGGGCGCGTGGAACATCGGCATCAACGAGGTGCCGGCGCCCGCCGCGGCGACCATGGGGGAGGAGGCGAGCCAGCGCAGGCTGCTGAAGGGCACGCTCGTCGCCTGGGACCCGGTTCGGCAGAAGGCGGCCTGGAGCGTCGAGCAGCCGCATTTCTGGAACGGCGGCGTGGTGGCGACGGCCGGCGATCTGGTTTTCCAGGGTCTCATCGACGGCAGGTTCCTGGCGTACGACGCCCGCAACGGGCGGCAGCTGTGGTCGTACGAGACGGGCAATGGGGTGATCGGCGGGCCGATCAGCTACGAGCTCGACGGACAGCAATACGTCGCGGTCAACGTCGGCGGCGGCGGGGCGGCGCAGGTCTCCTCGCCCGACCTGCTCCCCGACCGGCCGCGCCTGCCCGGCAGGCTGCTGGTCTTCAAGCTCGGCGGCAAGGCCAAGGCGCCGGCCTACAAGGTCGCGCCGCGCCCCGACGTCGACCTGTCGTCGGTGACGGCGAGCGGCGATCCGGCCCGCGGCTTCCTGCGGTTTTCACAGAACTGCGAATATTGCCACGGCCCTCACGCCAGCGGCGCCTGGCTGCCCGACCTGCGCCGCTCGCCGATGATCGCCAGCAAGGAGGCGTTCGCCTCGGTCGTCCTCGACGGGGCCCTCGAGAGCGCCGGGATGGCTTCGTTCCGCCGCTTCCTCAGCGCATCCGATGTCGAGGACATCCGGGCGTTTCTGGTGGCCGAGGGCCGGCGGCGGAAAACCATGGAGGCGGCGGCGCACGAAGTCCCGCCCGCCGGGCGTTGAGCATTCGAAGGGAGACGCCGACATGACCGTGTCCGCTCCGCAGTTCGATATCGTGATCCGCGGCGGCGTCGTGATCGACGGCACGGGCGCGGCGGGGTTCGCGGCGGACGTCGCGGTCAAGGACGGGACGATCGCCGCCGTCGGCGAGATCGAGGGCCGGGGGCGCGAGGAGATCGACGCCGCCGGCCGGCTGGTCACCCCCGGCTTCATCGACATTCACTCCCACTACGACGGGCAGGTGACGTGGGAGCCGCGCCTGCAGCCATCGTCCTACCATGGCGTGACCACCGTTCTCATGGGCAACTGCGGCGTCGGCTTCGCGCCGTGCCGGCCTCAGGACCGCGATCTGCTAATGCGCCTTATGGAAGGCGTGGAGGACATCCCACAGGTCGTCATGTCCGAAGGCCTGCCCTGGAACTGGGAGAGCTTTCCCGAATACCTCGACAGCCTCGAGGGCCGGCGGTTCGACATGGATGTCTGCGCCCAGCTGCCGCACGCGGCGCTGCGGGTCTATGTCATGGGGGAGCGCGGCGCCCGGGGCGAGCCGGCCACGCCGGACGACGTCGCGCGCATGCGCGCGTTGGCCGCCGAGGCGATCGGGGCGGGCGCTTTCGGCTTCACCACCTCGCAGTCGATCACGCATCGGACGAAGTCCGGCGAGCCCATTCCCACCCGTAACGCCACCTCGGAGGAACTCGTCGGCATCGCGCTGGGGTTGAAGGACGCCGGCGGCGGCCTGCTCGAATATGTCGGCGCCCTCGATGCGCCGGCGATGCGGATGCTGTGGGCGATGATGGAGGCGTCGGGCCGGCCGCTCTCGTTCAGCCTCGTGCAGGCGCCCGCCAATCGCGACACCTGGCGAGACTCGCTTGCGGACCTCGAACGGGCGAAGGCCGCCGGGCATCAAATGCGGGCCCAGGTCTGTGGCCGGCCGGTGGGCATATTCCTCGGCCTCGAGCTGACGATGAATCCGTTCAGCCTTCACCGCGCCTACCGCGCGATCCAGGACCTGCCTCTCGCCGAGCGGGTTTCACGGCTTTCGGATCCGGTCTTTCGGCGGCCGCTTTTGGCGGACGAGCCGGGAACGGACGAAGTCTTCGACCGCGCCTCGCTGCTGGATTTCAACAACATGTTTCCGGTCGCTCCGATCCCCGACTATGAGCCGCGCGACGAGGACTCGATCGCCGCCCTGGCGCGGCGCCGGAGAGTCAGCCCGCAGGAAGCCGCGCTCGATCACATGCTGAGCGATGGCGGACGCGGCCTCATCTACGTGCCCTTCCTCAACTATTTCGATCGAGACCTGGAAGCGGCGCGTGAAATGCTGGAGCATCCGCTCTGCCTTCCCGGATTGGGCGACGGGGGCGCCCACGTCGGCCTCATCTCCGACGGCAGTCTGACCACGTCCAATCTGACCCTGTGGACGCGCGACCGCGTGCGCGGCCCGAAGTTGGACATCGCTCAGATCATCCGCCTGCAGACGTCCGAATGCGCGCGCTGGATTGGTCTGGGCGACCGCGGGCGCGTGGCCGCCGGGCTGCGCGCCGACCTCAACGTCATCGACTACGACGGGCTGACGCTTCGCGCGCCGGAAGTGCGCAATGATCTCCCGGGCGGTGGCCGCCGATTGGTGCAGCGCGCCGACGGCTACGTTCTGACCATGGTCGCCGGGCAGGTCACGTACCGGCACGGCCAACCGACGCAGTCGCTTCCAGGCCGGCTCGTACGCAGCCCGGCCGCGAAGGGTTTTAGGGAAGGAGCACGGCAATGCCTTCATTGACGATGTACCGGGACAAGTCCGGGAATTCGCCGAAGCCGATTTCGGCGGCGGAGTGGAATCTTCGCCTGGACCTCGCCGCCGCCTACCGGGCCGCGGCGCTGTTCGGCTGGGACGACATGATCGGCACCCACTTCACCGCCCGGGTCCCTGGCGCCGATGATGAGCCCGAGGCGTTCCTGATCAACCCCTACGGGCAGATGTTCGAGGAGATCACCGCATCCTCGCTGGTCAAGGTCGACACCGAGGGGAACATCCTGTCCGACACCGACTGGCCGGTGAACAAGGCGGGCTTCGTGGTGCACAGCGCGGTGCACCGGGTCCGTCACGACGCGGGCTGCGTGATGCACCTTCACACGAAGGACGGGGTCGCGGTTTCGGCGCTCGAGGACGGGCTGCTTCCGCTCAACCAGACCGCCCTCATCGTCCGCGGCAAGATCGGGGTGCACGAATACGAAGGCCCGGCGGTAAGTCTCGAGGAGCGCGAGCGGATGGCCGCGGCGCTTGGCGACCGGGACCTCATGTTCCTGCGCAACCACGGGACGATGGCGGTCGGCGCGACAGTCGCCGAAGCATTCCAGAAGATGTACCTGCTCGAATGCGCCTGCACCTATCAGGTCCGCACCTTGGCGATGGGCCTGCCCTGGCACAGGCCAGACCAGAAGGTGATCGACGAGACTGACGCGAATTACGGCCACCGCGACCCGCACATCGAGCACTACGTCCGCGACCTGTTCTGGCCGGCGCTGCTCAGGAAGCTGGACCGCGTCTGTCCCGACTACAAGCAATGAGCCGCGGCCGGATCGTCGATTCCCAGATCCACATCTGGGCGGCGGACCGGCCCGACCGGCCCTGGCCCGCGGCGGGTTGGGATGGGAAGGCCCGGCACGTCCATCGCGAGGTTCCGCTCGGCGCCGAAGAGGTGCTCGCGGCGATGGACGACGCGGGGGTTGCGCGCGCCATCCTGGTTCCGCCGTCGTGGGAGGGCTACTACAACGACGTGGTCCTCGCCGCGGCGCGGGCCTGTCCGGGGCGCTTCGCGGCGATGGGCCGTTTCGCCCCGGAAACGCCGGTGGAGGCGCTCCGCACGTGGCGCGAGGAGCCCGGCCTGCTGGGCGTCCGTCTCATCGTGCCGCCGGGCGCCGCGCTCGCCGCCGTCGATCACAGCTTCTGGTCCACCGCGGCGGAACTCGACGTTCCCCTGATGCTGCACCCGGTCGGGCAGAACGCCTTGGTCGCGGCGATCGCCGAGCGTCATCCCGGCCTGCGCCTGGCGTTGGACCACATGGGGACCGGGTTGGTCGGCGAGGGACTGGACGAGTTCGCGCAGGAAGACGAGGTCCTGGCGCTCGCCGCGCGGCCGAACATCTGCGTCAAGCTTTCGGCGATGCCGTGCCATAGCCGGCGTCCCGGCCGGCCCTGGGCGGACATGACCCCCCGGCTGCGTCGACTGGTGGACGCGTTCGGACCGCAGCGATGTTTCTGGGGGTCGGACCTCAGCCGCCTGCCTTGCGCCTACAAGGACCTCGTCGATCACTTCACGCAAGACCTGACCTGGTTGTCGGGCGAGGACCTGCGGCTGGTCATGGGCGAGGCTATCCTTCGCTGGCTGCGCTGGGATTGAGCGGGAGCAGAAAGAAGCATGAGCACCGTAGCCCGAAACCTCGACGGCAGGGTCGCGATCATCACCGGCGGCGCGGGGGCCATCGGTTCGGCGACGGCCGAGCGCCTCGCGCAGGCGGGTGCGCGGGTCGCCGTCGCCGACATTCATGGCGACAAGGCGGCTGCGACGGCGCAACGGCTTTGCGCCCTGGGTCTCGACGCCAGGCCGTTCACCCTGGACATTGGCGATGAAGCCCAGATCGTCCGCTTCGTCGCCCTCGTCGCCGAGACGTTCGGCGGCGTCGACATCCTGCACAACAATGCGCACTTCAATCACGAATTCTCCAGGGGTGCGGACGGGACCTTGCTGCAGATGACTACCGAGCTCTGGGACAAGAGTTTCGCCGTCAACGTGCGCGGGGCCATGCTGCTTTCGCGCGAGGCCGTGCCGCATATGCTCAAGCGCGGTGGCGGCGCGATCGTCAACACCTCGTCCGGCGCATCGGAGGTTCCCTCCGTCGACGCCCGCACGGCCTACGGTCCCTCCAAAGGGGCGCTGGAGTCGCTGACGCGCTATGTCGCCGCGCAATACGGTGCGCAGAACATCCGCTGCAACGCCATCCTCCCCGGCGCGGTGCTGACGCCGGGCATGCAAACGACGTTTACGCAGTCTCAGCTGGACGCGATGGTGGGCCGTACCATGCTGCAGCGGATCACGATGCCGGCGGACATCGCCGCGGGCGTGCACTTCCTGGCCTCGGACGATGCCCGCCAGATCACCGGCCAGTTGATCCGCATAGACGCCGGACGGCTATGATCCGAAGGTGCGCCCGGACCCCGACAGGGTTCAGGTTGGCTCCCCTTGGGAGGTAAGACTGCTGCGTTCACCGGACCACTCGCCGCCAGCGCCGAGGTGAGCGATGCCGCGCGCGGCCGTGGCGATCCATTCGTCCAGGATCTTCACGATCGAATCGCGGCTAACCAGGATCCGCTCTCGCGGTCCCGCCACGCCGATCGCCATGGGTTCCAGGCCGGGCGCGCGCGGCAGCACCTTGGCGATCACATGGAAGTCGCGTGGTCCGCCGAACGCCGGATCGGTCTCCGCCGAGCCCGCCTGACGTACCTCCTCGAGCGCGGCCAGCAGCCGCATCTCGTCGACGACAAAACGCGGGGCCGTGGCCTCGGCGTTGTTCCTGCGGATGATCGCCCGGGCGCTCGCCTTCGGCAGCTCGCTTAGCAGAACCTGGCCGACGGCGCTCAACGACAGCGGCTGCAGGGAATTGCGTCGCGCGAAGAACTGGACGGCGCGGTCGGCGTAGAGGGTGTAGACGAACTGGACTTGATGGCCCTGGCGCCGGCCCAGGATGATCGTCTCCTGCAGCGCATCGCGCAGCTTCTCGAGTTCGTGCGTCAGCGGGCCCGGCAGCCCGTGCTCCACCCAATCGCCAAGCTTGGCGACGCGCAACGTCGGCCGGAACCGCCGGTCGGATGGCAAATACTCCAGATACCCCAAAGCGGCGAGCGAGCGCATGAGTATCGAGGTGCTGGACTGCGGGAGGTCAAGCGCCTTTTCGACCTCCGACACTGTTGCGGGCCGCCGGATGACCGCAAAATACTCAAGGATATCGAGCACACGTCGTGCGGATTTGACGATGGTAAGCGACATTCTCCGGCGTCCATCCCTCCCACGCCGCGCGAGCGCAGGTCAGGGCTTCCGCATCGGCTGGGGGAGCTTATCATCGGCCGTGCTTTGAGAAATCATGTATGTGGTTCGCCGCGGCGCGCAGCCGATGCGATACATTCGCCCATGGATTGCATCAGGTCGGACGATGAGGCTGCGTCTGCGCTTTCGCAGGACGCAGCGGGGCGTTGGGGGGCCCTGGCGGGACTGCGAGTCCTCGACCTGACCCAGGCGCTGGCCGGACCGTTCTGCACCCAGATGCTGGCCGACCAGGGCGCCGATGTCGTCAAGGTCGAGCCGCCGGTGACGGGCGACCTCGGCCGGACGACCGGCGCCTATCACGCGGCGGACACGGAACACGTCAATTCCGGCTACTTCCACAGCATCAACCGCAACAAGAAGAGCATCGTCGTCGATCTGAAGACCCCCGAGGGGCGTGATCTTCTGCTCGAGCTCGTTCCTCAGTTCGACGTCATCGTCGAGAACTTCCGGGCCGGCGTGATGGATCGGTTCGGGCTGAGCTATGAGGTGCTCCGGGAGCGCAACCCGCGGCTAGTCTACGCCGCCATCCGCGGGTTCGGCGACCCGCGCAGCGGCCGCAGCCCCTATTCCGACTGGCCCGCTTTCGACGTGGTGGCCCAGGCGATGGGCGGCATCAGCGGGATCACCGGCCCGGGGCCGGATCAGCCGTTGAAGATCGGCCCCGGCGTCGGCGACATCATTCCGGCGCTGTTCCTGGCGGTGGGAGTCCTGTCCGCCGTCATCAGCGCCCGCGCCACGGGGCGGGGCCAGTTTGTCGATGTCGCCATGGTCGACGCGATCCTCGCCACGAGCGAGCGCATCGTACAGCAGTGGTCGTTCGGCAAGCAGAACCCGGGCCCTGAGGGCAATTACCACCCCCTGATGTCGCCGTTCGGCCTCTACCCGGCGAAGGACGGCCATGTGGCGATCGCGACCGTGTCGCAGGACTTTTTTCGCGCCTTTTGCATCGCCCTCGATGCGCCGGAACTGCCCGAGCAGGCGGAGTTCAGCTCCCAGAAGGCGCGCTCCGTCTGCGGCCGGCGCCTCGACCATATCGTGTCCGAACTCACCCGCCGCTTCACCCGCGCGGAGCTGAAGGAACGCCTTGGCGGCCTGATACCATTCGGGCCGGTCTATACGATCGCCGACATCGTCGCAGATCCCCACTTCGCGGCGCGGGAAATGCTGGCGCCGATCCAGGTCCCGGGCATCCCCGAGGAGCTCTATATCGCCGGCGTGCCGATCAAGATGTCGGAGACCCCCGGCGGCGTCCACGCCCGCGGGCCCCGGCAAGGCGAACACACCGACGAGGTGCTCGCCGCGGCCGGCTTCACCGAAGGCCAGATCGCCGCGCTCAGGCGCAAGGGTGCGATCCGCTGAAGGCAGGCCAGGAACGCCCGTGACGCAGCCGCCGTCGTCGCCGGCGTATATAGCTGACCGCGAATACCGAAATTGCGTGAGGATCGTGGATGTCCAAGGTGATCGTCATTACCGGCGCAGGCTCCGGATTTGGCCGGGCCCTCGCGCGGCGCTTCGCGGCTGACGGCGACGAGGTCGTGCTGCTCGGGCGCACCCTCTGCAAGCTGCAGGCGGTGGCGAGCGAACTGGGCGGTCGCGCCGTCGCCCACGCCTGCGACGTCGGCTCGCCCGCCTCGGTGCGGGCGGCGTTCGCCGCGATCGCCGAGCGGCGCCCGCAGATCGACGTGCTGGTCAACAATGCGGCGATCTTCACGCCGTCCGCGGTCGCCGAGGCCAGCGACGAGCACATCCTTGAGCTCATCGCCACCAATCTGACGGGAGCCATGTTGTGCACGCGCGCGGCGTTGAAGATGATGCGCCGCGGCGGCCACATCATCAGCGTCAGCAGCGAGTCCGTGGACGTGCCGTTCCCGCACCTGGCGGTCTATCAGTCGACCAAGGCCGGCCTGGAGCGGTTCACGCTGACGCTCCACCGCGAGCTGCAGCCGCTTGGGATCCGCGCCACCGTCCTGCGGGCCGGTCAAATGCAGGAAGAGGACCCGGCGGAGCGGTCGATGACGCTGGCCGGCGATCCGAAGGCTTGGGCCAGTTTCATGGAAGCTTCCAAGGACTATGGCCTTAACCTCGCCGGGCGGCCGAGCACCTCCTATGAATCCGCGGCCGGACTCGTGCGGGCGCTCGTCGATCTTCCGGCCGACATGAGCATCCAGACCGTACTGATGGACGCCCGCGCCACGACCTAGCGTGCTGGATCTGAAGTTCGCTTGCATCTGGGTCGGGCGCCGGAGCGAACTTCACAGGCGCATGCGAACTTCGGATTCGGGACGCTAGCGGGGGGCGTCGGTTACGCAGGAACCGCGATGACCTTGCTCTCGAGGTATTCCTCGATGCCCTCGCGACCCCATTCGCGGCCGACCCCGCTGCTCTTGAAGCCGCCGAAGGGCAGGTCAGGTCCCACGGCCATGGCGCCGTTGACCCCGACCGAGCCGGTCCGCACGGCGCGGGCGATGCGAAGCGCGCGGGCCTTGTCGCCGGATGCGACGTGTCCGGCGAGGCCGTACTCCGACTGGTTGGCGATCCGGATCGCGTCGTCGTCGTCTTCGAACGGGATGACCACGAGCACCGGCCCAAAGATCTCCTCCTGGGCGATACGCATGTCGTTCGACACATCGACGAAGCACGTCGGCTCGACGAAGAATCCGCCGCCCTTGTCCGGGCGCGCATGGCCGCCGGCGAGCAGTCGGGCGCCTTCCTTCTGGCCGAGCTCGATATAGCCCAGCACCCGATCCATCTGCTTCTTGGAAATCACCGGGCCCATCACCTGTGAGGGCGCCTCGGGGTCGCCCCAGTGGTCGCTGAAGCTCTGATAGGCCTGCTCGAGGGCGGCGATCGCCTCGGCGTAGCGGCTGCGCGGCACAAGAAGGCGGGTCGCGATCGCGCAGCCCTGGCCGGCGTGGAAACAGACGATCGAGCTCGCCACGGTCTGGGCGAAGTTCGGAGCGTCGTCCAGGATGATGTTCGCCGATTTGCCGCCGAGCTCCAGAAAGAGCCGCTTCAACGTCGAGGCGCCCTTTTCCATGATCCGCTTGCCGACGGCGGTCGACCCGGTGAAGGTGATCAGATCGACCCGTGGGTCGAGGGTCAGCATCTCGCCCAGCATCGCCGGATCCGCGCCGGTGACCACATTGAAGACGCCCGGCGGGAAGCCCGCCTCATGGGCCAGCTCGCCCAGGATCGCCGCCGCGCTCGGCGTATCCGGCGCCGGCTTCAGGATCACGGTGCAGCCGGCGAGCAATCCTGAGATGACCTTGGCGACATTGATGTAGAGCGGGACGTTCCAGGGCGTGATCGCCGCGGCCACGCCCACCGGCTCATGGACCACGAGCCGCTGGGAGCGCACCCCGTAGGCTTCGGCCGTGCCGCGGTCCTCTTCCCAGGTGACGGTCGGGAAAAGCTCGATCAGCGCGTCCAGGCCCGAGAGCGCCCCGTCGACCTGCACGCTGAAGATCGCGCCCATGGCCGCCCCGACCTCAAGGCGCGCAATGTCCACGAGCCGCTCGCGATTGGCGTAGAGCAGGTCCCGCAGCCTGGTCACGCACTGCAGCCGCAGGTCGCGGTTGGAGGCCCAGTCCGTCGTGTCGAACGCCCGCCGAGCGGCGGCGATCGCCTCGTTCATGTCCTCCGCCGAGGCGTCGGCCGCAAGGGTGGTGATCTCGCCGGTCCAGGGCCCGACGACCTCAAAGGTCCTGTCGCCCGCCGCACGGCGCAGCTTGCCGTCGATGTAGAGCTTGGCTTCCGGCAACTTCGTCACGTCGATACCTCTTCGTACTGGAGATCCGGGACCTGGTTTGGCGGTCCCAGGCGGAGCGTCAGGCGTGGGCGCCTGCGCGGCAGGGAAGGCTGGCGAAGCCGCGCACGTTCGTCAGCACCTTGCGAGCGCCCCGTTCGGGGAAGACCTCGTATTGCGGGAAGCGGGACAGCAGCTCCTCGAGCCCCACGCGGATCTCGAGCCGCGCCAGGTGGATGCCCAGGCAGCGGTGGATCCCGTAGCCGAAGTAGATCGCCACCACGTCGTTGTCGCGCGTCACGTCGAAGGCGTCCGGATTCTCGAACCGCCGCTCGTCGCGCGTGGCGGCGCCGGTGAGCAGCATGGTCTTGACGCCTTTCGGGATCATCACCCCATGGACCTCGACATCGCGCGTGGTGATCCGTCCCTGCAGCTGGGAGGGTGGCTCGTAGCGGAGGATCTCCTCGACGGCGTTGGGGATCAGCGCACGATCGCCGAGCAGCTTGGCCCGCTGATCGGGGAACAGTTGCAGCGCGGTCGCGCCGTTCGGGATCGCCTTGGCGACGGTCTCGTGACCAGCGAGCGCCAGTTCCATGAAACGCGCCGCCATCTCCTCGTCGGTGAGGCGGCGGACCACGCCCTGGTCGTCCTCCAGCTCCGCGTTCATCATCAAGGTGATGACGTCATTGTCGCGCGGATGGGCGCGACGATGGCGGATGAGCTCCATATAGGTGTCGTGCGCCGCCGCCTGCGCCTGCATGAGCTTCGCCGGATCGACGTCGCCGCGCAGGAGCGTGATGTTCGCGAAGTTGTGGATGTCGCGGCGGAATTCCTCGGGAATGCCGATGAGCTCGCTGATCACCGTCAGCGGTAGCTCCACGGCGAAGTCGTTGACGAAGTCGAACTCGTCGTTCGCCGCCGCCTTCTCGAGCAGATCCACACAGAGGCCGCGAACGAACGACTCCATGTTGTTCATCCGGTCGCGCGTGAAGACCTTGGTCACCAGCGCCTTGTGGAACCGATGCTCCGGATTGTCCTTCGTGATGAGCAGCATCTGGTCCTCCATCTTCTCGATGGTCGGACCGCTGGAGCTTGAGAAGGTGTCGTGATCCTGGTGCGCTGCGACCACGTCCGCATAGCGGGAGAGGGCGTAGAAATCCAAGCCTTCGTGATAGAACACCGGCGCTTCGTCTCGCAGCTGCCTGTACAGCGGATACGGATTGTTCGCGAATTCGATGGAGTACGGATCGAAATCGATCATGATCTTGCTTTCATCCTGTATCGGATCGGACAGCATCATGCCGGCGTCATGCTGGCCAGGAGGCCGCTGAGATCGATCTGGCCGGTCGTGACGCCGCCGGTGAAGCCGCCGTCGACGGGGAAGGGCACGCCGTTGACATAGGTCGCCAGTTCGCTATTGAGGAACACCATTGGTCCGGCCTGCTCGGCGGGGGTGGCGAAGCGGTCGATCGGCTTGGCGGCGGCGTCGATCACCGCCTTGGGAGCGGCCTTCTCGAAGTCGGGCATCATCGGCGTCTGGGTCGGGCCGGGCAGGGTGCAGTTGATCCGGACGCCGCGCTTGATCAGCGAGGCGCCGCTCATCATCGTCCAGATGATCAGGGTCTCCTTGGAGAAGGTGTAGCTGTCGTCGATAAGATGCTGGTTGGCCTCGCACCATTTCAGGCCCGTTTCGAAGTCGGGGGTGGCGGCGAGCTCCTTGTGCGTCGCCATGCGCGCGTGCCAGCCGCCGCCGGCGGTCGAGGCGATGCTGGCGATCGCCGAACCCTGCGGCATCAGCGGGACGATCGCCTCGGTCAGCTTGCGCAGGCCGAGGAAGTTGACCTTCATGACGTCCAGCACCGGGAAGACGTTGGGCAGGCCCGCGCAGTTGAACAGGGCGTCGACCCGTCCGCCGATCTTCGCCACGCCTGCGTCGATCGAGTCCGGCTCCCGCAGGTCCACCTTGGCGAAGGACGCCAGCGGCAGGGCGCAGTCCTTATAGTCCAGGCCGTGCACCTCGGCGCCGAGATCCAGCAGCATGCGCGCGGTGGCTTCGCCCATGCCCGAGAAGCAGCCCGTCACGACCACCCGCTTGTTCTTGTATCCCAGAATATCCGACATCAGCATCCCCTTCGGCCCCCGCGCGGGAGCAGCCTCGTTTCCGTGGAGGTCTTCTCAAGCGGGTGTCTTGCAACACCACAGCGCCCGCCCCGCCGCCGAGCTGGCGACAGGGCGCCCGCGGCCGATCAGAACGGCAGGTTGTAGAGCTCCGCAGCATTGCGCTCGAGCACACGCTTCTTCACCTCGTAGTCGTACCCGCCGAGGGTGTCGACGATGTGCTCCTGGACGCCCGGGTAGAGCGACGTCGGATGCGGGAAATCCGTCTCGAACATCACATTGTTGACCCCGATGGTCTCCAGCAGTTGCTTCGGCGCGATCTTCTCGAACCAGTAGGTCACCTTGAAGTGGTCGCGGAAATACTCCCACGGGCGCCGGGTGAGGTTCTTCGACATGCGCGGCAGCATCTCGCGGAACTGGTGCTCCATCGCCTCGACCGCGAACGGAACCCAGCCCATGCCGCTCTCGATCAGGCCGATCTTCAGCTTCGGGAACTGGTCCAGCCGGCCGCTCACCATCCAGTTGCCGAGCGTCGCGGCGTTGCCGATGGAGTACATGGTGGCGATGACCGAAAGGGTCTGTTCGAACTCGAAGCCCTTCCAGGTCAGTCCGCTCGGGTCGATCGCGGCGTTCAGGTGGAAGTTCAGCGGCGCGCCGCGGTCGTTGCACAGCTCCAGCAGCGCGGTCCAGTAGTCGTCGAGGAACGAGGGAAGGCCCAGTCGCTCGGGCGTGTCCGGCAGCACGATCCCCTTCAGGCCCATGTCGAGGACGCGGCGCGCCTCGGCCTCCATGGCGGCCTTATCCCAGATCGGCAGATGGGCCATGGTGAAGATGCGCTGGCCGGACTCTTCCTGCCGTTCCAACGACGCGTCGTTGTAGAGCTTGAGGATGGTGACCGCCAGGTCGTTGTCGCCCAGCGACATCAGCGAGCCGGCCTGGGTCACGCCGGAGTTCTGGAAGCAGATCTGGGCGTAGACGCCCATGTCGTCCATCGCCTGGAGGCGCGACTTCACCTGGTAGGCGCCGGGGTGTCCTTCCTCGATCGTGGGGAAAGACAGCCGGCCAAGCAGCTTGTTGTTGTCCGCGCGGATGACGTTGCCGCCGAGCGAGCCGAAATCGCGGTCGCAGACGATCCAACGGTCGACGCCGTTGATCCGCTTAATCTGGGGAACGCGATCCTTGTACTTGGCTGGCGCGTTCTTGGTGAAAAGATCCGGGTATTCCAGGATGTGCGTGTCGGTGTCGACGATCTTGATGCCCTGCAGCGACGGATGGAGACCGCCCGACTGCGACGCATAGTCGACCTCCCGGATCACGCCGCCCGGAGAATAGCCCGCTTCCATCCAATAGCTGCGGGCGTCTTGCGAAATGTCAGGCTTGTCGTCAGCCATGATGCGTTCCTCCTTGAATTCAATGCCTGCTACGGCCCGGTCGGTGGAATGGGTTCGGGGGCGAACTGCGGGATGATGGAACCGTCGGCGCGTGCCTCGAACACCGCCACGACCGGATCACCGATCGAGATCGAAGCCCCGCTGGCGACCGGATTGCCCATGATCAGCGGACCTTCCTCGAGTTCCACCAGGAGCACCGCATAGGGCGTCGGGCGGTCGTCCCAGTAGCGTTGGTGGAAGGTGACCATCGAGGCCACCTGTCCGCGGCCGCTCGCCTCGCGCCAGCGCTGTTCGCCCGACAGGCATTGGGGGCACACCGCCGTCGGCGGGAAATGGCGATGGCCGCATGCGGCGCATTCCTGCAGCATGAGGTGACGTCCGCGCGCGCCTTCCCAGAAGGCCTCCATCAACGGATCGGGGGCGGAACCGTACGACATCTCAACAATCCCCCGCCGTATAGATGATCGAGCGGCTGCAAGGCGTCCCCTGAACGTATTGCACGACCTTGCAGTCGGCGATCTGGCGGGCGCCGGCTTCGCCGCGGATCTGGCGGACGGCCTCGACGTTCAGGGCCCAGCCTTGGAGATAGGAATTCGACAGGTGGCCGCCGTCCGTATTGACGGGGATCAAGCCGCCCAGCGAGATTGCGCCGCTCTCGACGAAGGGGCCGCTTTCGCCGCGTTCGCAAAAGCCCAGCCCCTCAAGGGCGAAGAGCACGGCCGGACTGAAGTTGTCGTAGACCATCAGGGCGTCGACATCTTCGCGCTTGACGCCGGCGACGTCGTAGGACTGCTGGCCGGCGTGGCGCACGTGGTCGTAGAAGCAGTCGTGGTCGTAGCCGAGGATCGCCGAGGTCGCGAGGCCGTCATAACCGCCGTGGCCGGCGATCACGACCGGCGACTTTCGCAGGTCCGCCGCCCGCTCGCGGGCGGTGAGGATCAGACAGACCGCCCCGTCGTTGATCAGGCAATAGTCGAACAGCCGTAACGGGGCCACGATCGGCCGCGAGGCCTCGTGGTCATCGAGGGTGATCGGCTTGCGCATGACCGCGTCGGGGTTCAGGCAGGCGTGGTTGCGGATCGCGACGGGCACGGCGCCGAGCTGGCGCGTGGTGGTCCCGTAAAGATGCATATGGCGCTGGAACATCATGGCGTAGGCCGCGCCGGGCGAGGTGTATCCCCAGCGATCCCAGACGCTCGGAATCTCATCGCCGCCATAGCGGACGCGCCGGGAGCGGCCGATGTTCGCGTAAAGCATGGCGATCGTGCTCGCCTGGCCGGTGGCGATCGCCGCGGCGGCCTCCAAGATGCCCATGCCCGACATCCGGCCATGGGGCGGGAACTGCATGGTCCAGCGGGGATTGAGCCCCAGCGTCTCGCCCATGCGGGTGTATTCGGGGATGCGGCAGATCGCCAGGCCATCGACGTCAGCCTTGCGCAGCCCGCTGTCCTCGAGCGCCCGGGTGAAGGCTTCCGCGGCCAGGGAGTATTCGTCGCGGTCGGGAAAGGCGCCATAGGCGGTGTGGCCGACGCCGACCACGGCGACCTTGCCTTTCATCGCCCAGCATCTCCACGCTGGGCGAGCGGGGCCCGACGATCCTGGCTCGCCAGCCGGGTCATTGGGCGTACCGCTCGGGCACCGGGAATTTGAAGAGACGCGCGGCGTTGAGGCCGAGCACCTTCGCCCGGGTCTCGTCGCTCAGGCCGCCCATCTGCCGCTCGATCGCCGCCGCCGAGTGCGGGAAGGTGCCCTCGTGGTGCGGATAGTCGTTGGCCCAGCAGAAGTTGTCGGCAAGGCCATAGGCCTCCAGCAGCAGCAGCCCCGCGTGGTCCTCTTCGAACGTCGCCGCGCCGTGGGCGCGGAAATAATCGCTGGGCAGCCCGTGCTGCAGCTTCGGGCGCACCCACATGTGATGCTTCCGATAGGTCTCGTCCATCAGGTCCAGAAGCGCCGGGATCCAGCCCACGCCGGCCTCGACGGAAACAAAGCGGAGCTTGGTGAAGCGGTCGAGGATCCCCGAGGCGCAGAAGGCCACGATCGGATCCGTCACCGACTGGTGCGACTGGGCGCGGTTGATCAGCGCCCCGCCCATTCCCCGCGCGGTCCGGGGATCGCCGCCGGTCGCGACGTGGAAGGTCATCGTCAGGTCATGGTCCTGGACGGCCGCCCAGAGCGGATCGAATTCCTTGTGGTTGTACTTCCGCTCTCGGTCGCCGGGCGTCGGCGAGGTCGGCATTGTGATCACATTGAAGCCGAGCTTCGCTACCTGCCCGATCTCCGCGACCGCCAGGTCCACGTCGCCGGTGGCGACGCAGGCGGCCATCTGCATGCGATGGCGGTGAGGGCGGGTGATCTCGGCCGCCCATTCGTTGTAGATCCGGAACTGGGCCTGGGCGAAATGCGGATCCGGCGTCCAGAAGGCGCCAATCGCCGGGCCGTTGGGGAAGATCAGCTCGGCGTCGACGCCGTCCTTGTCCAGGTCGGACATGCGGCGCTCGACATCAGCCGCCGGGTCCTCGCCGATGAGGTCGGCGTGCGCGCGATAGGCGTCCTCGCCCTCCAGCTGAGAGTCGATGATCCGGCTTGGCCGGGCGCCCTCGATATGCAACATGCGGCCGCCGTCGGGCGTGACTTCCACGCGCGGGAGGCGATCTCGGTACTCCGGCGCGATGCGGCTGCTGACCAGAGTCTTCGGCGGCGTGATGTGAGTGTCCGCCGACACCATGAAATACTTGTTCCTAGAGTCGACGCGAGCCGACCGCGGCCAGCCTTGACTACCAGGAGACTGCGCGCGCCAACCGTTATTCTGATCGGCGACCAGTCCTTCGAGCGTGGTCATTGGGATCTCCCTTCGGCCACTCTTATATTCGAAGGCTCGGCGCGTTTTCAGCCCGTACGGGGCCGCGGGCGGCAGATATCACATATCTCATGCTCCCTAGGGCGCAGCGCCCGCCATGGAGCCCGCTGCGGCCGAAGGCCCCGCGATATCGCATATATGATTTGTTTGGCGCGCCGCATGACGGCCGCTGACACATGAGGTCCGCTGGCTAACTCTTCGCGATCACGACTGAACAAAAAACGGCGGGAGGAATGAAGAGGCCGCCGTCGATCCAGTGCGCCGACGGGTCGCCGCCTGCAGTTTCCGCCTTTCCGGCGGAAGGGCGTCACGAGACCGTCGCACGCGCGCCCCGAGCGCCGCAGGCAAACATCGGACGGACCAGACAACATGCCTCAACACGCCAGACAGATGACCGACAGGGCCGCGCCAACGTCGGCGGAAGAGCCAGCGCCCACGACCGTGGTCGCCCTCGTGATGCTCATCTTCACCATAGCTGCGTGCGGCGGCTACATCGCCCTCAACGTCGTCGCGGGGAGCCAGGAGTCCTACGCCGGGTTCTTCTTTCTGCTCTTTTGGGGCGGGCTGCAGAAATCAGATCTGCGGCTCTTGCCCGGTACAGTGATGGGGAGTTTCGCCGGCCTCGCGTTGGGCCTTCTCATGCACCAGCTTCAACAGCGGTTCGGCGACCCCGGCCTGGTGGGCTTTCTGGCCGTCCTCTTGACGGTGCTGTTCCTGTATTTCCGGCAGAAGCTGCGGCTTGTGCTCAATGAAGCGACCATGCTGATGATGACGCTCTCCACCGTCCTGCACGTTCAAGCCCATGCGAGTTTCCAGGGCTTGTTCATCAGTCTCGCCATCGCCGTGGTCTTCTTCGGCGCGATCCTGTGGGCCGTGGTGCGGCTTCGCCCGCCGGCTCCGCAACCGGCGCCGGCCGCCTGACGGCGCCCGCGTCCACGGACTGACTTCGGGATCGAACAGGCACGGAGGTTGGCACGACCATGAAAGCCGCATTGCTTCATGAGGCCGGGGCGCCCCTGTCGCTCGAGACGGTCGAACTCGACGGGCCGCGGGCCGGCGAGATCAGAGTGCGCATCGCCGCCAGCGGTCTTTGCCACAGCGACTACCACCTGATGACCGGCGACCTTCACGCGCCCGTTCCGGCGATCCTGGGTCATGAAGCGGCAGGCTTCATCGAGGCGGTGGGCGAAGATGTGCCCGGCCTCTCGGTCGGCGATTTCGTCGTGACCTGCTATGCCGCCTACTGCGGCGAATGCGGCGACTGCCAGACCGGCCACAATCACCGCTGCGACCACAAGCCGACCGGGGCGCGTCAGCCGATCGGCTCGCGCATTACCTGGAAGGGTCGTCCCGTCTGGCAAGCGGCCGACATCGGCGGCTTCGCCGAGGAGATGGTGGTGCATCACCGTTCGGCGGTGAAACTGCCGAAGGCCGTGCCGCCGCCGGCGGCGGCCCTGCTCGGCTGCGGCGTGCTGACGGGCGCCGGCGCGGCGATCAATGGCGCGAAGGTGCGGCCGGGCTCCAGCGTCGCCGTGATCGGCTGCGGCGGCGTGGGCCTGAACGTCATCCAGGGCGCACGGATCGCCGGCGCCGAGCAGATCATCGCCGTCGACCTCAGCCCGGCCAAGCTGGAGATGGCGAAGGCGTTCGGCGCGACCGCAGGGGTGCTGGGCGGCCCCGACGCGGTGGGCGAAGTGCTCGAACTGGCCCGGGGGGGCGTGGACTACGCCTTCGAGGTCATCGGGCTGCCCGCGGCGATGCGCGAGGCCTTCATGATGCTGCGCAAGCATGGGACGGCGGTGATCATCGGCATGCCGAAAGTCGGGGCGGAAATGAGCTTTCCGGTCCTGGACCTGCTCTACAAGGATCTGAGGATCATCGCCTCGGGCATGGGGGACGCACCATTCCAGCTCTTCGTCCCCCAACTCGCCAACTGGTACCTGGCCGGAAAGCTCAAGCTCGACGAGCTCGTGTCGCGGCAGATTGGGCTGGGCGAGATCGACGACGCCTACAAGAGCATGATGACCGGCGCGATCGCACGCAGCGTCATCGTCTTCTGAATCCAGTTTCGCCGACCACCAGGGCTTGACGGCTGGCCGTCTAGAGCATTCGCTGCGCCGAACCGGCGTCCACTTCGGCGGCGAATGGTCTAGCCGAAGACTTCCTCGAAAAGCGCGATCATCTCCTTCCAGGAGCGCGCTTCAGCCTTGGGGTCGTACCGAAACGTCTCTGGCATGTTCATCTGGTCGATCGTTGGATTTGTGAAGGAGTGATAGACGCCGCCGTAGAGGTGCATGCGGAAATCGACCCCGGCCGCACGCATGTCTTCTTCGAACGCCGTGCGCATCTCCAGCGGGATCATCGGATCGTTCGCCCCGAGGCAGAGGAGGACCTTGCCGGTGATGTTCCGACTACGCTCAGGGATCGGCGGAACCGCGCCCCCGTGGAAACCGACCGAGGCGGCGAGCGGCGCCCCGCCGCGCGCGATCTCGACCGCGACGTTGCCACCGAAGCAGTAGCCCATCGCCGCGATCTTGCTCGGGTCGACCTGCGCATGCGCCGTCAGGGCCGCGATCCCGGCGGCGCCGCGCTTGCCCGTCAGATCGGGCGCCGCGACCAGCTCGGTCGCCAGCCGGATCGCCTCGTCCCGGTCTTCGATATAGCGGCCGCCGCCGTAAACATCGCAGGCGATGGCGGCGAAGCCCTGTTCGGCCAACCGGCGCGCCCCGCCGTGGGCGACGTCGTCGAGGCCGCGCGCGTCGGAGAACACGAGCACCCCCGGCCGTCGGCCAGCCTTCGCCTCATCCACATAGTAGGTGCTGAGCATTTCGACGCCGTCGACACTGTAGGACAGGGGCTCTGCCTTGACCGCCATGAACCTTCTCCTTGCTGGGCGAGCCGGGTCCCGGAAGACCGGTGCGAGCGTCATTATGTTTCGCCTTTTCCCGCCGCGCACCCGCGCGCCGGGCGAAGCCCCCTGCCGCGGGCGAATTATTGCATGGATGATTTCTGCGTCCTCCCCGCGGGTCTCCTCTGGGCAAGCTCGCCGTTTTGAGGGACCTCGAAATGGGCCCGTTTGATCGGATGGCGCAGCGGCAGTGACGCTCCTTCGATTATGAAATGGAGGGCGAGGAAATGGAATTGACTGACGATCAGAAGGTGACGCTCTTCGAAAACCTCGTGCGCGTAAGAGAACTCGACGAGTGGTTCATCAACGCCCTGATGACGGGGAAGCTGGCGCTCTTCTATCACAGCACCCAGGTCCAGGAGGCGGTCGGCGTCGGCGGCTGCACCTTCCTGGAGGAGGGCGATTGCGTCTACGCCACGCACCGAGGGCACGGGATCAGCAAGCTCATCCCGAGGGGCGTCAGCATCGAATCCATCATCGCCGAGCACTACGGCAAGCTCACCGGAAATAGCGGCGGCGCCTCCGGCTGGCACCCGGTGGCGCCGGAGAAGGGCTTTCCCATGTACACCGCCCTCATCGCCGAGAATCTTGGCCTGGCGTGCGGGACCGCGATGGCGGCCAAGCTGGACGGGAAGCGACGCGTGGTCGTCGCGTTCGAGGGCGACTCCGCGGCCGCCAAGGCGGAGTTCCACGAGGCGGTCAACTTCGCTGCCGCCAACCGGCTTCCGCTCATCGTCGTGATCGAGAACAACGAAATGGGGCAGCACACGCCGCTCAGCACCTACCTCGTCAACAAGGACATCGCCAAGTTCGCGCCCGGCTACGGCATCCCCGGGGTCATTGTCGACGGGCAGGACGTCATCGCCGTGCACGAGGCGGTGCAGGAGGCGGTGCGGCGGGCGCGAGCGGGCGAGGGGCCGAGCCTCATTGAGTGCAAGACCTATCGCCTGCGCGGCCACTCCGAGGGAGGTCCCGATGTTTCCATGGACCAGCCGCGGTCCAAGGATGAGGCCGACAAATGGCTTCGGGAGAAGGATCCGATCAAGTTGTTCGGCGCCAAGCTGCTCGCCGAGGAGATCCTCACCCAAGCCGACATCGACGAAATTCATCAGGCGGCCAGGGAAGAGATCGAGGAAGCGGTGAAGCTGGCCGCCGAAGGCCCGGTGATCCCAAGTTTCGAGCATCTGCAATCGTTGCTCTTTGCCGAATAATTAAAGAACGATTTCGAGAGACGCCGCCATGAAACCGCAAGAGCGCTCGATGCTTCAGGTCATGAACGAGACCATCAGGGAAGAGATGGCTCGGGATGACAAGGTCATCTATATGGGCGAGTGCGTGGTCGGCAGCGCCATGGGCATGACGACCGGGCTCTACCAGCAGTTCGGGCCCAACCGCGTGATCGAGACAGGCCTCGTGGAGAACACCATGGTGGCCGCGGGCATCGGCCTGGCCCAGCAAGGCTACCGGCCCATCATCGACCCGATGATGGCGGACTTTCTGACCCCCGCCTACGCGGCGATGACGCTCGCCGGGAAGAACCGCTTCATGCACGGCGGCAAGATCGACCTCCCGATGGTGATCCTCACCACCATGGGCGGCTATCTCGGCCTGGGAGCGGAACACTCCGGGTGCCCGGAATCGCAGGTGATGCACATCCCGGGCATAAAGCTCGTCGTCCCAAGCAGCATCGTCGACGCGCGAGGCCTGCTGAAGACGGCCATCCGCGACAATAATCCGGTCTGCTACTACTTCCATAAGCGGCTCATGCGCGAAAAGGGTCCGGTGACCATGGACGAAGACGGCGCCATTCCCTTCGGCGTCGCGGACATCAAGCGGGCCGGGACCGATGTGACGGTCGTGGCGACCGGCTACATGGTCTCTCTCTGCCAGAACGTGGCCGCCAAGCTGGCGGAAAAGGGGATCAGCGTCGAGATCGTCGACCCCAGGACGCTCGTTCCGCTGGACATAGAGACGATCATTCAGTCCGTGAAGAAGACCTCGCGCGCGGTTGTCGTGGACGAGGACTACATCACCTGCGGCGTGGGCGGCGAGATCGCCATGCAGATCATGGAAAGGGCGTTCGATTATCTGGACGGGCCGGTCAAACGGATCGGCGCCAAGGGCTGGGTGCCGGCCACCGGAGTCGAGAAATACGTCCTGCCGCAGCCGCAGGAGATCGCCGACGCGATCACCTCTCTGGTGCGGGCGGATCGCGTTGTGGTCGACGCGGGCATCGGCAAGATGAGTCTCTACAAGACGGATTAGACGTTTCGGGCCTTAAAGGAGCTTCGGGAATGGTGGAACAGCTTATCGTTCCTAAACTTGGCATGGCCGCGGCTGTCGTGACGCTGGTCGAATGGAAAGCCAGGGAAGGCGCCCGAGTCGAAAAGGGCGACGCTGTTCTGGACGTCGAGGCGGAGAAGTCCACTTTCGAGATGTCGGCGCCGAGCTCGGGCTTCCTGCACATCCTTTTTTTGGAGGGCGTGGAGGCGGACGTCAGCACCGTCGTCGGCCTGATCGCGGAGACCGAGGAGGAGTACGCGGCCATCAAGGCGGGCGGCGCGGCCGACGCGGCCTCGAGCGAAGCGGTTGAAGACGCCGCCGCGACACGCGCGGCGGCTGCGGATGAGCC
Source organism: Phenylobacterium sp. (assembly GCF_035276905.1). Taxonomy (GTDB): domain Bacteria; phylum Pseudomonadota; class Alphaproteobacteria; order Caulobacterales; family Caulobacteraceae; genus Phenylobacterium. The sequence goes on along the minus strand of NZ_DATELG010000395.1, from coordinate 14,334 downwards.
GCAGGGGCGGGCGCAGGTCTCGATCTCCCCCGTCGCGCGTCGCATGGCGGCCGAGGCCGGCCTGGACATCACCAAGATCGCCGGCACCGGGCCGGGCGGCAGGATCCAAAAGGAAGACATCGAAAGGGAGATCGGCGCCGGCGGCGCCGGAGCATCCCAAGGCGCCGAGGGCGGCGCCGACGCAGGGAGGACCGTCAAGGAGACCATTCCCTATCGAGGGATGCGCAAGACCATTGGCGAGAACATGAGGCGCAGCCTCGCAACGAACGCGCCCAATACGATGTCGGGCGACTTCGACCTGACCATCATGTCGCGCCTGAGGGAAAGCTACCTGCGGCAGGAAGACGTTCTGGGCGTCCGGATCACCTACGCCGAGATGCTGATCCATGCGGTGGCCAAGGCCCTGAGCCAGTTCCCCCTGATGAATTCCAGCCTGATCGAGAACGAGATCAAGGTTTGGCAGGAGATCAATGTCGGCATGGCCGTGGCCCTCGGCGACGAGGGCGAGAAGGGCCTGGTCGTGCCCGTGATCCGGAACGCCGACCAGAAGTCCCTGGTGGAGATCTCGAAGACGGCGAAGACCCTCGGCGAGAAAGCCCGCGCCGAGAAGCTGATGCCGGAGGAGATGTCCGGCGGCACCTTCACGGTCAGCAATTTCGGCTCCGTCGGCGTGAGCTCCTACTCGACCCCGATCATCAACATGCCTGAGGTCGGCATCCTGGGCGTGGGCCGCCTGGTGAAGAAGCCGATTGTCAGGAACGATGAAATCGTCATCGCCCCGATGCTCCCCTACAGCCTGACGCACGACCATCGGGTGATCGACGGGGCGGCCGCGGAGCGGTTCCTCACCCTCTTGAAGGATGCGGTCGAGCGCCCCGATTTCGCGGTCTAGCGGCTATAGCATGATCCGCCGGGGCGGCCGGCTCAGCCGCCCGACGCGCCCAGGGGCGTGGTGAAGCCCTTGAAGCCATATTGGTCATGGTCTCCGAAGATGGCCTGCTCGAGCACGCCATGTCCGACCTCGTCCCCGATCCGCGCCCTCACCACCACCTGGGTGTGCTGATACTGGGTCGCCGTCGGATCGATGTCCGCGAGGTTCCAATGCTCGCTCGTGATGGCCTCCTCGCCCTTCCACATGCCGTGCGCCCAGGTGGGATGGTTGTAGCCAATGCCGTACATGTGAAAGCGCAGCAGCGCCTCGAGCTTGATGGTGAGGGTTTGATCGCCGTCGATCAGATCGATCTCGCCGCCGCTGACGAAACGGCTCTTCGGGTCGTCGAACCTCAGCCGGTGCCTGCCCGCCTTGATCTCGCGGAACCCTGAAGGGTCGAGCGTGTCGAACGGCTCACGGATGTCGTAGACGGGGAAGATCTGCGCAAAGTCCTTCTGGCTCCGCCCCTGGGCGTTCTCCCACGTGCCGTAGTGGGTGCACATGTCAGGCCAGATGATCGGCGCCCAGAGGTAGAAGGCCTGCGAGGGGATCATCGTATAGGCGCCGCCCGGCGGCTCGCCGCACATGCGCCAGCCCCAGGACCGGTCGCGGATGCCGTAGACGTTGTCGACCTCCTGCCGCCGGCCCTTCACGTCGATGTAGCCGCTCCACCGACCGAATTGGGTGTAGCGCTTCATCTGCATGGTCATTCGGATCTTGGGCCGAACGAAGTCGGTCGGCTCCTCGTGAACGGGCGTGCTGCCGGTGAAGGTCAGATCGGCGGTGACGCCGGTTTCGTTGTCCGCAATGGTCACGCGGATCACGCGCATCAGCTCGACGATCTCCAGCTTGAACGGTCCGACGACCATCTCGGAGCGGTCGAGCGGGCAACGCCGTGACGCGCGGAAGCTGTCCTGCGTGCCGTCCTTGCGCACGATGCTGAGCGCGCAGTCCATGACCTCGCGGTTCGGATACATCGCGAAGGCGATTCCGAAGTAATATTCGCCGTCGGGTGAGAAGCCGTTGAACCAGTAGCGGCCATAGGCGTCGCGATCGCTGGTGGCCAGATAGGCCAGCGACTCGGTCGTCTGCTGAAGCGGAAGGTCATCGTACTTGATGAGCATGCGACACTATCCCGGTGGATGGCCAGAAATTGCAGGCCGTTCAGATAAGCTCGTCAGCGAATGAAATCCTCGGCGCCAAGCTCCAGCGCTTGGAGAAGGTGCCGCTTGCCCATGGTCGCGAACAGCTGATCGCCCCGTTCGGTCCGGTCCACGAAGACCATCCCAACGACGGCGGTCATGACCCCAAGGAATGTCGCTCGGCGATAGTCGTCCCAGCACGTCTCCCACGAATAGCCCTCGACCCCGGCCGCAAGGAGCTTCCCATGGTAATCGCGGACGATATCCTGCTCCACGGGGCGGCGATCCTCCGGAAGCAGGCAACCGCCGAGAAAATAGGCGAGATCCCGCATCGGGTTGCCGACGATCAGCGTCTGCCAATCGACCAGGAAGGTGCGATTGGGCTCGACGCTGTCATCGACGAGCAGGTTGTCGAGCCGATAGTCGCTGTGGATCAGGCAGTAGGCCTTCAATTCCGGCGGCTCGCTCGGGAAGACCGGTGTTTCGGCAAGCCTTCGCAGAACCCGAAGCTCGTCCTGGTCCAAGCCGCCCGCACAGCGCTCCAGGAATTGGGGATATCCAGTCTTGTAGCTCTTGCGGATAAAGGCGTTGTACTGGTCGACGTCGCCGTTGCTAAGCCAGTCGAAGTCCAGCATTGCCGGATTGCGCCAGCTCGGCGCGTGCAGGCCGACGAGATCCAAGACGGAGCGCCTGGCGACAGCGGGGCTGCAGCCCGCGATCTGATCGCCTTGGCGCGCGGGACTCACGTCCTCCAGCAGAAGGATGAAATCCGGACCATTCCCGTCAATGTCGGCGTAGAAGCATTTCGGCGTGCTGACCGACAGCTGCGGCTGCAGGATGCGGTAGAAATTGATCTCCCGCAGGTAGGTCTTGTATTCGGCGGCGACCTTTCGGTGCTCAGGGTCGGTCGACGGGAACTTGCCGACGATCGAGCGGGGAAACGACGGATCAGGCCGCTCATACTCCAGCTCGAACCGATAGGCGCGCGCGGCCTGGCCAGTGCCGACGCGACCGGTCGAGACGCTCTTGACGGTGGCGTCCGTCAAGCCACCCGCGCGCAGCGCTTCGGTCAGCCAGGCGGCTGAAACCTGTTCGGCGTCGGGAATGGCGAGGGCTTGGGACATCGTCTCTCTCTTGGCGCCGCCGCGTCGCTGCGGCGCGCGCCCGACGCCGTCGCTACCGGCCCAACACGCGATTAGCTCGATCAAAAGTTGGACTTTGACTAGGGCGAAACGCCGTCCAAGGCGGGACAAATCAGGGATGCGATTATTGGCCTGCACGCCCGGCCGCGCCTTGCTGACGGCGGGCGACCGCGTCAGTAGCCTTGAGGCGCAGTCAATGCAGCGCTTGAGCGCGCAAGCGCTCCGGCGCGCCAATGGCGACACCAACCGGCGAAATCGATGAGATCGGAGCCTTGTCTGATGCAAGCCAGAACGCCAAACGTGACGCCGCTGCCGGGCAAGCCCGCGCTCTTGATCGGCGCCTATGAACCCAGCGACGTCGGCTACACGGCCAGCGAGTTCGTGATCTCGGGTGAAGCGGCCTCCTACGCCATGTCCGAGCCGGCTTCGGCCGATGGGCATTGGCGCGCGGCGGAGGACGATACGGCCGATTACGCCACCCGCATCGTCGTCTGGCGTCCCACCGACCCGGCGCGGTTCGATGGGACGGTGATCGTCGAGTGGCTGAATGTGACGGGCGGCGTCGACTCTCCCGCGGACTGGCTGATGTTGCACCGTCAGGTGCTCCGGGCTGGCCACGCCTATGTGATGGTGTCCGCCCAGCAAGTCGGCGTCGAGGGCGGCCCAAGCATCATGGGACCGGACAACTCGCTCAAGAAGGTCGCCCCGGAGCGATATGGGCCTCTGCACCATCCGGGCGACGCCTTTTCCTTCGACATCTTCTCCCAGGTCGGTCGCCTGGCGTGCCGCTCCAGGTCCGACGGGGTTCTCGGCCCGCTCGAGCCAAAGCGGATCCTCGCCGTGGGCGAGTCGCAGTCGGCCACCTTCCTGACCACCTATGTCAACGCCGTGGACCCGCTGGCCGAGGTCTACGATGGCTTTCTTATCCATTCACGGTTCGGCGGCGCGGTGGAGCTCAGCGGAGCCATGGATCCGGGCGGACCGGCGTGGAACGGCGGGGTTCAGCTCCGCCCGACCTTGCGCGTTCCGGTCATGACCTTCATCACCGAGCTCGACCTGCTCGGCTTTCCAGGCATGGCGGGCTTCCACGCCGCGCGGCAGCCGGACACCGAGCGCCTGCGTGTCTGGGAGCTGCCTGGCGCTTCGCATGCGGACAACTACACGATCCTCGTCTCGCCCATCGACACCGGCTCGGCGCCGCTGGAGGACCTGGCCAAGGCCTACGCCCCGAGCGCCTCGATCATGGGAATGGGCGTCAATGCGCCGATCAACTTCGGGCCGCAGCATCACTATGTCGTCCAGGCCGCGCTGAACGCCCTCGACCACTGGGTTCGAACCGGCGAACCGCCGCCGCGATCGCCGCGGATTGAATTGACCGACACGGCTCCGCCACAGGCCGTGCGCGACGAGCACGGCATCGCCAAGGGAGGAATCCGCACGCCCTGGACCGACGTTCCCGCCGCCCGCCTGTCCGGCGAGGGCGACCCGGGCCATCTGATGGGCGCGCTGTTCGGAACCTCGGAGATATTCAGCGGGCAGAAGCTGAAAGCCCTCTACCCCGGGGGCAAGGCGGACTACCTGGAGCGGTTCGAAGTCTCGCTCGATGAGACGATCGGGCAGGGGTTCATCCTGCCGGCTGATCGCGCCGAGATCCTGGGGCTCGCCGCGCTCATGTACCCGGTCCAGCCGCAATAGGCGGCGCCGGTCACGGCGGCTATTCGCGGAACGCGATTCCGCCGTTGACGCCCCAGATCTGTCCGGTGATCCACTCGGCGTCATCGGACAGCAGGTAGGCGATGGTCGCCGCAGGGTCCTCGGGTTGGCCCAGACGCTTGATGGGCATGGAGGCGATCATCTTCTTGCGCATCTCCTGGCTGAACGCAGCCTGTCCCGCCTCGGTGAGGATTGCGCCCGGGCTGACGCAATTGCACCGGACGCCGCGCACGCCATAGGTGTTCGCCACGTGCCGGGTGATCGAGTTGAGCGCCCCCTTGGAGGCGCCATAGACGACACGAACGGATTCGCCCGCCGATGCGCCCGGCGAGGTGATGTTGACGATCGATCCGCCACCGGTCTCGACGAGATGAGGCAGCGCATACTTGATCATCAAGGCCGTGCCGATGACGTTGCCGTGCAGCACGATCTCCCAGACCTTCGGATCCATGCTCAGGATCTCGACGTCGCGGCCGTGGTACTCCGCCCGCCCCTCGTAGGCGACGTTGACGAGGCCATCCAGCCCGCCATAAGCGCCGACTGCGCTGGCGACGAGGGTCTCGATGGTTTTCTCGTCATGCAGGTCGAAGAAGCCGGCCGCCGCCGTCCCGCCGGCCGCCTGAATGTCCTTCGCAACCAGCTCCGCCGCGTCGATGCGGAAGTCGCCGAGGAAGACGTGGGCGCCTTCCTGTCCGAGCCGCCGCGCCGTAGCCGCCCCAATGCCCGTCGCGCTGCCCGCCACAAGAATGCGTTTGCCCGCCAGTCCCCGCATGCATCGCTCCAAACGCCAAGAAATCGGTCCGGCCTCGCCGCGGACTTCGAAATCGGCGACGGGCGGACCGAACGCTGGCGAAGCGCGCGCCATTCCGTCCTCCGAGCGAAGGTCGCCGCGGGGGGCAGGTTGCAGGCTGAGGTATCCGCCAGTCCGCCGGACGGCGCCGCAAGAATGCGCTCGGCTCGCGTTACAAATCACATGCATGATGTCTCGGGGGAAATCCGGAGCGGAGATTGACCGGCGGAGTCGCCCCATCAGAATAAAACCTAAATTCAAACTCGGGCCCCGCGCCCGGGATAAAAGGGGGGATTCTGATGCTGCGAGAAAAGCCCAGTCCCAGGTGCGAGCGCCGTCTGCGCTCGCTGTTGCTGGGAGCCGCGTCGAGCGCGCTCCTCGTCGTTCCGGCCGCGGCCCAGGAGGCTCGGCCGGGCGTCCTGGGCGAGGTGGTCGTCACCGCCCGCAAGCGTCAGGAATCAATCCTCAACGTGCCGGTGATCACCACGGCCGTGGGCGCCGCCCAGCTGGACCGTCTGCAGGTGACGAACCTGCGGGCCATCACCAGCCTGGTTCCGGGCCTCCTGATGGGCGAGCAGACCGCCACCTCGGGGATCCAGATCTCTCTGCGCGGAGTCGGCACGACGACGATCGACCCGGGCGTCGACCAGTCCGTGTCGCTGAACATCGACGGCCTGCAACTCAGCCAGGGGCTCGCCCTGCAGAGCGGCATGTTCGATCTGGCGCAGCTCGAGGTCTACAAAGGCCCCCAGTCGCTGTTTTACGGAAAGAGCAGCCCGGGCGGCGTGATTTCGCTGCGCACCGCCGATCCGACCGACAGGTTCGAACTGATCCTTCGCGGAGGATATGAGTTCGAGGCGCGCGAACAGCAGGAAGACTACATCATCTCAGGCCCTGTGACGCACGACCTCAAGGTGAGGCTCGCCGTTCGCCACTCCGATTCCCAGGGCTATTTCCGCAACCTCGCCGTCGCCTATCCGAACTCCGGGGCGCTCACGCCCGACGACGACCACTTCAACGCCACACGGCGCAATCTCATGCGCATGACGGTGCTCTGGAACCCTGCCGACAATCTCGAAGGCCGGCTCAAGCTCAACTATGACCGCGACCGCATCAAGTGGGCCAACACCAACGAGCTGACCAATTGTCCGGAAGGCCTGCGCGAACTCAGCCCGGGCAAGCCCTACCGCAATCCCGCCGACACCTGCAGCCTCGACCAGAACGCCTACATCGTCGGCATGGACCCGAGCGCCTGGCCCGGCATCCCGTTCCACGGCGTGCCGACGCTTGATCAGGCCCAGCGCTACGGCACGCTGGAATTCAACTACCGGCCGGCGCCCCACATCACCGTCACCTCGGACACCGGCTATTACAGCGTCCGCACCGAGACCCTGATCAGCAGCACCGGCGCGAGCTACTTCGGCACGCCGATCGCCTCGCAAAACGACTATCACCGTCAGGATCTCACCCAGGAGCTGCGGGTCAACTCCGACTACGCGGGGCCCTTCAACTTCACCGCCGGCGGGTTCTACCAGGACGGCGACGTCTTCCTGCAGATCACCCAGCGAAGCAATCTGTTGTCCGGCTTCGGCCTTGCGCCGATCCGCGGCGCCGGCACGCAGGAGATCCAGATCGCGTCGCGTTCGCTGTTCGGCCAGCTGCGGTACGACATCCTTCCCAGGCTCGAGCTGGCCGCCGGCGCCCGCTGGACCAGCGAGCGGCGCAGCGACACGGCGCGCAACCTGCTCGCCGGGGGCGCTTTCGTTCCGCTGAAGACCCCGGCGATCCAGTCGAAGAACCTGTCGCCCGAGCTCACCGCGACCTATCGGCCGACAGACGACCTGACGCTCTTCGTTTCATGGAAGAAGGGCTACAAGTCCGGCTCCTTCAACATCACGGTGCCGGCGAACCCGAGCGACGAGCTGTCCTACGGGGACGAGACCGTCGAGGGCTTCGAAGGCGGGGTCAAGGGCCGCTTCTTTGACCGGCGTCTCGCCGTCAGCCTGGCCGCCTATGACTACAAGTACACGAACCTTCAGGTGGGCGCGCTCGTCCAGCCGACGCCCGGACAGATCAATCTGATCTCCCGCACCGTCAACGCCGCGTCCTCAAAGGTCTACGGCGTAGACTTCGACGCCACCTATCTGACCCCGATCGAGGGCCTGGTTCTGCGCGGCGCGCTCAACTGGAACCACGCCAGGTATACGACCTTCAACAACGCCCCCTGCTGGGGCGGCCAGACCCAGGCCCTGGGCTGCGCCGGCAACTTCAACGCCTCAGGCCTCGCCCAGACGCAGGATCTGTCGGGCCTGCCGCTGATCCGTGCGCCGGACTGGCAGGGCAACATCGGCATAACTTACGAGACGCCGCTGTCGCACGGGCTGAGCCTGGCGATCGAGAGCAACACCCAGTTGTCGTCCAAGTACTACACCTTCCTGGCGCGGACGCCTTCGGCCATCCAGGGCGCCTACGCCAAGGTTGATCTTAGCGTGACCCTGAAGGGTCCGGAGGATCGCTGGGAAGTGTCGCTGGCCGGCCGCAACCTCAACAACAAGCTGACGACCGGCAATTGCGGCATCAACAACGCCGAGGGCGGCTTGCTGGGCCTGCCGACGTCGCTGGCCGGCCAGACCACGGGCGGCAGGACGAGCGGCCCGGCCGGCCTCGGCGAAACCTCATGCTACGTTGATAGCCCGCGGGAGGTTTGGCTGACCCTGAGTTGGAAGCCGTTCGCCGGGCGCTGACGCGGGGCAGGGGCGGCGCGCCGCCCCTGCCGGTTCGCTGCAGCCCCGTCGATCGCAACAAAGGCGCAAGCTCGTTTATCTTTGACCTAGGCATCTGCAGCAGCTGAGACCTCCCCATGGCGATCGATCACGAAGGCATACCGTTCCCCATCACCGACCCCGAACGGATCGCCGCCAAGCGCTACTACGACGAAGAGTTCTACCGGCTTGAGTGCGAGCGGCTGTGGCCGCACGTCTGGCAGATGGCCTGCCGCCTGGAACAAATCCAGAATGTCGGCGACTGGATCGAATACACGAACCTCGACAAGTCGGTGATTGTCGTCCGCACCAAGGACGGGGTGAAGGCCTATCACAACGCCTGCCGCCACCGCGGCGTGAAGCTCGCCCGCGGCCACGGCAGCTGCGAGGTGCAGGGCTTCACCTGTCCCTTCCACGGCTGGCGCTGGAACATCGACGGCAAGAACACCTTCGTCTACGGCCGTGGGCTGTTCAGCGAGCGGCAGCTCGAGCAGGCCGAGCTGGATCTGCCGCAGTGCCGCATCGAGACCTGGGGCGGGTGCGCCTTCATCAACTTCGACGACGACGCCCCGTCCTTCCGCGAAACGATCGGTCCGGTCGCCGAGCGGCTGGAAGCGCACAACCTGCACAGGACGCGCGCCGAATGGTGCTACGCCACCATCCTGCCGGCGAACTGGAAGCTGGCCATGGAGGCCTTCATGGAAGGCTACCATGTGATGCGCACCCACCCGCAGCTGTACCAGGTGGCCGACAGCCTTTTCCGATCCATGTACGAGATCAAGTCGGACGCCGCGGGCAAGGGGCCGCCGAGCTTCGGCAACGCGAGCGTCCGCGAGATGGTCAAGGCCTACGTCGAATATCTGAACGTGATCGGCGTCGGCATGGCCGGCATGGCGCACGCCAAGGACGTCGAGATCGCGCGCAGCATTTCCGACGTCGACCTGCCCGAGGATCCGGCCGTCGGCTTCCCGATGTGGCTGCAGATGCTGAGCGACGAGGTGACGAAGCAGGGCCGCGCGCGCGGCGAGCCGACGCCTGACCTGAACGTCGTCGGCCGCACCCATCCGGTCAACGCGGTGGAGTACATCTTCCCGCACATCTTCTTCCTGCCCACGCTCTCGAGCTTCGCGGCCTATCGCACCCGCCCGCTCGGGCCGGAGAGCTGCCTGTTCGAGATCTGGTCGCTGACCCTGTTCCCGGAAGGCCAGGAGCCGGCGCCGGTGATGGATCCCGTGGTGCTGCCCTACGACAGTCCCGACTTCCCGCCGATTCCGCAGCAGGACTACTCGAACATTCCGCGCCAGCAGGAAGGCCTGCACGCCGGCGGCTTCGAGTACATGCGCCTCAGCGGCAAAGTGGAGGGCCTGATCGGGAATTATCACCGCGTGATCGACGGCTTCCTCTGCGGCGCGCCGCCGAAGAAGCTGGCGGCGGCCTCGAGCCTGCTCGGCGGCAACTTCGACGGTCCAGTCCTGGAGCTGGGGCTCTAGTGTCCCGATCCCGCAGTTCGCCTGCGCCTGTGGCTGGCTCCGACGAGCTTCGGGATCGACAAGGACATTAGACAAGTATTTGTTTTCTAGTGTGTTTTTCGGATCTGAAGTTCGCTCCGGCGCACAATCCAGGCGCAGGCGAACTTCAGATCCAGCACACTAGCCGTGGACAGCGCGAAGGCCTGAGCAGGATGGAAATGGCGAACGTCGCGGCCCGTGCAGCGCCCCAGGAGCTGTCCTCGGCCTATCCGCGCAGCTCGTTGGCCTGGTACGTCGCCGGCGTTTTGGCGGTGGCCTTCTGGGTCGCCTACCTCGACCGGATGGTCATCACGCTGCTGACCCCGGCGCTGAAGGCCGACCTTCATTTGTCCGACACCGGCGTCAGCTTCCTGCAAGGGCCCGCCTTCTCGCTCTGCTTCGCCGTCGCCGGGCTGCCGATCGGCCGGCTGGTGGACCGCGCCAATCGGCGGAACATCCTCGTGGTCGGCATCCTGACCTGGAGCGTGGCGACCCTCTGCTCGGGCCTCGCGTCCAGCTACTGGCAACTGTTCAGCGCAAGGATGGGGTTGGGCATCGCCGAAGCCTGCCTGAGCCCGGCGGCCTATTCCATGCTCGCGGACCTGTTCGCGCCCAGGGCGCGGGGCCGCGCCAGCGGCGTTCTCATGGGCGCGATCGCGCTCGGGACCGCGTCCTCCCAGATGCTGACCGGCGCGCTGCTGAAGGCTCTGCACGGCACGACGACGGTCTCCGCCCCGATCCTGGGCGACATCGCCGCATGGCGGCTCGCCTTTATCGTCTTCTCCGTTCCCGGCTTCCTGGCCACGCTTCTGGCCATGACGCTGAAGGAGCCCGCCCGCCGTGAGCTGGCGGCCAGCCAGCCGTCGAGCTTTCTTCCGCACCTGAAGCGGCATTCCGGGCTCTATATCCCGCTGTTCGCCAGCTATGCGCTGAATCAGCTCTTCATCTTCGCCTATCTTTATTGGGGCCCGTTGGTGTTCGTGCGCACCTATCGCCTGTCGGTCGCCGACGCCGGCATCCTGTCCGGCGCGATGCTGGTGATTTCGGGCCTGATTGGCGGAGTGACCGGAGGATTTCTATCCGACGCCCTGGTGGCCCGTCACCCGTCGGAGGGGCGCCTGCGCATCGTCTGCGCCATCATTCCCATGCAGATCGCGGCCGCCGCGGTTTTCGCCTTCGGCGGGAGCCTTCCGGTCGCGATCGCCGGGTTCACGATCATCAAGATCCTGTCGCCGCTGATCTCCGGGGTGACCAACGTCATCATGCAGGACCTGTGGCCGGACCACATGAGAGGTCAGGCCGTCGCCCTGCTGGCCCTGATGAGCAGCGCCGTTGGCAGCACGCTTGGCCCGATCGCCCCGGCCGTCTTCACCGACTACCTGTTCCGAGACGAGAAGATGCTCGGGCCGGCCCTGCTGATCGTCGGCATGCTGTCCTTGGGCGCGAGCCTAGCGCTGGGCCTCGCCGCCCTCGTCGCCTTGCGACGGAGCCGCGGCCTCGCCCAGCCTTGAGCCGAAGAGAAGGAGGCCGCCCGACGGCGGCCTCCCGGATCTGCTTCAGAACTTGTACTCGGCCCGGACGCCGAACGTGCGCGGGTCGCCGTAACTGACGGCGTCGGAGAAGTTGGTGACGAGCGCCATCGCCAGATAGGACCTGTTGGTGAGGTTCTTGCCCCAGGCGCTCAGCCGAAGCCGCGGCGCGGCGGCCGGCGAGAACGAGAGTTCGGCGTCGAGCGTGGCGTACGCGCCTTGCCTGATCCGGTTGGTGGGCTCCAGGCCATAGGTGTCGCTGTAGGCGACCGAGGCGTAGGCGCCGACGCGGCCTGCGGCGATGTCGACCTGGTAGTTCGCCCGCACATTGCCGCTCCACTTCGGCGAGCGCAGCAAGGGCTTGCCGCTCAGATCGAGAATGATCGGATCGTTGCCGAAGCCGGTCGGCAGGTAGCCCTGGGCGTTCGGGAACTTGACGTAATGGGCGTCGAGGTAGGACACGCCCGCCGAGAAGGTGAGCTCCGGCGTCGCGGCCCAGTTCGCGTCGACGTCCACGCCCTTGCCCCGGGACGAGGCGGCGTTCTGGGTCTCGTAGTTCGGGGCCACGTAGGCGACGACCTGAAGGTTGTCGTAGTTGTAGTAGAAGCCGGAGATGTTCAGGGTCAGGTTGTCGGCGAGCCTGCCCTTGTAGCCAATCTCGTAGGAGCTGATGATCTCGGGATTGACCGGCGCCTGGTTGAAGTCCGACGTATTGATCAGGCCGCCCTTGAAGCCCTTGGTCCAGGATGCATAGAGGTTCTGATTGGGCGCAACCTCGTATCGCGCGGTGATCCGCGGCGAGAAATTCGACCATGTCGCCGGGTTGCCGGGGTAGGGGCGCACGACCGGGTCGGTGACGGAGTTGGAGTCGGCGATCTGCCGCTCATGCGTGAAGCGGCCGCCGGCCGTGAAGACGAGCTTGTCGGTGACGTCGATGTTCACCTCGGCGTAGGCGGCCGCGATATCCTTCTTCACTTCGCCGACCTGGTACAGGACGGTGGTCGGCGGCAACGGCGCAGCCGGCGTAAGGTTCGGCGTTCTGAGGATGAACAGCCCCGGCCGGAACGAGTCATCGGCCCTCAGGTAAAGGGCGCCGGCCAGGAAGCTCACCCGTCCGAACTTCTTCGAGGCGAAGTTGATCTCCGAAACGAAGGTCTGCGCGCCCGCCTTGGCGTACCGGTACTCGCCGAAGTTGACCGGGCTCGTGTCGAGATCCTCCAGCGCGGTGACCCTGTTTCGCGCATAGGAGGCGACCACGTTCAGCGTGCCGGCCGGCAGATCGAACTCCCCGCGACCGCTGTAGCCTGAGGACTTGATGCGGTTGAAGATGCCGGGGTAGGCGGCGAACTGGTCCGGATCCGTGACGCGCGGCGCGGCAGGTATCAGCGCGTAGCCAATCGAGTTGTTGTTCAGGGGCGACGTCGCGTAGACGCTGGAGTCCTTCCGGTCCGTGTAGAAGCCGGTGAGGGTCAACTTCGCCCACGGCGCAGGCTGGTAGAGCACCTTGCCGCGGACGAGCTTGGAATCCAGGCCGCTGTCGCGCTCGCCCGTCGCCACATTGCGCCGGAAACCGTCGCGGTTCTCGTAGGCGGCCGCGAGGCTGACCGCCAAAACGTCGGTGACCGGCCCGCTGACGAACCCGCGCAGATTGACGTCGTTGTAATTACCGTAGCTCGCGCTGAACCTGCCGGTCGGTATAAAGCTCGGCGCCAGCGTATTGATGATGATCGCCCCGCCGGTGGCGTTCTGACCGTAGAGCGTGCCCTGCGGGCCCTTGAGGACCTCGATCTGCTCAACGTCCGGCAGGTCCATCAGCGCGGAGATCTGTTGCGGCTGGTAGATCCCGTCGAGGTACAGCGCCACGCTCGGGTTGTCGCCGACGTTGCCGCCCGTCGCCGTGACACCGCGGATCGCCGGCTGCAGGTTATTGCCGTAGAAGGAGATCGTCAGGCCAGGGGTGACGCGCGCGAGGTCGGCGGTGTTGTTGACGCCCGACTTCTGCAACGTCTCCGCCGGCAGCGCCGTGACGGTCATCGGCACGTCCTCCAGGCGCTCCGAGCGGCGTTGCGCCGTGACGACGACCTCCTGAAGCTTCGTGCCGGCGTCCGGCGCGGTCTGGGCGCTCGCCGCCCCCCCGAGCGCAAGGACGCCCGCGCAGGCCGTGGAGACGAAGAGTTGAAGGCGTCGGCCTTCGATTGGCCTATCCATAGGGGCCCTCCCGATCTTGTTTGGTTCGACCGCCGCCAGAGGCTCCGCCGGAAGCGCCAAGCGAGGCGGCGCACGTCACTAAAGTGGAGGTTTCTTTGATTTTAATTCGGGATCAACGTGGGCTCCCTTTCGGCCGCCCCGATATCCGATAGCGGATATCTGCGTTCCCCAGCGCCGCCTCGCACCCGCTGGCCGATCTGAAGGCCGCCCCATGAACGACAATCAGATCAACGGACTATGGGCACAACCTAATGCTTGCGCGCTGACGGCTCCTAAGGAGCTCGACAGCCGGCGCCGTCGCTTCAATGAATCCGGGCCACGCTCGAACGAATTCGGCCAGGCCGTCAGGCTGATTGACGCTGGTCGCCCGCGCCTGCGCCGCTGACGATGTCGATGAGGTGACGCTTGATCGCCTTCTCCGATCCCGTCCGCGGGATCTGGTCGTATGGCAGGACCGTGATCTGCTGCGGCACCTTGTAGGGCGAGATCTCCTGCCTCAACTGCGTCTTGAGCGCCTCGCCGTCGAGGACGTGACCGTCGACCGCGACCAGGACCGCGGCCACCCGCTCGCCCTTCACCGCATCGGGGATCCCGAAGACGATCGCCTCG
>NZ_DATELG010000394.1:0-7386 GCF_035276905.1 Phenylobacterium sp. | reverse complement strand
GGGCGAAGCCGCCGCGCCTGGCCGCCGCGCCTCGCGGTCGGCCATCCAGCGCTCGTACTGAGCCTTGGCCTGCGCCACCTGGCGGTCGGCGGTCGAGCCCTGGATCAGGGTGATCAGCATGGCCGCGGTGCAGACGCCCATCCACAGCGCCGCCGCGGCCGCCCCGCCAGCGGCCAGCATCTGCGTCCGCCGGGTGAGCACGAAGGCGCGCATCTCGCCGCCCTGCCGTACGTAAAGATGCCGCTCGGGGAACAGCGCCACGACGCGTGCGCGCAAACGCTCCAGCTGCTCCACCCGCCGTCCCCCAGCCTCACCCGCAGGCCGGCGATGTTGACCAAATTTTAACCCATCGCAAGCGGCCGTGAGTCGCAGGGTCAGTTCGGCGGGTTGTTCTTCTCCAGGAAGGCGACGGTGGGCCCGCGCGCGCTTCAGGCCTCGCGCACAGCCTCCAGCACCTGCTGGGCGTGGCCGGCGACCTTCACCTTGCGCCAGATGCGGCGCACGACCCCGTCCTTGATCAGGAAGGTCGAGCGGTCGATGCCCATGTACCGGCGCCCATAGAGGGTTTTTTCCACCCAGGAGCCGTAGCGTTCCACGACGGCGCCCTCCAGGTCCGAGCCCAGGACGACGCCCAGATCGTACTTGGCGGTGAACTTCTGGTGCTTGGCGACCGTGTCCTTGGAGACGCCGACCACCGCCGCGCCGGCCCTGGCGAAGTCCGCGGCGAGCGCGGTGAAGTCCTGCGCCTCGCGCGTGCAGCCGGTGGTGTCGTCCTTCGGATAGAAGTAGAGCACCAGGGTCTTGCCGGCGTAGTCGGCCAGCTTGACCGGTCCGCCGGCCGCCTGCAGCTCGAAGTCCGGGGCCTTGTCGCCTTCCGCCGGTCCGCTCATGTCAGCATCTCCTGTTGCGAGCGGCTTAGCGCGGCCGCGCCTGCGGCTTCAAGTGCAGCTCGTGCTGGAACAGGTCGTCGCGGTCCAGGCGGTCGTAGACGCGAGTCGCGCGGGCGAGATCGGGGTAGACCAAGGTCGTCATTTCCGACGAGCGGCGACCGTCGCGGAAAGCCGCCACAGCGCCCCGCACCATATCGCCTGCTTCGATCACTTTCACGGCCATCACGGTGTTCTGCGCCGCCAGCAAGACCAACGCCGCCGCGATCACGCCCTGGGCGAAGCTCCTGTTCTTGCGCCAGAGTTGGCCTGCGTAGGGCAGGGCGAGCATCAACCCGCCGACGTGCAGCGGGGTCAGCAGCACGGAGTAGCGTAGCGGCACGTTCAGCGGATCCGGTTGGCCCGACCGCCCGAGCCCGGCCATCGCTGCGGTTCCGAACGTGAACAGGATCAGGCCGCAGGCGATCCGCTCAGCATTGCTGGCTCGCGGGCCGCCGCGGAAGGCGACCGCAGCCAGGCCGACCGCAGCGATGGCGAGTCCGCCAAGCCAGGCCCAGCCGAGGCTCAGCCGCACCCAAGGCAACGCCAGATAGTTCAGCGACAGGTGCAGCGCGGTGAGCGGATGCTGGCGGGCGCTGTGCGTGCTGCTGGCCGTTTGCGCGCCCTGGCCGGAGGCGTAAAGGCCGATGAAGACGGCGCCGAGCAAGAGCACTGCCGAGAGCCAGGTCCAGTCGCGTCGTCTCAGTCCGCCAAACGCGAGCACCGGCCAGACAGCGAGAGCGGCGGCGTCGCCCAGCGCGGCGATGATCGCCGCAAGCAGGGCGGCGGCGCGACGCCAGCTCAACCCGTCCTCGACGCCGCCTTCCGCCAGCACAATGGCCGCCACCGCGCAGACCGTGCCGTGGGTGTAGTTCACGCAAATCGGCGTGGCGGCGTCGAGAACGATGCCCGCCATCAACGCGAGCATCGCTGCGACCGCCGCGGCGGGAGCGGCAAGCGGCGGCGGAGCGGCCCAGGCGGCCTCGCGGGCCAGCATCCAGGCCATTGCGGCGACACTGAAAGCCCCCGAAACAATCAGCGGAATATTGGTTCCGCCGAGATTGTCGATGTCCAAGGCGATCAGGCCGAACATCCAGGGCAGACGGTGGAGGTTGACCGGCGCGAGCAGATAGCCCGTCCAGTCGCCGTTGGCCTTGAGGTCGCGCCAGTGCTGGATCCAGTCGATCTCATCCGAATAGGGCGCAAGGACCGCTGCCCGCCACAGCACATAGGCCGAAAGCGCGAGGTAGAAGGCCAGCAGGCCCAGCGTCAGCCGTTCAAGCCATGCCGAGGCCGCGCGATCCTCGCCGCGTGCGCTCGCCGTCATTGTTCGCCCCGGGATGCCGCGTTCAGTCTACACGGGACGAACCAGGACGATCTTCTTCTTGCCCGCGGCGAGCTTGACCACGCCGTCGACGAGGTCGGCCGAGGTGACCAGCCGTTTGGCGTCGGTCTCGGCCTTGTCGTTGAGGCGCAGGCCGCCGCCCTCCGCCAGGCGCCGCGCGTCGCCCCGCGAGCTGGCGAGGCCGGCGTCGACGACCAGAGCCGCCAGCATAATCCCGGCCTCGAGCTCGGCCGCGGGCGCCTCGTGGGTCGGCAGGTCGGCCGAGAGGCGGCCCTCGACGAAGGCCGCCTGGGCCGCCTGGGCGGCGGTCTGGGCGGCCTCGGCGCCGTGCAGCATCCGGGTGGCCTCATTGGCCAGCACCTTCTTGGCCTGGTTGATCTCGGCGCCCTGCAGGGCTTCGAGGCGGGCGATCTCGTCGAGCGGCAGGTCGGTGAAGAGGCGCAGGAACTTGCCGACGTCGGCGTCCTCGGTGTTGCGCCAGAACTGCCAGTAGTCGTAGGGGCTCAACATGTCGGCGTTGAGCCAGACCGCGCCGGCCGCCGTCTTGCCCATCTTGGCGCCCGAGGCGGTGGTCAAGAGCGGGGTGGTCAGCGCGAACGCCGCCTTGTGCTCCAGTCGCCGCACCAGCTCGACGCCGTTGATGATGTTGCCCCACTGGTCCGAGCCGCCCATCTGCAGGCCCACGCCCAGCGCGCGATGCAGATGCAGGAAGTCGACCGCCTGCATCAGCATGTAGTTGAACTCGAGGAAGGTCAGCGGCTGCTCGCGCTCTAACCTGAGCTTGACCGAGTCGAACGTCAGCATGCGGTTGACGGTGAAGTGCGGCCCGTACTCGCGCAGGAACTCGACGTAGCCGAGCTTGGAGAGCCAGTCGTCGTTGTTGACCATCACCGCGTCGGTCGGGCCGTCGCCGAACGTCAGGAACCTCTCGAAGGCGCTGCGGATGCCGGCGATGTTGGCGTCGATGTCGGCGTCCGTCAGCATCTTGCGGCTCTCGTCCCTGCCGCTGGGATCGCCGACCTTGGTCGTCCCGCCGCCCATCAGCACCACCGGCTTGTGCCCGGCCTGCTGCAGGCGGCGCAGCATCATGATCTGGATCAGGTGGCCGACGTGCAGGCTGGAGGCGGTTGCGTCGAACCCGACGTAGGCGGTCATGCGCCCCGTGGTCGCCGCCTCGTCCAGCTCCACCGGATGGCTGATCTGGTGGATGTAGCCGCGCGCCCGCATGGTCTGGAGGAACTCGGACTTGAAGGGCGCGTCGGACATCTGGGAACTCTTCGGATTTCGGTGGCCGGCCTCTAGCACGGCCGGCGAGGCGTTTTCGAGGGACATGACATGGCTCCTGGCGATCGAGGAGGCCGGCGTCATGGTTTCAGGATTGGCGCCGGCCGGTGGGCGGGCGCGACGGCTCGGCGGCCCGCTAGGTGAGCGGGCGGTAATAGCGGCCGGTGAGGCCGATGATCTGGGCGGTCTTGCCGAACATGCGGCTAGCATGCCGGCCGCGACGCATGGCAGTCAATCGGGATGAAGATACTCCTGGGATGAAGATACTTGGCTTCATGACCGGCACCTCGCTCGACGCCGTCGACATGGCGGTGCTGGAGACCGACGGCGAGGCCATCCTGGCCTTCGGCCCGGCCGGCGAGCGCAAGCTGACCGACGAGACCCGCGACCTGATGCTGGCGGCGACGCGCGAGGCGCTGCAGTGGCCGAGGGGCGCCCCGGCGCCGGCGATCTTCGCCGAGGCCGCGCGCGCCGGCGCCGAGGAGCACTTCGCCGCCGCCGAGGAGTTCCTCGCCGCCCACGGACTGAAGTGGTCCGACCTCGACCTGATCGGCATGCACGGCCAGACGGTGCTGCACGAGCGGCCCAAGGCCGGTGCGGTCGGCCGCACGCTGCAGTTGGGCGATGCGGGCCTCCTGGCGCGTAAGGCCGGCGTGCCGGTGGCCTTCGACTTCCGCACCGCCGACATCGCCGCCGGCGGAGAGGGCGCGCCGCTGGCGCCGATCTACCACCTGGCGCGGGCGCGAGCCGCGGGGCTGGAGCCGCCGCTGGCGGTGCTGAACGTCGGCGGCGTCGCCAATGTCACCTTCATCGCCAAGAGCGGCGAGATCGCCGCCTTCGACACCGGGCCGGGCAACGGCATGATCGACCTCTTGGTCCAGGACCGCGGGGCGGGACGCTTCGACGCCGAGGGCCGGCTGGCGGCGGCCGGCCGGGTGCACGAGGACGTGCTCGCCGGCTTCCTCGCCCATCCCTACTTCCAGGCCCCGCCGCCGAAGTCGCTGGACCGCCACGACTTCCCGCTGGAGCCGCTGAAGGACCTTTCGCTCCTGGACGCCTGCGCCACTTTGGTGGCCTTCACCGCCGAGGCCGTGCGCCGGGCCTTCGCCGTGATGGGCGAGACGCCGGGCGAACTGATCGTCGCCGGCGGCGGGCGGCATAACCCCCAGATCATGCGCGCCCTGGCCCAGCGGCTGCCGTGCCGGATCAGCGACGCCGACGCCCATGGCTGGCGCGGCGACGCCATCGAGGCGGAGGCCTTCGCCTACCTCGCCGCCCGCACGGCCCGAGGGCTGCCGATCTCGTTCCCGAAGACCACCGGCGTCGCCCGGCCGTTGCCCGGAGGACGGATCGTCCGGCCGCGATGAGGCGCGAAGTCCAGCCTCAGAACCGCCGCTCGACTTCCACGACGAAACGGACCTGGCCGTTCGTCTCGTCGGCGGCGGCGCCGACGGGCCACAGGTAGGCGCCCTCGAACTCCAGCTCGCCCCCCTTCAGCCAGGCAGGCCGCACCTCCCATTGGGCGACGGGACCGAGATAGTGGCCCTGGCGCCCGCCGAAGCTGTGGTCGGTGCCGAGGTCTCCGAACGCCTGGCCGCCGAGGCGCACATTGCGCCCCATGTCCCACGTCGCCTGGCCGGCGTAGCCGAACTCGGTGGCGTCCTCGTCCTGCTTGTCGGTCAGCGCCCGGGCGGCGATCAGGTTCAGCAACCCCTCGAAGCCGCCGACGCGCTTGGCCAGCAGCAGCTTGCCTTCCAGCACGCCAGACTCGTTGTGGATCCGCTGCTCGTATTCCAGATAGCCGCCGACATCGACGCCGAGACCGGGGATCTGGCCGAGATAGGCCACGCCCTCGACCGACAGCGCGTCGAGCTTCTTGTCCTCGCCGGCGTGCTGCTCGAACTCGGCGAGCACCGCCAGGCTCACCCGGTCGCTCACGCCGTGCTCGACCTCCACCACCGCGGCCTGCTCGCCGTCCAGCGGGCCGCCGGTCAGGCGCCCTGCGCGCACCTCGACCTCGGTGACGCCCTTGCGGACATACGGACTGTAGACCTTGTTCGCCAGGCCCGGTTCCGCCGAGGCCGCAGCCGTCCAGCCCAGGGCGATCCCCATCGCCGCGGCGAGTTTCCAAATTCGCATATCAATCCCCGACCTACTGGCCGACGCCCAATAATCACTTGCGAGCGATTGTCAATTGCATCAAAGAGGGGGCCATACTGGAGGCCCAGATGCGCACGTTCCTGATCGCTGCGGCGATCCTGCTCTTACCCGCCGCGGCGACGTCCGCCGAACCGGCGGCTCGCACCATCACCCTGACCCTGAAGGATCACCGGTTCACGCCGGAGAAGGTCGAGGCTCCAGCCGGTCAGCGAATTCGCATCGAGCTGATCAACCTGGATTCCGCCACCGAAGAGTTCGACAGCCAGGACCTGGGCGTCGAGAAGGACGTCACGCCCAAGGGCAGGATCGACTTCATGGTCGGGCCGCTCAAGCCGGGCGTCTACAGCTTCATGGGCGAACTGCACGCCGACACCGCGAGCGGCGCCCTGACGGCGGTGGCGCAGCCGGATTGACCGTGTCGGCTGGCGCGTCGGCCGCAGCGCGCCACAGGGGCGCCATCGGGGTGCGCTTCCTGCCGGCCTAGCCATCAGGAGAGCCGCCCCATGCGCCTTAGCGTCCTTGCGAGCCTCGCCGCCGTCGCAGCCTCTGCGCCCGCTTTGCCTCATGGAGCGGCGGAGGGGCCGAAGCTGTCGCTTCCGATCGCCTGCACGCTCGGCCAGACCTGCGAGATCCAGCACTATGTCGACCGCGATCCGGGGCCGGGCGTGCTCGACTATCATTGCGGCCACCGCACCTACGAAAAGCACGGCGGCGTCGACATCCGCATCCTGGACATGGCCGCCCAGCGCCGCGGGGTGGACGTTCTGGCGGCTGCGCCCGGCACGGTCGCACGCCTGCGCGACGGCGTGCCGGACATCTCGGTGCGCACCCGCGGCCTGCAGGCGGTCTCGGGCCAGGAGTGCGGCAACGGCGTCGTCATCGACCACGGCGACGGCTGGGAGACCCAGTACTGCCACCTGGCGCAGGGCAGCCTTAAGGTGAAGGTCGGCGACGTGGTCAAGGCCGGGACCCCGATCGCCCGCGTCGGCCTTTCCGGCCAGACCGAGTTCCCGCACCTGCACATCAGCGTCCGCCACAACGGCCAGATGGTCGACCCCTTCGCCCCCGCCGTCCCGATGGGGAGCTGCGGCGCGCCGGCCGCCTCGATGTGGACGCCGCAGGCCGCCAGGGCGCTCGCCTACAAGGCCGGGGTGATCTTCAACTCAGGCTTCGCCGGCGCCGCGGTCACCAACGACGATGTCGAGAACGGCGGCGTCGCCTCGCCGACCAAGGATTCGCCGGTGGTCGTGGCCTACATGCGCGTCTCCGAGCCGCAGAAGGACGACGAGCTGGAGATCACCCTGAGCGGCCCGGACGGGAAGACGCTGGCGACCCAGCGTCTGCCGCCCCTGGACAAGGATAAGGCCCAGTATTTCGCCATGGTCGGCCGCAAGCGCCCGCCGACCGGCTGGCCCGGCGGCGTCTACGTCGCCCAGTTCAAGGTCTGGCGCGGCGGAAAGGTCGTCATGCAGAAGCGGCTGCAGACGAGGCTGTAGAAGCCTCGTACAGGGCGCCTAGGGTCAGGCTCTAGCTTTGTGCGAGCCGCCCTTGCTGCCCTTCGTGGAGGCCGTGACGCGCTTATCGGCGCTCGGTATGCCGCTGGCGGTGGCGGTCATCGTCTTGTAATTGCCGCTCGCCACCCCGCGCTTGGCCTGCGCGCGTAGCGCGGTG
>NZ_DATELG010000393.1:0-9382 GCF_035276905.1 Phenylobacterium sp. | reverse complement strand
GGGGTCGTGGGCGTCGGCGGCGTCCGCGCCTGCGCCCCTGTCGTGAGGCCGGCGATCAGGACCAGGCTGGCGATGGCGGTGCGCATAACGGTTCCCCCGTGAGACAACTGGCCGCACTAAAACGAGACCGCGCGCCGGAGGCAAGGGCCGCAAGCTGGAGTTTGCGAAGCAAGGCCGTCCAGTCCATGAAAAAGGGCCCTGCCCGGTGCGAGCAGAGCCCCTTCGATCGCATCGCCGATCGGCGCTTCAGCCGTCAGGCGGCCTCGACCGCATGCTCGGCGAGCACCGTCAGGCCTTCCGGCGTCACGTCGGCGAAGCCGCCGCGGACGTCGAAGGTCCGCACCTGGCCGGCGTTGAACACCCGGATCTGGCCTTCCTTCAGCGTCGTCATGAACGGCGCGTGGCCGGCCAGGACGCCGAAGTCGCCTTCGGCGCCGGGCGCGTCCACCTGGTCGACGTCGCCGACGAAGAGCTCACGCTCCGGCGAGACCAGGGAGAAGTGGAGCTTGTTCGCGGCCATCGGTCTTTAGGCTTCCGCGGCCAGCTTTTCGGCCTTGCGGACCGCGTCCTCGATCGTGCCGACGTTGTAGAAGGCGGGCTCCGGCAGGTGGTCGTACTCGCCGTCGCACAGCGCCTTGAACGAGCGGATGGTGTCCTCGAGGCTGACCAGCACGCCGGGCGTGTTGGTGAACTGCTCGGCCACGTGGAACGGCTGGGACAGGAAGCGCTGGATCTTCCGCGCGCGGGCGACGGTCAGCTTGTCCTCTTCCGACAGCTCGTCCATCCCGAGGATGGCGATGATGTCCTTCAGCGCCTTGTACTGCTGCAGGATCTCCTGCACGCGGCGGGCCACCTTGTAGTGCTCCTCGCCGATCACCAGCGGGTCCATGATCCGCGAGGTGGAGTCCAGCGGGTCCACGGCCGGGAAGATCGCCTGGGCGGCGATGTCGCGGCTGAGAACCGTCGTGGCGTCCAGGTGGGCGAACGAGGTCGCCGGCGCCGGGTCGGTCAGGTCGTCGGCGGGCACGTAGATGGCCTGCACCGAGGTGATCGAGCCCTTGTTGGTCGAGGTGATCCGCTCCTGCAGGTTGCCCATCTCCGTGGCCAGCGTCGGCTGATAGCCCACCGCCGAGGGGATGCGGCCGAGAAGCGCCGACACTTCCGAGCCCGCCTGGGTGAAGCGGAAGATGTTGTCGATGAACAGCAGCACGTCCTTGCCCTCGACGTCGCGGAAGTACTCCGCCTGGGCGAGGCCCGTCAGGGCGACGCGGGCGCGGGCGCCCGGGGGCTCGTTCATCTGGCCGTAGACCAGGGCGCACTTGGAGCCCTCGGTCGAGCCGTTGTTCGCCTTCGGATCGATGTTCACGTTGGACTCGATCATCTCGTGGTAGAGGTCGTTCCCTTCACGGGTCCGCTCGCCCACGCCGGCCAGCACGGAGTAACCGCCGTAGGCCTTGGCGATGTTGTTGATCAGCTCCTGCATCGTCACGGTCTTGCCGACGCCGGCGCCGCCGAACAGGCCGATCTTGCCGCCCTTGGTGTAGGGGCAGAGCAGGTCGATGACCTTGATGCCGGTGACCAGCACTTCGGCCGAGGTCGACTGCTCGGCGAAGGACGGGGCCTCGCGGTGGATCACCGAGGTGTGCTCCAGCGAGATCGGGCCGGCTTCGTCGATCGGGTCGCCGATAACGTTCATGATGCGGCCGAGCGTGGCCGGGCCGACCGGCACGGTGATCGGCTTGCCGGTGTCGACCACCGCCTGACCGCGGGTCAGGCCCTCGGTGGTGTCCATGGCGATGGCGCGGACGGTGTTCTCGCCCAGGTGCTGGGCGACTTCCAGCACCAGGCGGAACGGCTGGCCGGTCTTCTGGTCGGTGTTCGAGGTCTCCAGCGCGTTCAGGATCGCCGGCAGATGGCCTTCGAACTCGACGTCGACGACGGCGCCGATGATCTGGACGATCTTGCCGGAGGCGACGGCGCCCGCCGGGACGACGGCGGCGGCGCTCTTCGCGGCCGCGGCCTTGGCGGGCGCGCGGCGGGTGGTGGTCTTCTTGGCGGGAGCTTCAGACATGTCGGGCTCTTTCGGACTAGATCGCTTCGGCGCCGGAGATGATCTCGATCAGCTCCTTGGTGATCTGCGCCTGGCGGGCTCGGTTCATTTGCAGGGTGAGGCTGGCGATCATGTCGCCGGCGTTGCGCGTGGCGTTGTCCATCGCCGTCATCTGGGCGGCGAAGAAGCCGGCCTGGTTCTCCAGCATGGCGGAGAAGACCTGGGTGGTCAGGTTCCGCGGCAGCAGAGCCTCCAGGATGCCGGCCTCGTCGGGCTCGTACTCATAGGAGGCGCCCTTGAGGTCGACCACCGGGCCGCCCGCCCGCACCTCGGCCGGGATCAGCTGCCTGGCGGTCGGCTGCTGGCTGATCACCGAGACGAAGCGGCTGTAGAACAGCGTCACCACGTCCACGTCGCCGGCCTCGAACAGCTCGCGGATCCTGGCCGCGATCTCCTCGGCGCGCTCCAGCGCCGGGTTGCCGCCGGCTTCGAACTCGCCGACGAACTTGTCGCCGTAGAGCCGGCGCAGCTGATCGCGGGCCTTGCGGCCGACGACCAGGACGCGGACGTCCTTGCCCTCTTTGAGCAAGGAGACGATCCGCTCGCGCGCGGCGCGGACGATCGACGAGTTGAAGCCGCCGGCGAGGCCGCGGTCGGAGGTCGCCACCACCACCAGGTGGCGCTGGGTCGAGCCGGTGCCGACCAGCAGCTTCGGCGCGCCGTCGCCGGACACGCCCGCCGCCAGGTTGGCGATGACCGAGGCCATGCGCTCGGCGTAGGGACGGGCGTTCTGCGCCGCGTCCTGCGCCCGGCGCAGCTTGGCCGCCGCCACCATCTGCATCGCCTTCGTGATCTTCTGCGTGGCTTTCACGCTTCCGATCCGATTGCGCATCTCCTTGAGACTGGCCATCCCTTAAGGTCTCTTTCCCTTTGAGGGGCCGGTCTTAGGCGAAGTTCTGGGCGAAGCCGGTCAGCACCGACTTCAGCTGGTCTTCGACCGGGCCCAGGTCCTTCTTGGTGCGGATGGTGTCCAGCAGGTCCTGGTGCTGGGCGTGCATGTGGCTGATCAGCTCGCTCTCGAAGCGGCCGACGTCGGCGGTCGGCACCTTGTCGAGGAAGCCGCGGGTGCCGGCGTAGACCGACACCACCTGCTCTTCGACCGCCAGCGGCGAGTACTGCGGCTGCTTCAGGAGCTCGGTCAGGCGCTCGCCGCGGGCCAGCATGCGCTGGGTGGCGGCGTCGAGGTCCGAGCCGAACTTCGCGAAGGCGGCCATTTCCCGGTACTGGGCGAGCTCGCCCTTGATCGGGCCGGCGGCGACCTTCATCGCCTTGATCTGGGCCGAGGAGCCCACGCGGCTGACGCTGATGCCGACGTTCACCGCCGGACGGATGCCCTGGAAGAACAGGTCCGTCTCGAGGAAGATCTGGCCGTCGGTGATCGAGATCACGTTGGTCGGGATGTAGGCCGACACGTCGTTGGCCTGGGTCTCGATGATCGGCAGGGCGGTCAGCGAGCCCGATCCATTATCCGCATTGAGCTTCGCAGCGCGCTCAAGGAGCCGGCTGTGCAGGTAGAAGACGTCGCCCGGATAGGCTTCGCGGCCGGGCGGGCGGCGCAGCAGCAGCGACATCTGGCGGTAGGCGACGGCCTGCTTGGAGAGGTCGTCGTAGATGATCACGGCATGCATGCCGTTGTCGCGGAACCACTCGCCCATGGCGCAGCCGGCGAACGGAGCGAGGAACTGGAGCGGCGCCGGCTCGGAGGCGGTCGCCGAGACGATGATGGTGTAGTCGAGCGCGCCGCGCTCCTCGAGCGTCTTGACGATCTGGGCGATGGTCGAGCGCTTCTGGCCGATGGCGACGTAGATGCAGTAGAGCTTGGCGCTCTCGTCGCCGCCGGCGTTCACCGCCTTCTGGTTCAGGATGGTGTCGATGGCGACGGCGGTCTTGCCCGTCTGACGGTCGCCGATGATCAGCTCGCGCTGGCCGCGGCCGATCGGGATCAGGGTGTCGATCGCCTTCAGGCCCGTCTGCACGGGCTCGTGCACCGACTTGCGCGGGATGACGCCCGGCGCCTTGACGTCGACGCGGCGGCGCTCGGCGATGTTCTGGATCGGGCCCTTGCCGTCGATCGGCTCGCCCAGCGGGTTGACGACGCGGCCCAAGAGGCCTTTGCCGACCGGCACGTCGACGATCTCGCCGAGGCGGCGGACTTCGTCGCCTTCGCGGATGGTGCGGTCTTCGCCGAAGATCACGACGCCGACGTTGTCGCGCTCGAGGTTCAGCGCCATGCCCTTCACGCCGGCGGAGGGGAACTCCACCATCTCGCCGGCCTGGACGTTCTCGAGGCCGTAGACGCGGGCGATGCCGTCGCCGACGGACAGGACCGAACCGACGTCGGAAACGTCGGCTTCCTCACCGAAATTGGCGATCTGCGATTTCAGGATGGCCGAGATCTCGGCGGCGCGGATGTCCATCTTCTTACGCTCTCTTCAGGGCGAACTTCAGGGAATCGAGCTTCGAGCGGAGCGAAGCGTCGAACAGTCGGGAGCCGACCCGCACCTTGATGCCGCCCAGGATGGCGGGATCGACGCGGGTCTCGATCAGCGGGTCCTTGCCGAGCGCCAGGCGCAGCGCCTGGGCGACGCCCTTGGTCTGGGCGGCGGTCAGCGGCAGGGCGGTGGTCACCTGGGCCTGGACCTCGCCGCGCGCGTCGGCGGCCAGGCGCTCGTAGGCGCTGATGACGGCGGCGAGCGCGCCGGCCCGGCCGTTCGCGGCCAGGAGCCCGAGGAACTTCTTGGTGGTGGCGGTAAAGCGGGCCTTGTCGGCGATCGCCGCCAGCCCCTTGCTCTTGTTCTCGGCCGAGAACGCCGGCGAGGCCAGGAGAACGCGAAGGTCGCCGCTCTCGGCGATCGCCGCCTTGAGCGACTTCAGGTCCGCCTCGACCTTGGCCACTTCGCCCTGATCCTTCGCGAGATCGAACAGGGCCTGGGCATATCTGCCACCGACATTCGAAGTCTGGGGATCTTCCGCCACTTAATTGTCCGTCCGGTGCGCAACGAGAGCTGCAGCGAAGTTTGCTTTCCGCTACAGCCCAACTGCTTGGAAACGCTTGGAAAAAGCAGAAAGGGAGCAGAAGCCCGAGAGCCCCTCGCCCACAGCCGCGGGCCTGATAGCACGCAGATTTCGGCGTCGCAACCGAACGGTAGCGCACAACCGTCGCAGGGTCGACGCCTGCGGCGACGGGCCCGCGCATTCAGCGCGCGTCCATGTTGTTGCCGCTAGAGGGGCGGTGCTAAGGGAGCACGTCTTCGGGCGGGCGGCTTTAAACAGGACGACACATGGCCAAAGCGCAGTCGCCCAATTCGGGCGGTCGCGAACCTCGCGAGCCTCGCGGCGGCGGCCGGCGCTCGCCCTGGAAGTCCCTGGCCTACTGGACCGCGGTGCTCGGCGTCTGGGCGCTGATCTTCGTGCTGGCCTTCTTCGCCGTCTTCTCGGTGGACCTGCCCGACACCTCCAAGCTCTACGACGTCAAGCGCCAGCCCTCGGTCTCCTACCTCGACCGGTCGGGCGCGATGATCGCGGTGCGCGGCAGCCAGTACGCCCCGCCGGTCGACCTCGACAAGCTGCCGCCCTATGTGCCCAAGGCCTTCATCGCCATCGAGGACCGCTGGTTCTACTGGCACCTGGGGTTCAACCCGTGGGGCATCGCGCGCAGCACCTATTACAACCTGGCGCACCGCGGGGGCCCCTTGCGCGGCGGCTCGACCATCACCCAGCAGCTGGCGCGCAACCTGTTCCTGACGCCCAACCAGACCTATCGGCGCAAGGCCCAGGAGCTGATCCTGGCGGTCTGGCTGGAGGCGCGGTTCTCGAAGAAGCAGATCCTCGAGCTCTATCTCAACCGGGTCTATTTCGGCGCCGGCGCCTACGGCATCGAGGCCGCCTCTCAGCGCTACTTCAACAAGCCCGCCTCGCAGCTCACCGTCGGCGAGTCCGCCATCCTGGCCGGTCTGATGAAGGGGCCCTCGCGCTATTCGCCGGTGGCGGCCACCGACCGCGCGAGCCGCCGGGCCACCACCGTGCTCGACGAGATGGTGCGCATCCACGCGATCACCCCGGAACAGCGCGACCAGGCGCTGCGCACGCCGGTGACGGTCAATCCGGTGCTGGCCAACCAGCGGGCGCAGTACTTCGTCGACTGGGTGGACGACCAGGTGCGCAACCTGGTCGGCGAGCCGACCGAGGATCTCGTGGTGGAGACCACGCTGGACCTGCCGCTGCAGGCGACGGCCGAGCAGTCGCTGCAGAACGGCGTCGCGGCGGCCAAGGGCCAGGGGGTGCAGCAGGGCGCGCTGATCTCGCTCGACGGCGAAGGCCGGATCCGCGCCTACGTCGGCGGCGCCAGCTATCTGCAGAGCCAGTTCGACCGCGTCACCATGGCCAGGCGCCAGGCCGGCTCCAGCTTCAAGCCGTTCGTCTATCTGACGGCGATGGAGGCCGGGCGCACGCCGGACACGCCGGTGGTCGACGAGCCGATCGCCATCGGCGCCTGGCAGCCGCGCAACTACACCGGCAAGTACCTGGGACCGATCACGCTGCAGGTGGCGCTGAAGGAGTCGATCAACACCGTCGCCGCCCGGCTGGCGAACGAGGTCGGCACCGCCAACGTCGCCGCCACCGCGCATAGGTTGGGGATCACCTCGCAGATCCAGCTCGACCCGTCGATGGCCCTTGGGGCGGTCGAGGTCAGTCCCCTGGAGATGGCCCAGGCCTATGCGCCGCTCTCGAACGGCGGGTTCTACGCCAAGGGCTACGGCATCGAGCGGATCCGCACCGCCAGCGGCCGCGTGCTCTACGACCACGGCGCCGGCCAGGGCGAGCGCCGCGCCGTCATAGGCCAGCCGGCGCTGGCCTATATGAACGAGATGATGCGCCAGGTGCTGGTCTCCGGCACGGGCGTGCGCGCCCACGTCCCCGGCTACGACGAGGCCGGCAAGACCGGCACCACCAGCGACTACCGCGACGCCTGGTTCATCGGCTACACGGGCGGCTTCGTCACCGCCGTCTGGGTCGGGCGTGACGACAACACCCCGATGAAGAAGGTGACCGGCGGCGCCGCGCCTGCAGGCATCTGGCACGACTACATGGCCCAGGCCCTGCCCCGGCTGCAGTCCGCCCCGATCCCCGGCAGCGAGCTGCCGGCGCCCCAGCCGCAGCTGACCCAGGACCCGATCGGCGACGTCCTCAGCGGCGCCGTGCCGGCCGGCGGTGTTCCGGCGCCGGGGCCCGGCTATGCGCCGCCGCCGCAGGACCCGAACACGCCGCCGTATTGACCTTCCTTTCCCGCGCAGCGGGAGAGGAGGAACTACCTCCCGAAGGCGTGCAGCCTGGCGCCCTCCGCCCGCAGCCAGTCGCGATGGGGGCGCGCCTCGCCGACCAGCGCCTTCACATGGGCCCAGAACCTCGGCCCATGGTTGAGCTCCAGAAGGTGCGCGCACTCGTGGGCGGCGACGTAGTCGGCCACCGCGAAGGGCGCCAGCGCCAGGCGCCAGGAGTAGCGGATCGAGCCCGGCGCGCCCGCGCGCCCCGGGCGGCAGGAGCCCCAGCGGCCCTTGGCGTCGGCGACCGCCACCTTCGGCATCGGCGCACCCAGCAGAGCCGCGTAGTGGGCGGTGCGCGCCGTCAGCACCTCGAGCGCACGCTTCTTGATGACCAGGATCACGGCGCGGGCGTAGCCCTCGCCCTCGCCCATGGCGCAGATGCGGGCTGGATAGTGCTCGGTCGCGGCGAGCCAGCGGGCGCGCCCGGTCCCGGCCTCCAGCCGCACGGTCTCGCCGAACACCTGCAAGGTCATGCCCGGCGCGACCGGCGCCGCCTCCGGCAGCTCGGCGATGCGCTCGGCGATCCAGGCCGCGCGCTCGCGGGCGAAGGCGGCGGCCTCGCCGAGCCGGCGGGCGGAGGGCGCGGTGGCGACGATCTCGCCGCGCGCGCGGTCGAGGCGCAGCGACACCCGCCTCGCACGGCGATGGATCTTGAGGGTGACCACGGCGCCGGCCACGCTCAGCCGGTCGCCGTCGGCGAAGGCGCGGCCGAACGGACTCATCGTCCGGAAATCTAGGCCGTGACGACCTGCTTGTCGAAGGCCGGCTGGGTGCGACGGATGAACGCCCGGATGCGGGGATAGGTCTCCTCGCGGAAGCGTCGGCCGTTGAAGACCCCGTAGTGGCCGACGTGCGGCTGGACGTAGTCTTCCTTCAGGTGGTCCGGCAGGCCGGTGCAGAGCGCGTGCGCCGCCTGGGTCTGGCCGATCCCGGAGATGTCGTCGTGCTCGCCCTCGATGGTGAGCAGGCCGATGTCCTTGATCGCCGCCGGACGCACCAGGCGGCCGCGGTGGGCGAGTTCGCCCTTCGGCAGCAGATAGCGCTGGAACACCTTGTCGATGGTCTGGAGATAGAACTCCTCGGTGAGGTCCAGCACCGAGAGGTACTCGTCGTAGAACTCCAGGTGCTTGTCCGCGGAGTCGCCGTCGCCGCGCATCAGGTTCTGCAGATAGTGCAGGTGCGCCTGCTGGTGCCGCTCGAGGTTCATCGACATGAAGGCGGCCAGCTGCACGAAGCCTGGATAGACCCGGCGGCCGACGCCGGCGTAGGGCGGCGGCACGGTGTGGATGACGTGGGATTCGAACCAGGCGAAGGGCTTCTCCTCCGCCAGCCGGTTGGTCACCGTGGGCGAGAGGCGCGCGTCGATCGGCGAGCCCATGAAGGTCATCGAGGCCGGGCGGGCGTCCTCGTCGTCCTCGGCCATCAGGGCGGCGGCGGCGAGCGTCGGCGGTCCCGGCTGGCAGACCGCGACCACATGCGCCCGCGGGCCCACCGCGCGCAGCATGTCGCGGATGTGGTCGATGAAGTCGTGGAAGTCGAACCGGCCGTCCATCACCGGCACGTTGCGGGCGTTGGCCCACTCGGTGACATAGACCTCATGGTCCTGCAGGAAGGTCTGCACCGTGCCGCGCAGCAGGGTCGCGTAGTGGCCCGAAAGCGGCGCCACCAGGAGCACCGCGGGCTCCAGCTCGCGCCGGCCGGCAAGCCGCAGGTCGCCGGCGTCGCGGGCGAAGTGGGTGAGCTTCACCCACGGCGAGCTCCATTCGGTCCCCTCGCAGACCCGCACGCGCCGGCCGCCGATGTGGACCTCGTCGACGCCCCATTCGGGACGCCCGTAGCGGCGGGTCAGGTTCACGAACAGGTCCGCGCCGGCGTAGATGCGCCGCGCCGCCTCGCTGTCGCGGGCGGGATTGAGCGGCGAGCTCCAGAAGTCGCGCGCCATCAGGGC
>NZ_DATELG010000392.1:0-5855 GCF_035276905.1 Phenylobacterium sp. | reverse complement strand
CAACATCTTCAAGATCCCCGGCCAGGAAGCGCTCGCCGACCGGCTGACCAGCGTCAGCTTCGCCGACGTGGTGTTCTTCACCAACTCCGGGACCGAGGCGATCGAGTGCGCGATCAAGACCGCGCGCAAGTATCACTGGGCGAACGGCCAGCCGGAGCGGATCGACATCATCGGCTTCGACGGCTCGTTCCACGGCCGCACGATCGCTGCGGTCAACGCCTCGGGCAATCCCAGCTACCTGGAGGGCTTCGGACCGCCGATGCCGGGC
Organism: Phenylobacterium sp.; assembly: GCF_035276905.1. Classification (GTDB taxonomy): domain Bacteria; phylum Pseudomonadota; class Alphaproteobacteria; order Caulobacterales; family Caulobacteraceae; genus Phenylobacterium. The sequence continues at coordinate 5,587 of NZ_DATELG010000392.1, read as the reverse complement.
TTCGTGCATTTGCCCTTCGGCGATGTCGGCCTCATCCGCGAGGCGATCGGCCCGACCACCGCGGCGATCCTGATCGAGCCGGTCCAGGGCGAGGGCGGCGCGCGGGCGTGGGAACCCTCGGCGCTGCGGGAGATCCGCCAGCTCTGCGACGAGACCGGCGTGCTGCTGGTCTATGACGAGATCCAGTGCGGCCTCGGCCGCACCGGCAAGCTGTTCGCCTACGAATGGGCCGAGGACGCCGCGCCGGACATCATGGCGCTGGCCAAGGCGCTGGGCGGCGGCTTCCCGGTGGGGGCGTGCCTGGCCACCGCCGAGGCGGCCAAGGGCATGACGCCGGGCTCCCACGGCTCGACCTACGGCGGCAACCCGCTGGCCATGGCGGTGGGCCTGGCCGCGGTCGACGAACTGATCAAGCCGCGGCTGATGGACCAGGTGAACGAGACCGCCGGCTACCTGAACCAGCAGCTGGCCGGCCTGATGGACCGCTTCCCGGACGTCGTCGTCGACATCCGCGGCAAGGGCCTCCTGATCGGCGTCAAGCTGGCCACGCCCAACCGCGAGTTCATGCAGCACGCCCGCGACGAGCATCTGCTCCTCGCCGGCGGCGGCGACAACTGCGTGCGCCTTCTGCCGCCGCTGGTGCTGAGCCGCGAGGACGCGCGCGAGGCGATCGAGCGCTTCGAGCGCGCCTGCGAACGCGCCCGGGCCAAGGCGAAGGCCGCCTGACGATGACGATCCCCCCCAGACACTTCGTCGACCTCTGGAAGCTGGAGGCGGCCGACCTGCGCGCCATCCTCGACGACGCCAAGGCCCGCAAGGCCGCCCGGCTCGGCTGGCCGAAGGGCCAGGCCGATCCCGACGCGCCGGCCGCCGGCCGCACGCTGGCGATGATCTTCGAGAAGAATTCGACGCGCACCCGCTTCTCGTTCGACGCCGCCATGCGCCAGCTGGGCGGGGACGTGATCATCTCCAACGCGCACGAGATGCAGCTCGGCCGCGGCGAGCCGATCGAGGACACCGCCCGCGTGCTCTCGCGCATGGTCGACGCGGTGATGCTGCGCGCCAACGACCACGAGGACGTCGAGCGCCTGGCCCTGGCCTCGGCCGTGCCGGTGATCAACGGCCTTTCGGACAGGGGCCATCCCTGCCAGATCATGGCCGACATCCTGACCATCGAGGAGCATCGCGGCTCGGTGGCGGGCAAGACGCTGGCCTGGGTCGGCGACGGCAACAACGTCTGCGCCAGCTTCATCCACGCCGCCCCCAAGCTCGGCTTCAAGCTGAAGATCGCCTCGCCGGCGATCTATCACCCCGACCTGGTCGACCTCGCCCGCGCGGCCGAGCAGCAGGGGCAGGTGCTGACGACCGAGGACCCGCGCGAGGCGGTGCGCGGGGCCGACGTGGTGATCACCGACACCTGGGTCTCGATGGGCGACACCGACCACGACGAGCGGCTCGAGGCGCTCGAGCCCTATCAGGTCGACGCGAACCTGATGGCGCTGGCCGCGCCGAGCGCGGTCTTCCTGCACTGCCTGCCCGCCCACCGCGGGGAGGAGGTGACCGACGACGTCATCGACGGGCCGGCGAGCCTGATCTGGGACGAGGCCGAGAACCGCCTGCACGCCCAGAAGTCGATCCTCGCCTGGTGCTTCGGGAAGATCTGAGGGGCCGGACGCCCCCTCAGTCCCTTCGGGACAGCTCCCCCGCGTGCGGGGGAGCAGCGACCGCTCCTCCACCGCGAAGCGGGGGAGGTGGCTCGCGAAGCGAGACGGAGGGGGCGTCGGCGCATCCGCCGCATCGCCAACGTCACAGTTCAGAGCCACGCTCGAAAAACCCGGCGCAGGACCTATATCCCCACCATGTCCGATACCTTTGCTCCTGACGACCTGGTCGGCGCCTTCCAGATCGAGGGCGAGCCCGTGCGAGGCCGGGTCGCGCGGCTGGGGCCCGCTGTGGACGAGATCCTGCGCGCCCACGCCTATCCGGAACCGGTGGCCAACCTGCTGGGCGAGGCCTGCGCGCTGGCCGCCCTGGTCGGCTCCAACCTGAAGTTCGACGGCCGCCTGATCGTCCAGGCCCAGGGTCAGGGGCCGGTGAAATACGTCGTCGCCGATTACGACACCTCCGGCGGCCTGCGCGGCTACTGCCGCTTCGACGAGGACGGCGTCGCGGCCCTCTCCGAAGGCTTCCAGCGGCCCGGCGCGCGCTCGCTGCTGGGCGACGGCGTCTTCATCATGACCGTGGACCAGGGCCCGGAAATGGACCGCTACCAGGGCGTGACCGCGATCGAGGGCGAGACCCTGGCGCTCTGCGCCGAGCAGTACTTCGCCCAGTCCGAGCAGACGCCCACCCGGGTGCTGCTGGCCGTCGGCCAGGTCGACGGGCCGCAGAACCGCCAGGTCTGGCGCGCCGGCGGCGTGCTGATCCAGAACATCGCCGAGGACGAGGCGCGCGGCTCGACCGAAGAGGCCTGGTCGCGGACGCAGATCCTCTTCGAGACCCTGGGCGAGGACGAGCTGATCGACCCGGAGCTGGCGTCCAACACGCTCCTGTGGCGGCTGTTCCACGAGGACGGGGTGAGGGTGTTCGGCCCGCAGCCGCTGCGCGCCTTTTGCCGCTGCAGCCAGGAGCGGATCGAGACCGTGCTGAAGTCGTTCGACGCCGGCGAGCGGGAAGACATGGTCGAGCCCGACGGCAAGATCCACGTCACCTGCGAGTACTGCTCACGGGTCTACGCCGTGGCGCCGGCCGACCTGGAAGCCTGACCGGACGGCCTCAGGCTGCGCACTCGGCGTCGCTGGCGTAGGTCTGCAGCACCGCCTCGATCGCCTTGCGCTGACGCGCGAGCATCAGCCAGAGGGTGCATTCCTCCTCGTGCAGGGCGCGGGCCGCCGGGTCAGGCGTGGCCGCCGCCTGCGCGAGGCAGGCTTCGGCCTGGACGAGGTAGGAGCTCTGGGGCGCTGGCGCCTGGCGGCGAAGGCGTTGCGCGCGCGTCACGCGCCTGCGCAGCCTCACGCCTTTGGTTCCTTCCAGGGCAGGATGATCGCCTGCTGCGCGAGCGCCGCCGAACGGCCCAGATAGCCGAAGCATAGCTCGACCGCCGAGGCGCCCAGGGCGAACGGCGTGGCCAGCCGCGCGTCGGAGGCGCCGGCCGTTCCGATGGCGCGGGCGGCCTGCAGGTTGAGGTCGAGCAGCTTTTCCGCGAAGTGGGCGCTCTCGGCCCGGAGCGCGCGGGCCGCGTCGGCGCCGACCTGGAAATTGCGCCGCCAGGCGTTCACGACTTCGTAGCCGGCGTCCTGGGCGGTCGTGGTCTGGGTCATCGCGTCGCTCCGGTGGGCGTTTCCTCGGCGACCGAAAATAGGCGAACGTCGTGAAGGGTCTGTCCACCCCCCGACAGAACAGGGATTTCCCGCGTTCTCGCCGCTGAACCTCCTCAGGCGGCCGAGATTCCGCGCGGCTCGAAGCGGGTGATGGAGGCGCTGGGCGCCTCGCCCAGGACGGCGTTCCCGGCCGCGATCATCGCCTCATAGCACTCGCAGGTGCGCGCGATCAGGCCCGGCCGGTCCTTGAGGATCAGCCGCGAGCGGCCGAGCTCGATCAGGCCGTCGGCGCGCAGCCGCTGGAGAATCGGATTCACCGACGTGCGCTGCACGCCGAGCATCTTGGCGAAGACGTCCTGCGGCAGGCGGATCTCGGTTTCCTCCAGCACGTCGGAGCAGGCCAGCAGCCAGCGGCACAGCCGTTGCTCGACCGGGTGCCGCGCATTGCAGGCGCCGCCGCGGATCGCATAGCTCATCTTCCAGGCGCAGTAGCGGTCCAGGCTGTCGTGGATCACCTTGGACTCCTGGGCCGCGTCATGGAGCCGGGCGGCGTCGCAGACGTGGGCCTGGACCCGCATGTGGCAGACGTCGCGGGTCACTGCGGTCCGCAGGCCCAGCGCGGAAAGGGCGCCGACCGCCCCCTCCCGGCCCACCAGGGCGCACTCGATCTCGGCGCCGTCCTCGAAGACCGTGAGCTTGGAGACCACGCCGGAGTGCAGGAAATACACCTTGCGGATGCGGTCTCCGGGTTCGCAGAGCACCTGGCCGGCGGCGAGGGTCACCTCGCGCAGGTGCGGGCGGAGCAGCTCGATGTCCGGCCCGAATGACGCCAGGAACCGATTGGTCCGGCGCAACTACTCCTCCTCCCAGCACTGTTGAGGATTCAATCGTTCAGCTGTCCAAATGATCCTGACCCGAAGCGCCCCGGCCATGTAATCGCGGGAACTTGAATTCACTGGCCGCAAGGAACGCCCGGTTAGGTTTAGTTTTCGGCCCCATGATCGCCACAATCGGCGTCGATCGCCGCGTTTGCGCTGGGGGGCGGCCTGAAGGGACGGGATGTCGCAGCCGCAGATCGGTGTTTTGCCGCAATCGCGCCACACGAATCCCCGACGCCGAAGCTGGGCGTTTGGGGCGTCCTTGTGGAGAGTGGCTTGTGAGCGAAGTGACCTACGTCTCCTACGTGCCGAAGCGGAAGCGGGCGAAGCTGCGCAATGTCCTGCGCAGCGAAGACACCGGCAGCATTCGCTGGCACGAGAAGAAGAAGCTGTTCGGCAGCGAATTCTATTTCTCCGGCCCGACCGAACTGTGCCGGAAGACCCACGCCTACATCACCCAGTGGCTCGCCAACGACGAGTTCGTCCTGAAGTAGGCGAGGGCGGCCTCCTCCCCGCGTCGGCCGACGGAACCGGCGGCGCCGCCGTGCGCTAGTGTGCAGGATCTGAAGTTCGCTTGCGCCTGGGTCACGCGTCGGAGCGAACTTCAGAGCCGTAAAGCACACTAGAAGACAAAGACTTGGCTAGTGTCCTTATCGCTTCCGAAGTTCGTCGGAGGTCGCCACAGGCGCAAGCGAGCTGCGGAATTGTGACACTAGCGCCTGAAAGGGGCGCAAAGCCCTGCGGCGCGCCCGAGATGCGAGGTGGAGGAGATGATCCAAGCCGACCCGCGCGACCTCCTGGCCCGGTTCTGGCGCGACCTGGCGGACCTCAGGACCGGCATGCTGGGCCTCGCCACAGTGCACGAAGGCCACGCCCAGCCGATGACCGCCCATTTCGAGGGCGAGCACGGCCCCTTGTGGTTCTACGCCCACGCCCACAGCCGCATCGCGCTGGCGGCCGAGACCAGCCACGCGGCCGTGTTCCACTACATTGGGCGCAAGCACGACCTCTACGCCTGCATTCACGGCGAGGTGGTGACGACCAGCGACGAGACCGCGATCGGCCGCTTCTGGAGCGAGGAGGTGGCCCGCTGGTATCCGAGCGGCCGCAACGATCCGGAGCTGGCGCTGCTCTGCTTCACGCCGTCCAGCGCGCAGATCTGGCTGCCCACCGAAGGGGCCAAGCCGTCCTTGTTCGGCTTCGGCCGCGAGCGCCAAGCGCCCCAGGAGATCCGCGCCGAGGTCCGGCTCTAGATGTGGAGCCTCAACAGGTTGTCGCGATCGAGCCCGAGACGGCTGATGGGCGTTTGTGACTTTATCCCGCCGTGCGGCCGATGCCAGTTGTAGCGGTGGAGCCAGACGGGCAGGTAGTCGGCGCGCTGGTCTGAAC
>NZ_DATELG010000391.1:0-4578 GCF_035276905.1 Phenylobacterium sp. | reverse complement strand
CCCGCCGGGTGGTGTTCACCACCGCCCGCCTGGAGGCCGGCGCCCTGCAGGCCGACTGGAGCTCGGCGGCGGATCCCGAGACGACGCTCGCCATCTACATGGGCGGCGGCGCGGCGGAGGAGCTCAGCGCCCGGCTGATCGAGGCGGGACGCGCAGCCTCGACGCCCGCGGTCGCGGTGGAAAGCGCCGGCACGCCCAGGGCGCGGCTGCGGCGCGGCACCGTGGGCGACCTCGCCCGCCTGGTCGAGGACGGCGAGGGCGGCCCGGTGCTGCTGGTCATCGGCGAGGTGGCGGCGCTGGCGAACGCCCAGGAGATCGCCGACGAAATCGACGCGGCGCGCGCGCTGAGCGCCTAGCCCCGCTGCGCTGGCCAAGCGCGCCCCTTTTTCCGCCGCGGCGATCAGCGCGGCCCGCCACTGGACGGCTTCGGCGTCCGGGTTCTAAAGCGACGTTGAAACCACGGAATTCCTTGACGGAGCGCCGTCCGGAGCTCCGGGGTTAGGAAATGGAGGCGAGCCCGCTTCCGGCGTCGGAGTAGACTGAGGCATGCATACCGCGCTTCTTCTCGAGATGGCGTCTGATGCGGCGCCGGACCGCGTCATCCTGGGGGAGCTGGCGAGCGGCGTGACGCTGGCCGAGGCCCAGGCGCGGGCCAAGGCGGCGGCGGCCTGGTTCGGCAAGCAGGCCGGCGAGACCGTGGTCTACCTCGGCCTTAACAGCCCCTACCTGCCGGTGGCGGTGTTCGCCTCGGGCCTGATCGGCAAGCCGTTCGCACCGATCAACTACCGGCTCTCCGACGAGGAGCTGCGCAAGCTTCTCGCCCGCACCGCGCCCTCGGTGGCGCTGGTCGACGACGACATGCTGCCCCGTGCCCAGGGCGTCGAGGGCGTGCAGCTGCTGGCGAGCAGCGAATTCCATAGGATCTGCGACGATGCGACGCTGCAGGCCGAGGAACTGCCGTTCGCCGATCCGGACATCGGCGTGCTGCTGTTCACCAGCGGCACGACCGGCGAGCCCAAGGCCGCGGTGCTGCGGCACCGCAACCTGACCTCCTACGTGATCTCGACGGTGGAGTTCCTCGGCTCGGACGAACACGAGGCCGCCCTGGTGAGCGTGCCGCCATACCATATCGCCGGAGTCTCGGCGATCCTGACCGGCGTCTACGGCGGCCGCCGCATCGTCCACATGCCGGCCTTCACGCCCGAGGGCTGGGTCGGCCTGGCAGCCCAGGAGAAGATCTCCCACGCCATGGTGGTGCCGACCATGATGGGCCGGATCCTCGACGTGGTGGAGGCCCGGGGCGAGAATCTGCCGCATCTGAAAGCCCTGTCCTACGGCGGGGGGCGGATGCCGCAGGTGGTGATCGAGCGGGCGCTGAAGCTCCTGCCGCACGTCGACTTCGTCAACGCCTACGGCCTGACCGAGACCAGCTCCACGATCGCGGTGCTGGGGCCGGAGGACCATCGCATCGCCATCGCCTCGTCCGATCCGGACGTGCGCCGCCGGCTGGGCTCGGTCGGCAAGCCGCTGCCGACGCTGGAGCTGGAGATCCGCGGGCCGAACGGGGAGGTGCTGGGCGCCAACCAGTCCGGCGAGATCTATGTCCGCGGCGACCAGGTCTCCGGCGAGTACTTGTCGAAAAAGGTGATCGGCGACGACGGCTGGTTTCCGACCAACGACGGCGGCTGGATGGACAACGACGGCTACCTCTACGTCGAGGGCCGTCTCGACGACGTTATCGTCCGCGGCGGCGAGAACATGTCGCCGGGCGAGATCGAGGACGTGCTGCGCGCTCACCCGAACGTCGCCGACGTCGCCGTCCTCGGCGTGCCGGACAACGAGTGGGGCGAGAAGGTCGCCGCCGTCTTGGTGGTCAAGAACGGCCGGCCGACGACCGATGAGCTGGCGGCCTTCGTGAAGGCGCAGCTGCGCTCTTCCAAGACGCCGGAAATCTGGGAGTTCCGCGAGGTGCTGCCCTACAACGACACCGGCAAGCTGCTGCGCCGTGTGCTCAAGGCCGAGCTCTGCAAGGCGGCCGGCGCGCTGGCGCGCGCCTGAGCGGAGCAGGGCCCTGACGACGCTGGCCGATGAGCTGCTCTCGGCCCTGACCGACCTCGGCGGGGCGGGACTGGCGGTGGTCGATCTGCAGGCGGGAAGGGACGTCGACCTGCCTTCGGGGCCGGGCGTCGTGCGGGTGGGGGTGCATCGCGCGGGCTCCCTGCCGGACCGCGAGCTCGACCAGTTCGACATCCTTCTCAGCGCCGCCCCGTCGGCGCCCGCGCCCTGGGTCGGTCTCGCGCCCGACCAGCTGGAGCCGGCGCTTCGGCGGCTGGAGGCGATCGTCGCCGCCCAGCCGCTCGCCGCTGGGATCGCCGCCCAGGTGCTGCGCGCAAGTCTGTCGCTCGGCTTCGACGAGGCGCTGGCGGCGGAGTCGATCGCCTATTCCATGCTGCTGTCGAGCGAGGCCTTCCGCGCCTGGCGGGCCGCCAATCCGCCGCCGGCGAGGGACGACCTTGACGGGCCGCGCGTGGCGGTCGCGCGCGACGGCGAGACGCTGTCGATCCGTCTGACCCGGCCGGGGGCCAACAACGCGGTCGACGCCCGGATGCGTGACGCGCTCTGCGAGGCGCTGGAGTTCGCCCTGATCGATCCGGACCGGGCGCCGGTGGTGCTGAGCGGCGAGGGCCGGGTGTTCAGCGAAGGCGGCGACCTCGCCGAGTTCGGGAGCTTCGGCGACCCGGGCCGGGCCCATCTGGTCAGGACCCTGCGCTCGCCCGCCGCGCTGCTGCACCGGTTGGGGGATCGCGCGACGGCGAGGCTCCACGGCGCCTGCATCGGCTCGGGCCTGGAGATCCCCGCCGCGGCCGCCCGGGTCACGGCGCGCCGCCACACCTTCTTCCGCCTGCCGGAGGTCGCCATGGGGCTGATACCCGGCGCTGGCGGGACCGTCACCGTTCCGCGCCGCATCGGTCGTCACCGCGCCTGCTGGATGGCGATCTCCGGCGTGGACATCCGGCTCTCGACGGCGCTCGCGTGGGGGCTGGTCGACGCGGCGGAGGATGGCCGATGAGCCCTGTCGCGGGGCCGCTGAGGGTTCTGGCCGGACGCATCGCCGCGCAGGCGGCGGCGCTGGGCTGGCGGGGCGCGTTCGATCTGGCGGGCCTCACCGACCGAAGCGGCGACCTCCCGCTGGGCGCGCCCGGCCGCCTCTCGCCGAACGGCTCGTGCCGGCTCGTGCCGGCGGCGGACGGCTGGCTGGCGGTGAACCTGCCGCGCATGGACGACCTCGACCTCGTTCCCGCCTGGCTGGACGGCGCGTCGGCGGATGGGCTGGGCGAGGCCGTGGCGCGTCGGCCCTGGCGTGACCTGGTCGCCGGCGCACGCGAGCTGGGATTGCCGGTGGCGGGCGTCGGCGAGATCGCAGCCGCCGACATGGCGGCGCCGTTCCTGAGCGTCGGGCGGGCAGGCCCCGGCCCGCAGGGACGGGTGCGCGTGCTGGACCTCTCGACCCTCTGGGCCGGTCCGCTCTGCGGGGCCGTACTGGCGGCGTTCGGCGCGGACGTGACGAAGCTGGAGAGCACACGCAGGCCCGACCCCAGCCGCACGGCGACGCCCGAGTTCTTCCACAGGCTGAACCGCGCGAAGGCGGACCTGTCGCTGGACTTCGCCGATCCGGAGGGCCGGGCGCGGCTGCGCGAGACGATGCTGGCCGCCGATGTGGTGATCACCAGCGCCCGGTCGCGGGCGTTCGAGCAGATGGAGCTCTCGCCGGCCAGCCTGTTCGCCGAGCGGCCGGACCTCGTCTGGGTGGCGATCAGCGGCTACGGCTGGAGCGGCGAGGCGGCCGACCGCGTGGCCTTCGGCGACGACGCGGCGGCCGCCGGCGGTCTGGTGCGCTGGAGCAGCGGCGGCGAGCCCGGTTTCCTCGGCGACGCCCTGGCGGATCCGTTGACCGGCCTTTCGGCGGCGGCGGGCGCCCTCGAGGCGCTGGCTCAGGGCGGCGGGGTGATCGTCGACGCCGCCCTCGCCCATACCGCGGCCGGAGCCGCCGCCGAACTCGGCCTCGCCGGAGCGGGCTGATGGCGAGCGCCCTTATCCTGCGCAACGTGGAGCTCGACGGGCGGCCAGGGCTGGACGTCCGGGTGTCGGACGGCGTGATCACCGAAGTGGGAGAACGGCTGTCGGGTGCGGCCGAGGATTTTGACGGACGAGGCGGCGCGCTGCTGCCGGGCCTGATCGACCACCACATTCATCTCCTGGCCACGGCGGCTCAGGCTCAGTCGTTGCCGCTGGAGCGGCTGGGGGGCGCGGCGGCGTTGGAGCAGGCGATCCGTGCAGCCCTCGCCGAGCGGCCCCCCGGCGCCTGGCTGCGGGCGACGGGCTATCACGAGCGGATCGCCGGCGATCTCGACCGCGACGTCCTTGACCGCATCGCGCCGGACCACCGGCTGCGCGTGCAGCACCAGACCGGCGCGCTGTGGTTCCTCAACAGCCGTGCGCTCGAGGCGGTGGCCGCCGGCGGCGCGCCGCGCGAGGTCGAGCGTGACACCGCCGGCCGGCTCACGGGACGGATCTGGC
>NZ_DATELG010000390.1:0-31505 GCF_035276905.1 Phenylobacterium sp. | reverse complement strand
ACCGTTCCGCAAGTTTGAGCTGACAACGCCCTCGACCTTTCTGGCGTCGGCTGCTGGGTCAGCTGCTCACAGCTTGCCAGACGAGCACAGCATTTAGGACAATGATCACGCCGACGATCGCGACGCTGGCGCATCGTGAGCGCCCCGTCGTCGCGCATCTGCTGATAGGCGGCGAGGTGGCTTGCTTCCATGGCGTGGGCTTCGTAGGCGCTTGTGACGCCGCGGCTCGCCGCGCGCCGCTGTCCCAGAAGTCCGCCGCGATACCAGACGCTCTGTTCAGGCATCGGGCTCTTGCCCATGACCCGCGTCAGCCAAAACATGCTGCTGTTGTAGTAGGAGGAGACCCGCCCCCTGAAGATACCAGTCAGCTGTCCGTCGGCGTCCTTTTCCGGGAAGACGTCGTCGATTTCGTCGGGGAGGCTGCTGTCGAAGCCGAAAAGCTTCAGCGCCGCGGAGTTCATCGCGCAGATGTTCGGCGTCACCGGCGCGGCAACTCGTCTCCACTTGGGCGGACGGGGCCCAATCCCGAGCGATCTTTGGGCCAGGACTGACCGCCACTCCGCCAGGGCGGCGGGGCGTCTCCGTTTGTAGACTTCGCGGCTGACGAGGTGGCGCTCCTGGCTGAAGTGGTTGTGGAGGGAGGCGTGGACCGCGCTGACAACGCCTCAGCCTGCTACTTTCGACCGTCCTCTTCCTGCAATCGAGCTCCTTTGACGGCGGGAGTAGCGTTCCATGCGAGCTCGACGTCGGCGACGGGGCGATTCGCCGCCTCATGCGCCCTTGCAGGATCGACGCCGAGCACTCGAAGCTGCATCTCCGCCACCCGGGCCCCCGTTTCAGGGCCAGACTGGCCGGAAAGCCGCGAACGCGCCGCTGCGAACAACATCGAACTGATAATGTGCAGCGTGAAATCATCCTCGTCACTGAATTCGCCAATCTCATGGCCAATACGAACGGTACTTCCTATGTATTGATAAACCCGCGGCCGAAGACTGGGAAGATAGTCGATGGCGCGCAAAACGGCCCAAGCCCAGGTGGGATGGTCGTAGGTAATATCTAGAAATCGCCGCGTCCCCGCCGCAAGTCTGACGACAATATCTTCTTCAGCAAGGCCAGCGGAGTTGATGCTTGCGGATATCTGCTCCATGATATTTATCGCTGTTTCCGCGATAATCTCGGCCCTATCTTTGAAGTGATTGTAGAAGGTGCCGGTGGCGAGGCCCGCCGTGGCCGTTATCTCCATAATCGTCGCGTCATCCGCTCCGCCACCGGCGATCAACTCCGCCGTGGCGTCAATCAATCGCGCCCTTGTACGTTCCCGCTTGCCCTTGCCACGGCTCTGGGCGGCAAATGTCCGCTGCGAATTATATCCCGGCGACACCCGTGGAAGGGCGCCTCGGGCGAGGTCCCCATCCCCATCACTACGACTATCGCTCTTCTTCCTATTCATGTCCCGTTTATACCGTCAAGTGGTTGGCCAACCAAGAGACCCGATCACCTGTTGCAAAGAGGTTTCACGCGACGCTCCCTTGATCGTCGATTAGCAATGGCGAAGATTGTCGACGGATAGCCGTTTATAAGATCGCGCGCACATGTACAGTGATATTCGGTCTCGCCGCTGGATTTGCGTGTGATCGCTTTAACACGGCTTTCGCTAGCAGACGTCATTTCGAGCACAGCGCGAGAGACTGGTGGGCTGATGCCATCGTTGAGCCGCGCGGCCAGCTAGTGGATTGATGCCGGCATAAGAGCATAAGAGCACCCCGTGGGATTCCTGTAGCCTGCATACCGTGTGAGTCTGCGGGCTGCGCACCGGCATCACCGTCCAGCTGAGCCCAACCTGTCGCAAGCGCCGCCGACGATCGCCGACGATCGAACTGACCACAGAAGCACTCCGGGCGCGCCCGCGATAGCCCTGGCCGCGGCCGACAAGGTGGGCGCGATGGAGATTATTCAAACGGCCGCCGTCTGGCGTCGGTAAGACTGTCGCCCGCAGATCAACAAGGACAATGAGCGGCCACCAAGGTCAGGGCGGCGATGGTGTCGGTGCCGACTGCAGCAAGTCTACGCGCCTGCGCGCGACATATCGAGCGTAATCCACCGCAGCTCCGTGAACGCCTCGATGCCTGCGCGGCCACCAAAGCGGCCATAGCCCGAGTTTTTCGTGCCACCGAACGGAACCTGGGGTTCGTCCTGCAACGTCGGGCCGTTAACATGGCAAGCACCAGACTTAATCTGCCGCGCAATTCTGAGACCGCGGACTCCGTCTCGGGTGAAAACCGACGCCGTCAGACCGAAGTCCGAATCATTCGCCAGCTCAATCGCATGAGCTTCATTTCGAGCGCGGCAAACGGCCACGATGGGGCCGAAGCTCTCCTCGCGGAACAGCCGCATGCCCGCAGTGACATGATCGACGACCACCGGCTGGATGATGACGCCCTCGCATTTTTCGCCGAGGATCATTTTTGCGCCCTGCGCGACCGCCGTCTCGGCCAGCGCGTTGAGCCTCGGCGCGACGTCAGCGTCGATCACCGAACCCAGCAGCGCAGCCTTGGCCCCGGGCGGCTCAGCCCTGAAGCCGCCAGCCTTCGCCTTCAGAAGGCCCACAAATCGGTCCGCTACGGCGTCGACGACGATGATCCGTTCCGTCGACATGCATATCTGCCCCTGATTCATGAACGCGCCGAAGGCTGCTGCTTGCGCCGCCGCCTCTAGGTCCGCATCCTCCAGCACAAGCAGCGGCGCTTTCCCGCCCAGCTCGAGCAGCACCGGCTTCAGGTGCTCGGCCGCCCGCTTGGCGATAATGCGTCCGACGTTCGTCGACCCGGTGAAATTGATCCGCCGGACCGCCGGGTGATCGATCAGCGCGCCGACCACCTCGCCCGCGTCCGCGGGCGCATTACTGACGAGGTTGATCACGCCTTCCGGAAAACCGGCGTCGGCGAACAGCTGGAACAGCATCCTGTGGGTCTCCGGACAGATCTCGGACGCCTTGAAGATCACCGTGTTGCCGCAAGCTAGCGGGGTCGCGACCGCTCGCAGCCCAAGGACGATTGGTGCGTTCCACGGCGCGATGCCCAAGACCACGCCGGCCGGCTCTCGGACGGCCAGGGAGAGCCTGGTCGGCTGGTCGGTCGGGATGACTTCGCCTAGCACCTGCGTCGTCAGCGCCGCCGATTCCTGGAGGAGAGCGGCCCCGTGCGCGACGTTGACCCGCGCGAATGCTTCGGTAGCGCCCAATTCCTCGATCATCATCTCGACGAACACGCCGCCCTGATCTTTGAGGCGCTCGGCAACGTCGAGCAGCAGGGAGCGCCGCGCGCTCGGCCCAAAGGCGGCCCATGCGGGCTGCGCGGCGGCGGCGCGGTCTGCAATCGCCCGGGCCTGCTCGACGGTCATCGCCTCGCCTCGCGAAACCACAGCGCCCGTGATCGGATTGGCCCGTTCAAAATAGCGCGTCGGGCGGTCGCCCGACGTCGCCGTTGCGATATTCATCTTCCGATCCTCTCGATACGAATGTCAGCCGCCCCGAGCCTGCAGCGTTCGCGATGACGCGGCGGCCGCCGCCGCGCAGCGGTCATTTTCCCTTGGACCCGCCGCGCTTCTCATAAGCGCCGAGCCCCGGTTTATAGGTCTTATCGTCGATGAACTGCTTGATGCCTTCCGTCTTCGCCTCAGCGTCGTAATAGAAGGCAGCTTCCTGCGCGCGCAGGAGATAATCCTCCGCCTCGTCATAAGTCATGACGCCTACGCGGCGGATGGCGTCCTTGGTCGCCTTCAAAGCGGTGGCGTTCTTCTTGAGAAGTTCCTCGGCAACCGCGGTGACACGGGCTCGCAATTCTGCGGCGGGCACAGCTTCGTTCACCAAGCCCCACTCGGCGGCAGTCTTGCCGTCGATCGCCTCTCCCATCATGGCGTGGTACATCGCCCGCCTAAACGAGAGCAGTTCGACGGCGACCTTCGCAGCGCCGCCGCCGGGCAGAATGCCCCAGTTGATCTCGCTCAGGCCGAATTGCGCTTCCTCAGCTGCGAACGCCAGGTCGCAGCCGAACAAGGGGCCGTAGGCGCCCCCGAAGCACCAGCCATTCACCATGGCGATCGTCGGCTTCTGGTACCAGCGCAGGCGTCGCCACCAGCCGTAGGATTCTCGCTGCGCTCGGCGCACAGCGGCAAGGCCCTCTGACTGGGGAATACGGATATATTCCTGCAGGTCCATGCCCGCCGAAAACGCCGTTCCCGCGCCTGTGAGCACGACGACTCCAACGTCTTCGCTGAACTCGAGTTCGTCGAGAATCTGCATCATGCGCCGATTGAGGACGGGGCTCATGCTGTTTCGCTTGTCGGGCCTGTTGAGGCTTACCCAGGCGACCTTGCGTTCGACCGTACAGGTTGCGACTTGGCTGTCGTGATCACTCATCTTGCTGATCCAGATAGGGGAATGGATTGACCCAATGCGATTGCGCTAGTGCGTGGCGCGTCAGGAAAGCGGCGGAGCCGCAAGGGCGACATCACCGCTTCGGGAGGCCTTTTCAGGCGTCGCACCGTCCACGGCGATAAGCGCGTCGAGCGCGATCACGCCTCCGCCCTTTTCGAAAGCGACCAGGGGATTAATGTCGATCTCCAGGATCTCCGCGCGAGTGGCCATGAGCCGACCGATCCTGGCGACGACCTCAGCGACAGCTTTGAGGTCAGGGGCCGCTTGGCCCCTGAAGCCCTCGAAAAGCGCCGCCGCCTGCAGCTTCAAAAGCTCTTTCTCGATTTCAGAAGGCGCAAGATCGAGCGGGAGCAGGCGCACGTCGCGAAGAAGCTCCACGTAAGTCCCGCCGAGCCCCACCATCAGCACCGCGCCCCACTCCGGGTCCCGCTTGGCGCCGACAACGAACTCGAGCCCCTTGTTCGCCATCTCCTCGACCAGCACCCCGTCGATGGGCAGGTCCGGGTGGCGCCGCCGGACGTTGGCGGTGAGATCCAGGTACGCGCGGCGCAGGGACGGTTCGTCGAGGACGTTGAGCGCGACTGCGCCTGCGTCAGTCTTGTGCGCCAACTCCGCGGACTGAACCTTCAGAACCACGGGGTAGCCGATGGCCGATGCGACCTGCGCCGCTTCGTCTTCGGAGGCGGCGAGCTTGCCCTGCGGCGTCGCGATGCCCAGGGAACGGAGCAGCATCTTGCCGCGCCACTCCGGCAGCACGCCGCAAGGCAGCGTCGGGGCCGCAACGAACGAGACCGGTTCGATGTTCAGGCGAGCGCGCGCCAGCGCCCTGCCGTGATGGGTGACCGCAGCAATCGTGCGCAACGACCGCTCGGGCGAGCGGGTCAAAAGCACCGACTTCTCCCGGGCAAGCGCCTGGAAATTGCCAGGCAGCGGCATTTCTTCGCCAAGGACGGACAGGAGGACCGGCTTGTCGACCCGCTCGATCGCGTCGACCAGAGGTCGGAGCCAGCGAATGGCCATTTGATCGCTGCCTGGGGGAACGGCGACCAGCACCGATCCCATCGCGGGGTCCTTGCTCAGCGCCTCGACGCTATCGGCGATCAACGCAGGGTCAGCGACAGCCCCGGTCGTCAAGTCTATCGGGTTGCTCGGTTCAGGAGAGTAGGGCGGCAGCCGCTGCGACACTGCACCCGCAGCGTCGGGAGAAATCGCGGAAAGCTCGAGGCCGAGGTCGCCACAACAGTCCAACGTGACGGCGCAAAGCGCGCCCGACGTCGTCACGATCGCCGGCGGGTGGGTCGGCAGCTTGGGATAGCGTGACAGAAATTCGGCGCAGTCGACCAGTTCCTCGAGGGTTCTCACCAGAAGCACGCCGGCGTCGCCCGCCAGCGTCGCCATCACGGCGTAGTCTCCAGCGATCGCCCCGGTGTGGGAGGCGGCCGCCTGTTGGGCCTTTCGGCTCCTGCCGGAGTGCATCATGACGATCGCCTTGCCGGCCTTTCGGGCCATGGCGACAGCTTCAAGGAACAGGCGCGGACGGCGAATGTGTTCGGCGTAGAGCGCGATCGTGTCGACGGCGTCGTCATCGGCGAGATAGGCAATATGATCCGCCAGATCGAGGACCGCCTCGTTACCGGTCGAGATGCGATAGGCGACGGGCAGATTGCGGGCTGTGAAGGCGGCGTGCAGATGGACCAGCAACGCGCCGCTCTGCACGACGATCGCCGCGGCAGGCATGTGATCGGATGAGAGACGCTCCGTGCGCGGTCCGGGGATGAACCCGATATCGACGCCGTCGACATAGTTGGTGAAGCCAAAGGCGTTGGGTCCGGCGACGCCGAAATCGGCGCTGTTGACGATCCTTGCCAGCTGATCCTGCGCGGCTTTCGCGTCGTCGCCCATTTCGGCGAAACCGGAAGCGAAGACGACCGCGCCGGCCATGCCCTGGTCAATGCACTGCTGAACGGCGTCGAGAACGCCGGCGGCGGGCATCGTCAGAACCGCCAGATCGATCCCCCTCGGCAACTCCTGGATGCTCGTCACCGTTTGCCTGCCGCCGACTTGGGCAATGGTCCGGCCGACCAGGTGAACGGGCCCTGAGAATCCGTCCCGCTCGAGCAGGGAGGCGGCGATTTGCCCGGTGCTGCCTGGCTTCGAGGATACGCCGATCACGGCCACCGACCTGGGTCGGAGGAGTCGCTCCACGAGCTTCGGTCGCAATACGGACGGGTTGCTGCTTTTCATCTTAAGTTTCCATCGCCTCGCAGGGCGGGGGTGAACGGGTCGTCAGGCGCCGGAGAGGGTCGCGTTCCGCCTCACCGCCTCGATCCCGCCGAGTTCAGGCGCCGAGCCGACGATGCGGGCGTGGTGGAGTTGGCTGCGGTCCGCCAGATCGGTCAGCCAATAGTTTGCCGCCGCGTGCAGCACTTCCGCCGCAGGGGAGTGGGCCGGCTTCGCGAGCAGCCCGACGGCGATCCAGCCTGTGGCGGCAAGCGCCGCGAGCCGAAGGAAATCGACCGCGACCCTTCCGATCACCGCCGATCCGGGCGGGAGGCTCCTGAGATGAGACGCCGCGCCGTCGAGCAGATCCAGACAGGATGAGAAGCGCTCGTCGGGGCCGACCGCGCGCGCAGCCGTCATGAAGGCCTCGTAGCTGTTCCCGCGCAGCAGGCGGCGGAGCACCAGGTCGTGCGCCTGGATGCCGGTTGTGCCCTCGAAGATGGCATGGATGCGACAATCCCGCAGGATCTGCTCAACTGGCCACTCCGCGGTGTAGCCGGCGCCTCCCAGCACCTGGATCGCCCCGCTGGCGGTGTCGAAACCGGTTTCTGCGCCGAAGGTCTTCGCGATCGGGAGCAACCACGCCAGTTGACTCGCGGCGGCCGCGCGCGCCGCCTCGTCGGTTTCGGCGTCTGCGATGTCCGCCAGGTTGGCGGCGGCGAAGCACAGGCCCCGGAGCACTTGCACATTCGAGACCATGGACATGATCTGCCGCTGCACGTCAGCGTGTTCGATGATCGCCACTGGGGCGTGCGGCGGGCCGCCCTGCTTGCGTTGCTCCGCATAGGCGAGTGCGACATCTGCGCTGGCGCTCGCAGCCGCCAGGCCTCCGACCGACACCGCCAAGCGCATCTGGGTGATCATGACGAACATCTGCGACAGGCCGCGCCCACGCTCGCCGAGCATCGTCGCCTCAGCCTCTTCGAAGCGAAGCACGCAGGTCGGGGAGCCATGCAGGCCAAGCTTCTCTTCCAGGCGCTGCACCGCGACCGCGCCAGGCTGGGCGCCTCCGCCCTCGACGAGGAAGACGCTCAATTCCGCGGGGCCTCCCGCGCCGCCGCTATCGGCCAGCACGCAATGGAGAATCCGCTCGGAGAGCTGGTGGTCCCCAAATGAAATCCACATCTTTTCGCCGCTGACGCGCCATCCGCCATCCGCCTCGCGGGCCCTCGTCCTCAGTTGTGAAACATCGGAGCCGACGGAGGCTTCAGAGACGCAGATCGTCGCCCCGATCGTTCCGTCGACCAGGCCCTCCAGCCACATCTCCTTCTGCTCCTGGCTGCCGAAGGCGTCGATCAGGCGAGCGGCCGACCGCTGCGACACCGGCAGCATGCCGAACGCTGGGCTGCCCCTGTCGAACAATTCCTGCACTGCCAGCGTGACCGCGAGCGGCAAGCCGGCGCCGCCGAGCTCTTCACGATGCGGCAGTCGCGGCCATCCGAGCTCGATGAATTCGTCCCACGCGTCTTTGTGGCCTGCAGCCTTCGATACGACCCGGCCATTTTCGAGCGCGCACCCGCACCGGTCCATTGCGGCGTTCAACGGCGCCAGGGCCTTGTCGGCGAACCGCGCCGCCTGCCGCAGCAGGGATTCCACCGTCTCCGGCGTTGCCGCCTCGAAGGAGGGGCGAAGGCCGCGTACGCGCGTGTATCCGGGTGACCGCTCGAGATGCTCGAGGACGATTGCCAGGTCGGCGGGAGGAACCGGCGCCTTCATCACCGCTGCACCATATGAGGTGCGAAACCCCGGACGGGCCGTCTCGACGCTATTCTCGTGGCGCCGGCGTCCTGGTGGACTTTGCTGTACAGCATATGCAGATCACTCATCTGACAGTTAGCGCTTCGGGATTAGGCGAGATCAAGTAATTGCTGAATCCGCCGTGACGATTTGAAATCCCCGAGAGAACAGAATTAATTTCCTCGAGGGCGAACACCTCGTTCTCGAACACGTCGAGCCTCACACCGCCGGTCGCTGCCAATTCGGCCATCTCCTGGCCCTGCTCCGTCGTGAACCAGAGCGATCCGATCATGGTCTGGCAGTCGTTGTTCAGCTGAAGGAAATTGATCGGCACTTCCTCGTAGACGCTCCCGATGTTCACGTGCCGGCCGCCGCGCCCCAAAGCGGAGAACGCAGCCTGGAAGGACGCGGCCGGCGCGCCGGTAGGAAGCGCATCGACGACGACATCGACCCCATCGCCGTCGGTCAGGGAGCGCGCCCACTCGCGGATCGATTCTTCTCCCTCCAGCGCCCGGACGTGAATCCGGTCCGGGTGCAGGTCCCGCACGCGCTGGAGCAGCGCAGCGTTGCGGCCGACGCCGAGAACCTTGCGCGCGCCGAGCGCGAGCGCGAACAGCGCCGTACCGAGGCCAAGCGTGCCCGTGATGCCGTTGATGAGAACCGTGCTGGTCATATTCACCCCTGCACGGCGTAACGCAGCGTAACCTGTGCCGAGATAACCCCATCGCGCCGCGGTCTCGAAGCTCACGTTGTGCGGAAGCTTAACGAGACTGTACTGTGGGGCCGACATGAATTCGGCAAAGCCTCCGTAAGGATAGTCGTCGTAGAGCTTTTGAGCCAATTCGCCCATGCCAAAATAACCATTAAGCATGTAGTACTTGCACGCCGTGGTGTTTCCCGAACGGCAGGCGCGGCAGGCGCCGCAATACCGGCCGGGGTTGACATAGACCCTGTCCCCCACCGCCATGCCGTGCACCTGAGATCCCTTCTCCACGATGACGCCGGCGACATCGAGACCGTAGATCGCCGGCAGGTCCGGTTGATGCAGGTAAGACCAATTGGCGAGGTTGTTGAGGACGTTGATCATGTTCGGGACGACGCCGCAGGCCATCACCTCAATGACCACGTCAGTCGGCCGCGCTATAGGGCGCTCGACGATGTCGATGGAAAGCGGCTCGCCGACGCGATGCAAGCGCGCCGCCCGCATCGTAGGCCGATTCCGTGCCCCAGTGTCTGCTGTTCCTGCCAGGATATCAGCCCTTCGCTTGCTAACGTCCTCTAACATAATTTCTATTCTCCCCAATGAGTCTCAAACTTCGGGCAGAGATGCCTGGTGTACGCCACCCTCGCAGGGATAAATTTGTTCGCTCAAGCCGACGTCATGCGCATCGGGAGCATATCGAAACCAAATAATCCTCTGTTTACACCGAGTGTTGGCTCGTCAACTTCAATTCGCGCCACCCGTTGTACCAGCGCCTCAAGCAATACTTCCATTTCCATCCGTGCGAGGTTCATACCTGCGCAAAGATGAGGGCCGGCGCCCCAGCCCAGCTGGTCTACGGGGTTGCGCGTCACGTCAAAGGCGTCAGGGTTCGTGTACCGACGGGGATCACAGTTCGCCGATCCGTAGAGGAGCATGACCCGCTCGCCTTCCGGAATGAAGACTTCGTCAGCAACGTAGTCTTCGACGGCCACGCGCGAGAACCAACGCACAACCGCGCTGAGGCGGACGCCCTCGAAGACCGCACTGGAGATGAGCGAGGAATCCCGACGAAGCAGCTGATACTGGTCGGGATTGCGGGCGAGATTGTACAGGAGGTTGCCCATGGCGTAGATGGTCGTATCCAAGCTCGGCAAAACAAAAGCGCGGATGCTCGAGCGCGCATCGCCGATCGTCATGCCGCCGGATCGGACCTGCTCGAATTGGTCAGCCGCCCAGGATCCCGGCCTTAACGTGCTGGGATCAAGCGTGGCCAAATAGTCCCTGACCTCCGTTGCAGCGTCCAGATCATCGGCAAGGGCTGGAATTATCGCGCCGTCCCGCTCGATGACGCCCACGACATTGAAACTGGCCGCCGCCCAGCGAAGCATCTTCACGCGGTCTTCCTCGGGAAGGCCGACCAACTTGGAGATCGCACCAAGCGGTAGGCGCCTGGCGATTTCGGCGATGCCGTCGAAGGTGCCAGCATCCGTGAACCGCTCGACCTGCTCGTCGATCATGCGTCGAAGCATTTCACGTATCGGCCTTAGGCCGGTCGGCGAGAGTTGCTGCATCAGCGCGGCCCGCAGCTTCCGATGTCGCTCGCCGTCCGATGTCAGAATGCCCGG
The DNA here is from genome assembly GCF_035276905.1 of Phenylobacterium sp. Lineage (GTDB taxonomy): Bacteria > Pseudomonadota > Alphaproteobacteria > Caulobacterales > Caulobacteraceae > Phenylobacterium. Next base: position 20,725 of record NZ_DATELG010000390.1, on the reverse strand, counting down.
CTCGGGAACGGGGCGGTTCACAAAGTCATTGAAGCCGATGCCCTTTCCGGAAATCAGAATGGCCGGCGACTGCAGCGCTTTCCGCACGTCCGCGTAGCGGCCGATCGCTAGCACGTTCGGGTTTCTCAAACGAACGACCGGCGCCAGATCGCGGATCGCCGCATAGTGCGGGAACGGGTTCTGAAGCGCCTCGTGCGCAAACAGGTCGCCGTCGTAGGTCGGCGCGCGATCAAAGGTGTGTCGAGCTTCGATCATAGAACCTTTCCATCCTTCGGCTTCATCGCGGGACTGAATTCCTCACCTGTAGCCGGCCCTTGCCTTCAGGCGCCGCGCGCGGACCCCACCATAACCACTGCAAGCGTCACCGGTCGGTTGCTTTTGTTGCGCCACGCGTGGCGTGTGCCGCTTTGCACCACGATGTCGTGCTGTCGCAGGAGCACCTCTTCGTGGTCGTCGAGCTCCAACCAGACCTCGCCGTCGAGAACGATGAGGTAATCGATCGTGTCCGTGCGGTGCATGGCAGGATCGGCCATCTCCCTGACGGCCGCCATCTCAGGCAGCCGCTCGGCGAACTCCTGGGCGGCTGCCGCAAGATCGAAGCCTTGTCTCGACACGACCGAGTCGGGAGGAAATTTTAGAACGCAGAAGCGGGTCTCCGCGAGCGCGGGTAGAAAGCTTCTTCCCCGCAAGCCAGCGGCGGTTTCGCTGATGCTGGGCGACGCGGAGGTCGCCCAGATCTTGGTGACTACCATATCGGGCGTGGCGAAGAACGTGATGACATCAGATGCCGGGCCGTCGGCGACGAATATCGATTTGCCGTCCTTGTGACCGGTCACAACGCAACGAGACAACGGTTCCTCCTGAAATTAATTGCTCGTCGCGCCGGCGGCTTCGTTATGGGCGCGTCAGAATTCATATCCCAAGACCACCCCGAAGGTCCGCGGCTCGGCGTAACTGACCGTCTGGTTTCCGCCGCCCTGGGTCGCGGCGAACGAGATGGTGCGCCGGTCCGTTAGGTTCTTGCCGAAAACACCGACCGATCCGCCCTTGTCGGACGTCCATTTGATCGACGCCCCCACCAGGGTGTAGGGCCCCTGCTTCAACACGTTGTCGGGCTCGTAGTAGAGGCCGCTATTGTAGTAGACGTTTCCGCTCGCCTCGAGCTGTCCTGCTCCCAGGGTCCGGGTGTAAGTGCCAGCGAGGCTCCCAACGAACCTCGACGCGAACGGAACTTGATTTCCGGTGCAGTTCCCATTGGCCTCCGGCACGCCTCCCGTGGGCGAGGAGACGGGACAGACCGGGAAATTCGTGAACGTGGGATCGATCCAGCCGATCCCACCAGTCAGAGTGACAGACTTGTTGACGACCGCGGTAAGATCCAAATCCAGCCCATAAATCCGCGCCTTGGCGCCATTGATAATGCTAAGCGTAGCGACGTTGATTTTTGGGACCTGCATGTCCGCGTAGTTGTAGTAGAAGCCGGCAAGGTTCAACCGAAGTCGTCGGTCCAGAAGCTCCGCTTTGATGCCAGCTTCGTAGGCATCCAAGGATTCCGGCCGAAAAGGGGGATCACCAGGGTTGATGGTATTGAAGCCACCCGCCTTGAACCCCTTATTGTAGGAGACGTAGGCCATAACATCGTCAGAAAAGCGATGATCGAGGCTTGCACGATATGTAACCTTGTCGAACTTAATTTTCCGGTCGGGAAACGCGATCGGTATGGTCACGGGAACTGGCGACGGGAAGGAGGCCGGGGGGAAGAGCGTCAGGTTAAGCTCGGCTCCAACTTCCCTGCGCACCTCTTCAGTGTAGCGCATTCCCACTGTGAGATGGGTGTCTTTTAGGACCTCGTATGTAGCTTGTCCAAAGGCGGCCTCGGACTGCGCTTTTTGATTGTTGTTAATTCCAATTTGGGTAAAGTCGAGGTTTTGTCGGCCAAGCATGAAGCCCGGATAATTGCTCTCCATATCGAAGTAAAATAGGCCGACGGTCCATTGAAGGCGGCCCGGGTTCAATGAGGCAAGCTGAACTTCCTGGCTGATCTGCCGATCAATTTGGCGCTGCGTCAGCCATTCCAGATCTTCCGCGGTAAAATCGAGGTCTTCTTTGAAGTCATATTGCTGCTTGCGATACGCGGTGATGCTCATAAGGCGCACCGCCGCGAAATCATGCTCGATGCGCAAGCTCCCTCCCGCCGACCAGCCCTTATGCAGCGTCTCGCGGTTGGATTCGGTATCATAGCCAAGGTCGGGATTAATCCGGCCCGGGATGAAGCCAGAAAGCTTGCCCGGGAAGTTCGTGAAGGTGTTTAGGTTGTCCCGGACGTTGGAATAATCACCGATCAGGGTGACGGTAGTGGTGTCGCCCCGCCAGACCCATTTTGAACGAAGCGCAATATCGTGATAGAGCTTGTTTGTGTCGCTTCCGGTTGTGATGTTCTTGCCGTAACCCTCACCTTGATTCTTGCCATGGAACGCAAAATCCGCCGCTAGGCCGTCGGCGATTTGCCCGGAGATATAGGCCGAACCCTCCACGGTGTTGTAGTTTCCGTAGCTGAGCGATAGCTTCTCGTGGGTCTCGGATGAGGGCTTGGCGGTCGTCACCTGGATGAGCCCGCCCGTCGCGTTGCGTCCGAACAGGGTACCTTGCGGCCCCTTGAGCACCTCAATCGAGTCGATGTTGTTCAGCGACAGTGCACTTGCCTGGGGCGAAGCCAAATAGACGCCGTCAATATAGAGTGCAATCGGAGACTCGATGCCGGGACCGAAGCTGAAAGACCCGACACCCCGGATTGTGCTGGTAAACTGGCCGACCGCGCTTGCGGAATTCAGCGTCGGAACGGTGACGTGCAGATCGACAATGTTGGTGACGCCGGCGGCCTCAAGCTGCCGCGCATTCACGGCGCTAACGGCGATCGGAACGTCCTGCAGATTCTCGCTGCGCTTCTGCGCTGTAACGACGATTTCTTGAAGCGTCGCGTTCGGATCCTTTGAGTTTTCAGCTTGTGCGGCTTGAGTCTGCGCGTGACCCGCCGTTGCGAGGCTGGCGACTCCAGCGGCAGTGGTGCAGAGCAACAGCATCAACTTCGGCGACTTCTTCATTTTCCTCCCCAAGAAGCCTGTGCACTGCCGTGCCTGGGTTTCCCGATACGTGGATCGGATCCGCCTAGCCGACGTGCATATTAATGGCCCGCCTCAAAGCTCGCAGGCGATAAGCGCACCTTAATGCCGCGAAACTGGTTCCACAATGCATTTATGAAGAAGGCGTCATATTTATATCGAGACCTCGGCGCGGCCTTTTGGGCGGCAGGCGCTGCGACGAGCCGTCAACCCGCCGTGGGGTACTCACCTCCAGGCAGGGGCGGGGGCGCTCACCGACGACAGAGGCGCGGACCAGGCGGTGGTGTAGTAAATCGGCGCATCGTCGGAAGACTCTTCCGTTGCGCTGGCCATCCCGCTGTGGCGCCGCGCCATGAGTTCGGGCATCGCTGCGGGGTCTAGAAGGCAGGTCCGGCAGGCGCCTCGAGGCCTACGCGGCAATCAGAAGCTTCCGCCCCAAGGACGGTCCGGGCAGGCCGCTCGCACCCTGGTGCAACCGTGAGCGCGATTTCCGCGGTGAGACATACGCTAAGGACAGCCGCGAGAGCGCGATGGCCCCCGACGCCCGCCTGTTCAACAAGGCCCTGGCCGCGAAGCCAGGCTCTGCTTTATGGGGCTTTTCAAAAGGTGGCGGTCCGGGCTCCACGAATACCAACCCCTTTTGCGGGCGGTTAGCCGGTGCGTGGCACGCCGCTTCCCTTTCAACGGCGCTTTCGCTCTCCGCGCCGCCCGCTAGCGGGCGGCAATTGCACCAACGCAGTTCAAGAGGCCCTTTATGATGGGGTATAGGTCTGCGGCAGGCTTCAGCATGTCCCATTTCCTCCTGCGACCGTGCGTTTAGGCCATTGTTATTATCGTTCGGACATTGAATATCTATCGGTGTCGATTGTCGTAGTCCGGATCATTAGAGTTGATTGCCGAATTAAATTCTGCAGATCTCGACAGCGACGTATCTTCAAGAGAAGGCGTATACGCGAGGAGGCGCAAATCACGCTTAAGTATTTTTCCGCTTGCGTTTTTAGGCAGTGTTTGAAGAAAAATCACACGCCTTGGCACCTTGAAGACAGCGAGATGCGTCGAGCAGTGGTTAATTATGGTTTCTTCATCGCACGATGAGCCATCGCGCCTCACGACGAATGCAGTGACAGCTTCCACCCACTTCGGGTCTGGAAGCCCGACTACGGCGACCTCCCGGACCTCGGGGCATCGATAGATCGCCTCCTCAACCTCCCGCGATGAAACGTTTTCGCCGCCGGTTTTAATCATGTCCTTCTTGCGGTCGACAATTGTGAGATATCCATCGGTGTCGGCGACCGCCAGATCCCCGCTGTGGAACCAGCCCCCCGCAAAGGCTTCCGCTGTCCGCTGGGGATCGTTCCAGTAAGTCGTCATGAGCTGCGGTGAGCGGTGAACAATTTCACCCACCTCTCCCACTGCAGCGTCGCACATGTTTTCATCGACGACCCGCGTCTCGACATGCAGCGTCGCACGCCCCGCGGAACCCAAGCGTTGAGCGTGCTCTTCTGGGAAGAGGATGGTCGCGACCGGCGCAATCTCCGTCTGCCCATAAAGGTTCCACAGGCGGAGCTTGGGCAGGCGGCGCCGCAACTCCCGGATTACCTCAACCGGCATTATGGATGCGCCATAGTAGCCTTTTGTGAGATGCGAAAAATCGCGCTGTTCGATCAAGGGCGAACGGAGAAGGGCGATCCAGATGGTCGGCGGCGCGAAAAACGACGAAATCTTGTAGCGATCCAAAAGCCCGATAATATTCTCCGCACTCGGATGCGCAGTAATGATGTTCTTCGCCCCAACGCTGAGCGCAGGTCCGATCATCGCGTCCAGCTGTGCGCAATGGAACAGTGGCATTGTGTGAAGCGCTACAGTCTCGGAAGTCCACTCACAATCGACGATGCAGCTTTGGTACTGCCAAAGGATCGCGCCATGAGAAAGGGCCGCGCCTTTTGGTCGAGATTCCGTGCCGCTGGTATAGATGATCTGCGCAATATCCGCTTGATCAGCGATCTCCGAGCGGCGCGGGGCTTCAATGAGCAAAGCTTCCCAATTGGGCGCTCGCTCTGCATCAGGGGCGGGGCATTTTTCGCCCGGAAGTCCGTAAATGGCCTCTACACAGCCGGCCGCCGCCTCCAGGCCGACGTCGATCGTGGTCGCGTCGAGGAACAGAACGCGCGCTCCGGAGTGTTCGAGAACATAGCGAACCTCCTCCGCCTTGAGCATGAAATTGACCGGCACGAGAATGGCCGCCAGTCTCGCGACGGCGAACCGCACGGCCATGAAGGCGTGACTATTGCGTGCGCAAATCGCAACTCGGTCTCCCTGCTCGACGCCCCGCAAGGCCAGTCCGGCCGAAAGGCGGTCAACGACATTGTCGAACTCAGCGTAGCTCCATTCGACCTCGCCACAGGCGATAGCGGTGGCTTTTCCATGCCGGGCCGTAGAGCGCCTAAGCATGGTTGAAAGGGAGTGGCGTCGGGCTGGCGTGCTTTCCATGAATCGGGCCTCAGGCGTGGCGCTTGCAGGCCGAGGCGCCGCGGACTTGGTCGATCAGGTCGAAACAGTCCGCCGGCAGGCGGTCGCCTGACCATGCGATGTGGTGGTCGGGGCGGACCAAGACGAGGTCATGGTCATAGTCCCGCGGCCGCGCGGCGAGCCTAACCACGCTCATGGGCACGCTGCGCTCCGCTGCGGCGTGCTCGAGATTCGAACAATCCGCAGATCCGAAAGCGACAAGGCAAAACCCATCGCCAAACTCGTCGTACAAAGAGCGCCCATCGGGCAGGCTGAAATGCGGCGCGCGGGCCCCGGCCGCGTCAGACGGGATATAATTGTCCCATGGATCAGGGGCCGCTTCCTTCAGAGAGTTTCGGCGGATGATCGAAGAAGCATAGCGCTCGCCCAACTGAAGTCCAATTGTCGCGTACTCTTCACGATCATCGATTTCGATATATGCGCCAAGATGCTTTCGTTTGGCTTCCGCATCAGCCGTAGGCTCGTTGATATCGGCTGGGATCTCCCAGTGATCCTTGCGCGCGGCGCATTTCACACCAATACGGGAGTTCCGCTCGCCGATCGGCCGGCGCTCGGCCTCATAGGTTTCGAGCAACCCTGCGCCGCCCCAGCCGTCATGGACGGCGGCCAGCTTCCAACCGAGGTTGATGGCGTCGCCGACGCCAGTGTTCAGGCCGAACCCGCCGAGTGGGGTAAATAGGTGGGCCGCGTCACCGGCCAGGAAGATGTTGCCCTGTGCATATTGGTCGGCAATGAGGGCAAGGCCGCCCGTCCAGGGCCCCTGAGAGATGATGCTATAGTCGATACCTGGTCCGAGCATCCGATTGAGGACATCCGAGCTGTCGAGGGTCCGCCAATCCACATCTGCGGGCACCTGGAAATGCGCGACAAACCTGTCCCGGCCATTCTGCGACATGATGTATCCTCGAGCATCATGGTTGATGATCCAGGTCATGACCGCGGGCGCGTGGCCGGCGCTCGCCAGTAGGTTTTCGGACTGGAAGAAATAGGCGAGCATGGTGCCCGAAACAAAGTTACGGACTGCGGAACCATCCTCGCCGGACAAACCAGATCCGATCACGCTCCGGACCACGCTCCGAGAGCCGTCGCACCCCACCGCGTAGCGGGCACGGATGCTTTTGCGCTCTCCGGTGGCGACGTTTTCAATGACGCCTTCGACGCCGTCGTCAGCCTGATCCAACGACGTCAGCCGCCAGCCGAACCTGACGCTGACATCCGGCATTTGCTCGGCGTGATGCTTCAGGATCGGTTCGACGACGAGCTGGGAGATGTTGAGCGGGTATTCAGGGCCCGGCCATTCCTCCAGCGCGAGGAACGACAACGGGATGCGCCCCAGCTCAAAGCCGCAAAATCGCGTTCTGTAGGCGACTGCGCGCGGAAAATCGCTGGCAAGTCCGCTGTTCCTGACCTCGTCGGCGACGCCGAGGCGACGAAAATGCTCCATCGTCCGCGTATTGATATAGTTGCACTTCGGATGGCGCGCGGTCTCGGTGTACTCATTGACGAGGATCGCCGGAATGCGTCGCTTCCCCAGATCGAGCGCGAGCGTAAGTCCGACGGGGCCCCCGCCCACAATCAGGACGAATGTGTCCTCAATCATATCAGGTTGGTCCGCTTTTGGTGCGTTGGGAGCGAGATTATGCGCGCAGAATGCGCGCTGTTCCCCATTCCCAATTCAGGCGAATACGTTAGATAAGAGATCTTAGGCCCGCGTGTTTCGGTATTAATTAGAAATGAACCATCTGGGTCAGCGCCCCGTCGACGGTGAGATTTGCGCCGGTCGTGTAATTAGATCTCGGGCTCGCCAAGAACACCGCGGCGGTAGCGACCTCATCGGCGCTGGCCATACGGCCGGTCGGATTACGGCCGAGCGCGATGGCGAAGCGCTCTGGCGAAGCTTGTTCAACCTTGTGCCAGAAACTTCCCTCGAAATACACCATGCCCGGAGAAACAGTATTGATGCGAACCTTTTGGGCACCGAGCTCCCGGGCCAAAGCTTTGCAATAATGTGCGATGGCCGCCTTTGCTGGACCGTATGCCGCGGTGACTACGGTCTCGCAGACGGCAGTGGTCGAGATCTGAACGATTGCAGCATCTCCGTGACGGCTGGCGGAGTGCGCAAGATGGGGCCGAAGCGCATGAATTGCACCCACCGCGCCATTGATGTCGGTGGTGATCGCCTTATGCCAATCCTCATCGGTTGCGCCGAGGGCAAGCGAGCTCACACAAAGGATCGCGACGTCGACGCCGCCTGCTTCGGCTCTCGCTGAAATCCAGTCGGCCGTCGCCGCGCGATCCGAAAAATCGACGGCGGCGCCGTGAACATCAGCGCCCTGTGCCTGCAATCGGCGAACGGTGAGCGCCACTTCATCGGGGTTTCGGGCGCAAAAGCTGACACGCGCCCCTTCGGCGATCAAAGCCTCAACGATCGCAAGACCGATGCCGCGTGATCCGCCAAAGACCAGCGCATGCTTTGCGTTCAACTGCAGATCCATCTCGTCTGGCCTCCAGTAAAATGTGCTATTTCTTCAGGTTGTCGTAGTAGGGCATGATGACCTCATCCCCACCCATCGAGATGATCATGGCCTCGGTGCGCGGCGACATGATCCTTGCGTCGGTTTCCATCATCACGTTGACGCAGGCGGGCCTTCCGCAGGCCAAGGCCCGACGGTATGCAGCTTCCAGCTCGCCCGGGTCGCTCACCAGTTCGCCATATCCTCCGCACGCCTCGGCAACGAGGTCGTAGCGGGTAGGCCTGAGGCGGACGGACAGGTCCTTGCCCTTCCACATGGCGTGCTGACCGGAGATGCTCATCCCCCAAGCGGCGTTATTGAGCACAATTGTCACGATCGGGAGTTGGTGGCGCACATAGGTGTCGAATTCCATGATCTGGAAACCGAGCGACCCGTCGCCAGTGACGCAGATGATACGCTTTTCGGGGAAGGCCAGTTGCGCAGCGATGCCCCATCCTTGGTGCATTCCGAGGTTGCCGAGGTAGCCTACGGAGGCGTAGCTGCCTGGCGCGCCTGCGAGGTCGGAAAGCCCGATTTCGCACCAACCGCTCGTGTCGCCGCCATCGCTGATGACCAGGACGTTCTCGTCGATGACGCCCCGGAGCGCGTCGACCGCCTGGAACGGATGAACCGGGGCGCCCGGACGGCCGCGCAGGTTGTCGAAGCGCTGCCGAATCCAGTTCCGGGCCGCGCGCGCTTCAGCCAGGAATTCAGTGCGGGTGGGCCACTCGACAGCCGCGTCTGCCAGCGCTTGGGCCGTGAGAAGGCAATCGGCGACAATGCCGACGTCGGCTGGGCGCTCGCGGCCCATTTCGCGTTCGTCGACATCGACCTGGATCAGTTTCGCCGATTCCGGGATGATGCCGGTCGCTCCGCCCGTATACATCCCGGTGCGCGCACCGAAGAGGAGCACGACGTCGGGCGCGAGCTTGGAGCGAGCGATATCCGAGAACGTGCCGCAGGCGTGTGAATGGCCGGGCGGCAGAATGCCGGCCGCCTTGACGTTGGTGAACACTGGAATGTTCGCTCGACTGGCGAAGGCCGCGAGGGCTTCCCCAGAGCGTGACAGCACCGCGCCGGTGCCGGCCATGACGACTGGGCGTTTGGCCTGCCTCAGCAGCGCGATCGCCGCCTCCAGGGCTTGCGCTTGAGGCGCGGGCGCCGCAGCGCGGGCGAACGAAACGCCCTCGGCGGCAGACGCTGGGGCGTCGTCGAAGAGGACGTCGATCGGCAATTCGAGATAGACAGGCCCCGGGACGCCCGAGAGGGAGGTGCGAATGGCGTGTGCCGTCAGCCGGACGGCGGTGTCGGCCGACGTAGCCCGACCAGCCCACTTCGTAACTGGCCGCGCCATCGCGACCTGATCGAGGCCCCCCTGGAGAACGTTCTTTTCCACGTCCCGCAACGGCGGCGCGCCGGCGATGAAGAGAACCGGTATGCGGTCGAGCCACGCGCTGGTGATGGCGGTCAGCACATTGGTGAAGCCCGGGCCGGCTGTGCTCAGGCTCACCGCCAGCTTACCGGTCATCCGGCGATATGCGTCGGCCGCATAGCCGGTCACAGCTTCGTGGCGCGTGTCGACCAGGCGGATTTTCTCCCGCTCCGCCGCAAGAAGGATCGGGTCGATATGCCCGCCGTGGAGCAAGAAGATGGTGTCGATTCCGGCCGCTTTGAGGACGTCGACGACAGCAGAGCCGCCGTCGCTGCGAAGGGAAGGGGGCGTCGCGCGGGCAATGGCGCCCGCCTCGACGGTGGAAGGGTTCATACTGCTTCTCCCGTTGCTCGAAGGTGATGCCTGACGGCGATCAACCGACGTAGCTCGTCTTGACGATGCTGTAGAATTGACGCGCGTAGCCGCCTTGCTCGCGCGGCCCGATGCTCGAGCCTTTGCGTCCGCCGAAGGGGACGTGGTAATCGACGCCTGCGGTCGGCAAGTTCACCATCACCATTCCGGCCTCTAGATCACGCTTGAAGCGGCGCGCCCGCGCCAGCGACGTCGTGCAGACGCCCGCCGACAGGCCGAACTCCACATCGTTCGCGATGGCGAGCGCTTCGTCATCGTCGGCCGCCCTGATCACCGAAGCGATCGGGCCGAAGATTTCCTCCCGGTTCACCCGCATGCCGGGCGCGGTGCCGACCAGCAGCGCGGGCTGCAGGAAGAAGCCGGCGGTCGGCGCGTCGAGCCGGCTGCCCCCGATCACCTCCGCGCCCTCCGCGTGGCCGATGGCGATATAGTCAAGGTCCTGCTGCAGTTGCCGCTCGTCAACGACGGGGCCGATCTGCGTGTCGGGATCGAGCGCATGGCCGACGCGGAGCGTGAGCATCTCCCTGCGCAGCCGGTCGACAAAGGCGTCGTGCACGCCCTCCGTCACAATGAGCCGCGAGGAGGCGGTGCATCTTTGCCCGGTGGAAAAGAAGGCACCGTTCAGCGCAACCGAAACAGCCGTGTCGAGATCCGCATCGTCGAGGACCACCAGCGGGTTCTTGCCGCCCATTTCACATTGGACACGCTTGCCGGTCTGCATGCATCGCGCTGCAATCGCCCGGCCGGTCTGGACCGATCCGGTAAAGCTGATCGCGTCCACGTCGGGGGATTCGACCAGGGCGTCACCAACGACCGATCCCCGTCCCATGACCAGATTCACCACGCCCGCCGGCGCGCCTGCTTCCTGGAGGATCGCAACGAGCGCGTGCGCGCAGCCCGGAGTCAGGTCGGCGGGCTTCAGAATGCAGCAATTGCCGAACGCGAGCGCGGGCGCGATCTTCCACGCCGGGATGGCGATGGGGAAGTTCCAGGGCGTAATGAGGCCGATCACGCCGACAGGCTCGTGACTGATTTCGACATCCACGCCGGGTCGAACCGACGGCATGAGTTCGCCGCCCGGACGCAACGGTTCGCCGGCGAAGAACTTGAAGATCTGTGCGGCGCGGATCACCTCGCCGGTCGCCTCGTTCAGTGGCTTGCCTTCCTCGCGCGCAAGCAATTCGCCCAATTGCGCCCGCCGCTCGTGGATCAGGGTGCCGGCGCGATCGAGAAGGTCAGCCCGCTGCTGCGGCGTGCTGCGGCTCCAGCCGGGAAATGCGGCGCGCGCGGCGGCGATCGCCTCGTGCGCTTGGCCCGCGTCAGCCCGCGCGAACTCTCCAACGCAGTCCGCGAGATCAGAGGGGTTGATATTCGGGGCTACATCCACGGCCGGAATTTCGCAGCCGCCTACCCAGTTGAAATGAATGCCGGTCATTTCAGGCTGCCGTGCGCGCGAGGCTGACAACGGTCATCTGCGCGAATTCCGCCAACCCTTCGTCCCCGAACTCCGCGCCCAACCCCGATTGCTTCGCCCCGGCGAAGGGAACATGCGGGGCGAAGTGAAGGTGATGATTGATCCAGATGGTTCCGGACGTCAGGCGCTCGGAGAGGGCCGTCGCCTTCGCCTCGTTGCTCGACCAGATCGATCCGCCAAGGCCGTACTCGCCGGCGTTCACCTCAGTCACGACGTCGTCGAGATCGGCATACGGAAGGACTGGCAGGATCGGCGCGAACTGTTCCTCAGTCACGAGCGGGCTGTCGGCCCCGATATCCCGCACGATGGTGGGCTGGACGAAAAAGCCTTGCCCATCGCGAAATTGGCCTCCGGCGATGACCGTGCCGTCTCGATGCGCGATCTCCATGTAGTGCTGCGCCTTGGCGTACTGCTGCTCGTTCTGCAGCGGCCCAACTGTCACGCCCTGCATCGAGCCGTCGCCCACGACGGCCTGGCGCGCCAGCGCGGCGAGAGCGTCACACAGCGCGTCATAGACGTTCCGGTGGGCGTACACGCGTTTGACGGCAATGCAGACTTGGCCCGCGTTGAAGAAAGCTCCGCCATAAATTCCGGCAGCGGCGCGAGCGACATCTGCGTCTTCGAGCACGATGGCCGCGTCGTTCCCGCCCAGTTCCAAGGTCAGGCGCTTCAACGTGGAGGCGGCGTTGGCCATCACCTTGCGCCCCGTCGCCGTCGATCCGGTGAAGGAAATCTTCTGAACGTCGGGATGGGTGCTCAGGAGCGGTCCAAGGTCATTGTCGTCGACGATGACGTTGACGACGCCGGGCGGGGTCAAGCTCGCGGCCGCCTCGCCCAGCAACAGGGCGGACAGCGGCGTGCTCGGGGCCGGCTTCAGGATGAAGGTGTTGCCCAGCAGAAGCGCGGGCGCGAGCTTGTAGGCCGCGATCAGCAGCGGGAAGTTCCACGGCGTGATCGCCACAACGACGCCGAGCGGGCGATGGCGCACTTCGATACGATAGGCCGCGTCATCCTGCAGGACTTCGGGCTCGAGCGTCATGCCAGCGAAGGCGCGCAGAAACGCGCAGCTGTGGACGACTTCCAAATTCGCTTCGGCAAGCGGCTTGCCCTGTTCGGCCACGATCGTCCGTGCATAGGTGTCTGCGTCGGCTTCGATCCGGTCAGCGAGCGCCAGCAACACCTTTCGGCGCTGCTCGATCGGCAGCGCCGCCCACGCAGGCTGGGCGCGCTTGGCGGCCGCAACCGCGAGTTCCGCCTGGCCCGCGGTGGCGCGCGGCGCAGAGGCCCAGGGAGCGCCCGTGGCCGGGTTCACCACGTCGAGACGCAGGGCGCTGTCCAGCAGTTCCCCGTCAACAAGCATCTTGTAGGTCATCGCCCGTCTCCTTTGCCGTGCCTGTCAGCGCCTCTGGGCCTCGTGGATGATCGCCTCGATCTCCGGGCGGGCTCGCTCGCCCACGGTCCGGAACATTTCGGCGGTCGGCTCCGGCAACCATTGGGAAACTGCGGTGGTGAAGCTGGGACGGGCGATCGTGCGCGCGATCCACTCCTCCACGCTGGGAGCGACTCCGCCGCTCCAGAAGGCGGAAAGCCCGATCTCGGCGATGCGGGAGACGTAGGGAATCACACAGATGTCAGCCAATCCGAAGGCGTCGCCCGACAACCACCGCTGCTGCTCGAGGAAGGTCTCGAGGCGGGCGAAGAAGGCGACCATCGTCGCGACAGCGGGAGCCATTTCCGGCGCCTGCGCGCCATGCCGGATCAGGCTGGCCCGTAGTCGACGCTCGTTCAGATCGGGTATGGCTTGAAGGTACGCCTCGATCGCCTCCGGCGGCCGAGCCCCAACCAGTGCCCGCGTCAGGACGCCGTGCGAGAAGACGCCCGTCACCTTGCCGTGAAGCTTGCTGTCGACCTCATGAATGAGAGCCGCCGCGCGATAGCGCATGATGGGGTCGGCGGCCTGTAAGGCAGGGCCTTCGAACGCGTCATCGACATAGGCGTTGATCAGCGTGGATTCCCTCAGCACCTCCCCGCGGTGGACCATTGTCGGCACGAGGTGGTCTGGGTTCAGGCGTACATAATCAGGCTTGTGCTGCTCCCCCGTCAGAAGGTCGACTTCGCGCGAGTCGAATGCCTGGCCCTTCTCAACAAGAGCCAACCGTACCTTTTGAGAACAGGTCGAATAGGCGAAGTGATAGAGTATCGGCAGCTCCATTCGGCGCTCCTTTTTTTGGCTGTTAGCCGGTTTCAGACGCCGACGGGCTCGTCCGCCTCGATCAGATCCAATCCAACCTTGTGACCCCAGTCGCTCAGCTGAGAATAAGTTTTGGGAACCCAAGTGGAGTCATCGACGTCAATCGTTCCCCAGGCATATTCAATATCCACCCCCGATGGGGACCTCACGTAAAAGGAAAATGACTGACAATTCGGATGATGGCCAAGTGTCATGGCGATCGGAGTATCGGCGGCGAGCAGCCGGTCGTAGGCCAGGCCCACCGCCGACATGTCCCTGACTTGAAGCGCGAAGTGCTGCATCTTGCGCTTCGGTTTGAAGGGCGCTTCGACAAAGGCGAGGGAATGGTGCCGCGGATTCGAATGCATGAAGGTGACCAGAACCTTCGGCCGTCCGTCCTCGTCCGATCGGATATAGTCTGTAAGCTTCAGGCCGAGCAGGTCGCGGTAGAAGGCCAAGGTCTTTTTGTGATCGCGTACGACGATCACATGGTGGCCGGCCCCATTCGGCGCGCCGACAAAACCCCCGGGCGCCTGCGATGAAAAGAACGGCTGCACCGCAATCCGCGGGCCCCAGAAGAGCTCCGTGCGGACCCCATCGGGATCGAGCACAGTGAACATCTCCTCGACGAAGCGCGCGCGGCATAACGCAGCATCGCCGATTTCGATCGAGTAGCCCGCTTGCTCGAGCCGCCTGCTCAACGCAGCAAGTTCAGCAGGGCCGCCGACTTCCCAGCCGATGAAGCTAATGTCGTCCCGAAGGCCTTCATACAGCTGGAGCCGCGATTGGTAGGCGTCGATGCGATAGACATGAGCGCCGTCGACGCCGTCCTCCGACCGCATCAGCCCTAGCCCGTCGACGAGAAGCCGCTGCCAGGCTGCGCGATCCGAAACCTCAAAACCCCAGTATCCGAGACTCTGAACGGTCATCACCTTCTCCCGCCGCCGCGACAGCCGCCAAGGGCCCGCGCACCGCGCCTTTAGTAAGCGCATAGTTTTGGTGTATCAAATTAAAAATGATGGTATCGTCATATTTGTGAAATCTCGCCAACTAGGGGACTGGCGGCTTAGGCGGGTCCCGCCTGAGCAGATTCGCGTGGGCGCATTGGGCGCGCGGGCGGCCGAAGGCCCTCACCCGCAAGCTCGCCGTCTCGAGGATCGGCCGCCGGACAAGGCGCCGATGCGGCGCAGGCGTCGGGCATGGTAAGCTGGAACTGGCGCTGCCTCCCTTGCGTCATCTCCGGTAATCGTCACAATCAAAATTGACGCTTACGTCATATGCGCTCTTATAGTGCGGCGCTCCGGCCTAACTCGCCGAGGGAGCAGCCCTGCGGACCGATCAGGAGAGCTCTATGTCGCCAAACCGCCTGAACAGGCGCTTCGCGCTCGTGCGCCGGCCGGAGGGTATGCCGGTGGCCGCTGATTTCCAGCTGCTCGAGGAACCGCTCCCACCTCTCGCCGATGGCCAGTTCCTGCTGCGCAATCATTATGCTTCGCTTGACCCGGCGATGCGGGGTTGGATGGATGACCGGCCCTCGTACGTCCCGCCGATTCAACTCGGAGACCCGGTGCGCGCGCTGACCGTCGGCATGGTCGTTGAATCGCGCAATCCCGATTATCCGGTTGGCCAATGGGCGTGCGGCATGAACGCGATTGAGGATTATTCGCTCGGCGGGCCAGGCAGGTTCACCAACTGCGTCGACCCCGACGCGGTTCTCTCAGTGACCAACTATCTCTCGGCTGTCGGCACCGTCGGGTTCACCGCGTATTTCGCGTTGCTCGAGGGAGGCGAGCCCAAGGCCGGCGAGACCGTGCTGGTGACCGGCGCCGCCGGCGCCGTGGGCTCCCTTGTCGGGCAGATCGCCAAGATGAAGGGCTGCCGCACGATCGGGATTGCAGGTGGCCCCGCCAAATGCGATCGGCTGCTGCGCGACTATGGCTACGACGCCGCAATAGACTATCGCGGCAAGTCGCCCGAAGAGCTCACCGAGGCGATCCGAGCGGCGGCGCCAGACGGCGTCGACGTTCACTTCGAAAATGTCGGCGGCGAGATCCTCGACGCGGGGCTGCTGGCTCTCAATCAGCGCGCCCGTGTGGTGATATGCGGCCTTATCAGCCAGTATAATTCAGACCCTTATCCGACGCGGAACCTCTGGCAGCTCATCGTCAAGGGGGCGCGGATGCAAGGCTTCATCCTGACTCATTATGTGCCGCGCATCGGCGAAGCGATCCCCGTGCTCGCGGACTGGGTGAAGCAGGGCAAGCTGCGGGTCGACGAGCACATCGAAGAAGGTATCGAAAACGCACTGCCGGCCTTCCTTCGGCTGTTCGACGGAACGAACCAGGGGAAGATGATCCTGAAGATAGCCTGATGGCGGATTGCATGGCTGGCCGGCCGGTCAAATAGCTCCCTGCCTGCGATGCTGGGAAGACGGCCGCGCCGGCGAGATCGCCGGGTTCACCGATGCGGCCGACTGGCGGATCCGGGCCTCAGGCGCCGAGCACCGCGTCACGATGCTCGATGAGCCAATCACGCAGGGTCGTAGGCTTCCTCCCGAGCGTGCGCTCTACGAAGTCGTTGCGCGCCCATACCACCTCATTGTCCTGCTCGTATTGGAAGAAGTCCCAAAGGACCTGCAGCCGCGGCCCGATCTGCGGATAACTGGCGAAGAAGCTTTCCTTCGAGCCGTCATAGCTGATCGGTTCATTCCAGGCCTCGCTCATCAGCTCGGCCACCTCATGGAAGCGCAGCAGGTCGTGGCCGTTGTTGAGCGTATGGAACTGGCCGATATGACGGTGATTGTCCGAAAGGAGCAGCCGCCCGGCGACCTCGGCGACGTCGCGCGGATCGATCCAGGGGATGAGCCGCTCGGGCCAGATCAACTTCCGCTCCCGCCGCAGGCCGTCACGCATGCCGAACACGAGAAAGTTGTCCATGAAGGTCGCGCCGCAGTTCAGGTAGGTCACCGGCAGGCCGCTGGCGTCGAGTATCTGCTTTGCGATGGGATGCTGGACCGGCAGATTGAGGCGCTGTTCGCGTAGCGACTGCGGAACCCTGCGAGGATTGGCCTCGGGCTGGAGGCCGACGAGCCGGATCAAGTGGACGAGGCTGCCGGACGCCTCGAGCGCTTTGACCAGGTTGGTCATCGCCGGCTGCTCATCCGTTCCGCTTGGCGCAATTACGAACACGCCCTCCATTCCGTCAACCGCCGCCCGCAGCGACGCCCCGTCGAAGTAATCGGCGGTGACGACCTCGGCGGACGGAAACAAACTTCGCAGCGCATCGACCTTGGCCGCGCAGTGAGTCGCCAGCCGCACGTGGATTGGCGGCGCCTCCCGCAGCAGGAACGCCGCGAGCGGACCGCCAATGTGCGCCGCGGCGCCGAAGATGAGGATACTTTTGGGGATCGGCTTGTTGTTGTAGGACATTGATCATCCCTGTGAGCGAGCCGACCGCACCCAGCGCAAGTGTCGCGCAACCGCCGGTGTGGGGGGGTGGATCGCGACGAACCGTTACATCGAAAAAGCGCGCGGCCGAAGATAAAAATGAGCAGTTCATCACTTTTGCCGTTGTCGAACAATTGTTGGCGCGTAAAAAAGGGGGGCGGCCTGAATTCGCCAGCGCGGTCGGGCGGCGCCGCGCGCCGGTGGGTCGACTTGGCCGCGCTCAGGCGAGGGCGTCCAGCGGACACCGGTTCAGGCGAGCGGAGCGTAATTGATAAAATACGAGAAGCTGAGAAGGGCGCCAGGATGATTGCTCAAGATCTGGACGAAATGCAGTCGGGCGAGGTCGCCCGATGATACTCATTCACGGCGGGTCAGGATTCATCGGTCAGCACGTCGCGAAGGCGCTGCTCAGCCGCGGCGCGGACGTAGTGGTGACGTCTTCCCGAGGCCACGCGCCAGCTTTTCTCGCCGACGAAATAGCGGCCCGGCGTGTCTATGTTGAGCAGGTTGACGTGACTGATGCAGCGGCGGTGGCGGGCGTTACGGAGAAATATAAGCCGGACACGGTCGTGGACCTTACAGGGCATCCCCCGAAAGCCCTTGCGCCAGGGAAAGATGTTCTTTTTCGTTCCGGAGCGCTCGTCAACATTCTGGAAGCCGCGCGGCTCAGCGCGGTCTCTCGCGTGGTGCTGATGAGTTCAATGGACGCCTACTGGGGACTTGGGCCGGATGCGGTTCCCTTTCACGAGGATGCGACCGTGCCGCTCCTCGAGCAAGACGATCATTACATCGTCCAGTCGTGGGCCAAGAAGGCGCTGGAGGTCATCGGCAACCTCTATCGCAGACAATATGGCATGGATATCGTGTTCGTTCGCGCCAGCGGGGTATATGGCCCTCTGTACCGAACATTTCTCAACGTTCCCAGTCGAATTGCAAGGGCCGCGGCGAAAGGGACAATTGAATTCGGGCCGCAAACTGGCGGCTTGCCATTCGCAGAAGATGGCTATGATCAGGTCTATGTGAAAGACATGGCCGAAGGCATGGCGCTCGTCACGACCTCGCTAACGCTTCGCTTTCCAGTGTACAACATCGGCAGCGGCGAGGCGCCGACCTACCAGTGCTTCGTAGACGCGGCTTCCGAAGCCGCCCCAGGATTTGGGCTCCGACTGCCGTCCCGGCTCGAGTCTGCTGGCCCTGTGGCGTCTGGACCCCTGGATGGCCTTTGGCAGGACATATCCCGCGCGAAACAGGAACTTGGCTATTCTCCACGCTATTCTGTGCGTCACGCGATTGCGGAGTATGTCGACTGGTTACGCCGTCACGACCGATAGTTGTGGTGCGGCGTGGGGGTTGTGCCCGTCTGTTGCGAGCATCGGCGACGAAGGTCGTTCAGAGAAAAGCGGATAAGGCAGATCAAGCGGCTGGAACTCGAACCCCAGCATCGAGATGGCAGCGCTGATCTGACCCCGGTGATGGGTGGCGTGATTAAAGACATGAAGTAGCGCCGCCGCCCGAGTGCTGGCCGCCACCTGGCAGCGCTGCCGGGTGCACTTTATGAGGAACGCCGTGGCCCACGCCGGCAAGAGCGGCCGGAGTTCCTGCGCGGCCTCGCGGCGGAATGAGCTTGGTCCTTGGCCAGGCCACGCGGGCTGCAGCGGGGCAGGTGATTGCTGCGTTAGCGGCACGCTTTCGCGATCTCGACCTGGCCGAGGACGCCTTTTCGGCGACAGCAGCAGGCGATGTCCGACGCGGCCGAACTAGGTCATGCCGTCGCCGGTCAGCCCGGTCTTGTTGGCGCGGAACACCGAATGCTTATCGCTGTAGAAGGCGACCGGCTTGCCGTGCGCCTCGAGGTAGCCGCGGGTGGCGGCGACGTACATCATCACCACCAGCCGGATCACCTCGGGCGAGGAGTCAAACCAGCGAAACGGGTCGTCGGACTTGGCCATGGTCGCCGACCTACAGCGCCCCGGTTACCGCCCATGAGTTTGAGCTGACAACGCCCTCAAGGCCAGCATGCCGTGGGGCATCCGCGGCACCGAGTGGAAGAACCCCAGAACGAATTCACGGCCGCTCTTCAAATCCACGTCGCTGAAATCCGGCCAACCGAAACCGCCATGGCTATGGATGTGCAGGAGCGCCGAGCGGCTGATAGCCGTCCCTGTCGCTCGCCACAGTAACAGGTCGCGCGTAACCCGCGTAGCTCCTGCCTCAAACTGAACCGCCGGGAGGAAGGCCGCCGTCCTTCCTCCCTCAGTCACCAGCTCAGCTTTCGGGCAGAGGCAGGATCTGACGGCGGTCGCGGTCGCAGGCCGCGCCAGGCGGCATGAAATCCGTAACTACAGATATGAACGGTTTCTTGCAGAACATCCTTGTGCAACAGGAGATCAGCGGCGGATAAAGCCGCCTGATAGTTGGCGCATCTGTGAGATTTCAACGGTGAGCAGGGTTCAGACCAGTCTGTCGTTCGACATGAGGTCGCCGTCTTTCGGAGCCTCGCCGCAGGAAATCTATCCGACGGCTCTCGACATGGCGGCCTACGCCGACGAAATCGGCGTCGAGGCGATTTCGCTCATGGAGCACCACGGTGCGGAGGACAACTACCTGCCGCAGCCCTTCGTCCTGGCCGGAGGGATCGCCGCACGCACCAAGCGCGTCCGCATCGCCATCGGCGCCGTGCAGCTGCCGCTGCATGATCCGGTGCACGTCGCCGAGAAAATCGCGGTGCTCGACCTGATGAGTCAAGGGCGCGCGCGGATTACGCTGGGCGCTGGACGCCTCGCGGAGGAGTTCGCCGCTTTCGGCGTCTCCCTGAAGGACCGCGCCAGGCTGATGGACGAAGGCGTGGAAATCATCCTGCGCGCGCTGCGCGGCGAGCGCTTCGTGCTGAACGGCCGGCCAGTGTTTGTGCGGCCGCTGCCGGCGCAAGCGCCCGAGAACCTGATCCTCATCGGCGGCGGTGTCGAGGCGACGGCGAAGCGGGCGGCCCGATTCGACGTGGGCATCCAGCCGATGCGCCCGGAGATCCTTGACATCTATGTCGCCGAATGCCGCCGCCTCGGTCGCGAGCCGCGCCATATGGGCAATCCCCGAGGCCTGATGAACATCCAGCTGACCCGCGACCCCCAGGAGGCCTGGGGCCGGCTGGCGCTGCACATCCGGCACATGGCCGCGGCGCAGACCCGCTACAACGCCAAGGAGCCCAACTCACCGTACCACGGCATCGGCGACGACCTCGAGACGCTCAAGCACAGCCGGATGTTCAACGTCATGACCCCCGAAGACCTCGTGCGTCGAGCGCCCGTGGAGGTGGCACCCGGCGCCTCGGCGATGTTCGCGCCGCTGCTCGCCGGCATGCCGCCCGAGCTGGGGTGGGAGAGCTTGAGGCTCCTAGCCGGGGTCATTGACCGGCTGAAATAATACGGTTCGAGCTTCGACGCCGGGCAAGTGAGCCGAACCCTGGCGCAGCTCTTAGAGTCTGACTCATAATGTTTTCGAGGGACATCATGGGTTTGCGATCCGTCGGGCCATGAGTTGAACGGAGGCCATTAGGAGCCAGGCGGTGGAGCTTTCAATGGTCTCCTCGAAGTCCTTGGCCAGTCGCCGGTTG
>NZ_DATELG010000389.1:0-5367 GCF_035276905.1 Phenylobacterium sp. | reverse complement strand
AAGATGCGCGAGGCCGGCGTCGAGGTGGTCGAGCACGACGACGGCCTGACGGTGAAGCGCGATTGCGGCCGGCTCACGGCGGTGGAGATCGAGACCGACCCCTATCCGGGCTTCGCCACCGACCTGCAGGCGCAGTTCATGGCGCTGATGACGCTGGCCGAGGGCGAGAGCGTCATCAAGGAGACCATTTTCGAGAACCGCTTCATGCACGCGCCGGAGCTGGGCCGGCTGGGCGCCGACATCTCGGTGCACGGCGGGGAGGCGCGGGTGCGCGGCGTCGACAAGCTCGACGGGGCCCAGGTGATGGCGACCGACCTGCGCGCCTCGGTCAGCCTGGTGATCGCGGGCCTGGCGGCGCAGGGGGAGACGATGGTCAACCGCGTCTACCACCTCGACCGCGGCTTCGAGCGCCTGGAAGAGAAGCTCGGCGCCTGCGGCGCCCAGATCCGTCGCCTCAAGGGCGACGGGGAGCCCGTGGAGGACTGATGGCCGCCGCCCAGCCCCCGCCGTTGAAGCTGCTCGCCCAGGACGCCGACGACCTGGCGGTGATCTCGGCGGCGCTGCAGGACGCCGTCGTCAAGATCGGCGACATCGACTACGAGCCCAAGGCGCGGCGGCTGACCATCGCCTTCAACCGCTACCGTTGGGAGGCGGGCGGCGGCGAACGCGTCCGCTCGGCGCTGCAGCTGGCCGGCGTGCTGGGCTTCCAGACGCGCAGGATCCGCCGCGACGCGCCCGAAGCGGTGCTGGATATTCTCGCCATCACCTTCGAGCCGGGCGAGGCTCCGGGCGGGATGGTGACGATCGCCTGCGCCGGCGGCGGCGACCTGCGGGCGAGCGTGGAATGCGTCGAGGCCGTGCTGGCGGACGTCTCTCAACCTTGGCCGACGCCTCGCAAGCCGGCCCACGAGCTCTAAATAAAGACCATGCGCCGTTTCCATATTTCCGACCCCGGCTTCGAGGCCGGCTTCAACGCCTTCGTCGAGGAGCGCCGCGACACGCCGCGCGACGTCGACGCGATCGTCGCGGACGTGCTGGCCGCCGTCCGCGCCGAAGGTCTGGGCGCCCTGCTGCGCTTCGCCCGCGAGTTCGACAAGGTCGAGATCGACGAGACGAACATCCGCGTCTCCGAGGCCGAGATCGAGGCGGGCTTCGCCGCCTGCGCGCCGGAGGTCCGCGAGGCGATCGCCTTCGCCGCGGCCCGCATCCGCGCCTATCACGAGCGCCAGCGGCCGGCCGACCAGTGGTTCAAGGACGAGGCCGGCGTCGAGCTCGGCTGGCGCTGGACGGCGCTGGAGGCCGTGGGCGTCTATGTGCCCGGCGGCCGCGCGGCCTATCCCTCGACGGTGCTGATGAACACCGTCCCGGCCGCCGCCGCAGGCGTGCCGCGGATCGCCATGGTGACCCCGCCCGGCCGGCTGCAGCCGGCGGTGCTGGCCGCCGCCAAGGTCGCCGGCGTGACCGAGATCTGGCGCGTCGGCGGCGCCCAGGCGGTTGCGGCGCTGGCCTACGGCGCCGGCCCGATCGCCCCGGTCGACAAGATCGTCGGCCCCGGCAACGCCTTCGTCACCGCCGCCAAGCGGCGGGTCTATGGCGCGGTCGGCATCGACGCCCTGGCCGGGCCTTCCGAGATCGTGGTGGTCGCCGATTCGGCCAACGACCCGCAGTGGATCGCCGCCGACCTCTTGTCCCAGGCCGAGCACGACCCCGCCGCCCAGTCGATCCTGATCACCGACGACGAGGCCTTCGCCGCCAAGGTCGAGGCTGCGGTGCAGGAGCAACTGGGCCAGCTCGCCACCGGAGAGGACGCCGCGGCGTCCTGGCGCGACCACGGCGCGGTGGTGATCGCCCCGCGCGAGGCCTCGGCTCGGCTCGTCGACCTGATCGCGCCGGAGCACGTCGAGCTGGCGGTCGAGGATCCCGACGCGCTCGCCGCCCAGATCCGCCACGCCGGCGCGATCTTCCTCGGACGCCACACGCCCGAGGCGGTCGGCGACTATGTGGCCGGCTCGAACCACGTGCTGCCGACCAGCCGCGCGGCGCGCTTCTCCTCGGGCCTGTCGCTCTACGACTTCCTCAAGCGCACTTCGATCGTGAAGTGCGATCCCGGAGCCTTCGCCGTGCTGGGGCCGCACACCGTGGCGCTGGCCGAGGCCGAGGGGCTGCCGGCGCACGCCCGCTCGGCGGCGATCCGCCTGGGGCGTTCACGGTCAAGCTGAACGGCAGCTAACAACACTGGTTCTGCGGCCGTTCAGCCTGAACGGCCTAGCTTCCCGTTCATCGAGGCGGCGACGCCTTGCGACACAGCTGAACGGGAAAATTCTGATGCGCACTTTCACGACACACCGGGCCGCGGGGGCCGCGTTCGCGGCGCTGCTGACGACGGCTGGCCTCGCGGCCGCGGTCTCTCCGGCCCATGCCGATCCCCTGATCCCTGGAGTCACCGGCTGCGCGGCCCCCGGCGGGAAGCAGGCGGGCGGCGCCATGCTCGGCGCGGTGGCCGGCGGCCTTCTCGGCAACAGCGTCTCCGGCCACAACCGCACCACCGGGACCCTGGTCGGCGCCGCGGTCGGCGCGGCGGCCGGCTCGGCCGTCGGCTGCCAGATACAGCACAATGAAGAGGACCGCGCCGCCGCGGCGAACGACCAGGTTGAAGCGCCGCGGGACTATCGCCGCGACGGCCCGCCGCTGTCGCGCGGCGTCGCGCCGGCCAGCTACAAGCGGCTCGACAGCGCCATGTTCGCGACCAAGACCGTCAACCTGCGGGCCGCGCCGGACCAGGACAGCCGCCGCGTCGGCAAGCTCCATCGCGGTGAGCGTTTCGAGGCGCTGGCCCAGGTCCGCGACACCGACTGGATCCTGGTCGGCCGCGACGGCGTCGGCGTCGGCTACGTCCAGGGCTACTACACGCGGACCGACAGCGACCGTTACGCGTCGTACTGATCTTCCTCCCTTAATAATGGGGAGGGACAGCGCGCCGTCAGGCGCGCAGGGTGAGGAAGTCAGGATCAAGCGGCGAGCTTGGCGCTCTTGCTCCACACTTCCTCACCTTGACCGCTTGGCGGTCGGTCCATCCCCATGAAGGGGAGGGCCGGCGCGGGAGGATCGACGTACCGGCCCGGAATGGCCTAAAGGTGCGGGCGCGCCGCTCTTTGGACCCATGGCCCAGCCCCGCACGACCCATCGCCTGCAAAGCGTTCAGCTCGACGAGGACAGCCTCGCCGCGGCCTCGCGCGACCAGGAGCAGGAGCGGCAGATCGCGATCTTCGACCTGCTGGAGGAAAACTATTTCGCCCCCGAAGGCGCGAGCGAGGGGCCCTATGACCTGCAGATGGGGCTGATGGACAACCGGCTGGTGCTGGATGTCAGCGGCAAGGACTACGAGCGGCGCCACATCCTGTCGCTGTCGCCGTTCCGCTCGCTGATCCGTGACTATTTCATCATCTGCGAGAGCTACTTCCAGGCCATCCGCAACGCGACGCCGGCGCAGATCGAGGCCTTGGACATGGGGCGGCGCGGCTTGCACAACGAGGCTTCCGAGCTGCTGATGACCCGGCTGAAGGGCAAGGTCGAGACCGACCTCGACACCGCGCGGCGGCTGTTCACGCTGATCTGCGCCCTTCATCGTCGGACCTGAGCGGTGTCGGACGCCTCCTCCATGCCCGGCGCGGTGCTCTTCGCCTGCAACTTCAACCGGGTGCGCTCGCCGATGGCCGAGGCTTTGCTGAAGCGCTTGGCCGGGGACCGAATCTATGTCGACAGCTGCGGGCTGAGGCGCCCGCCCGAGGGCTTCGTCGATCCGAAGGAGCCGCTGGCGGTCGATCCGCTGACCGCCGAGGTGATGGCCGAGGTGGGCTGCGATCTTACCAACTATCGGGTGAAGACGTTCGATGAGCTGGAGGACGACAGCTTCGACCTGGTCATCTCCCTGACGCCCGAAGCGCAGCACCGCGCCGTCGAGATGGCCCGCGGGCGCGCCGCCCAGATCGAATACTGGCCGATCCACGACCCGACCCTGACCGAGGGTTCGCGCCAGGCCAGGCTCGAGGCCTACCGCATGGTGCGCGACAGTCTCGCCGAGCGGATCGCCGACCGGTTCCGGTCTTGAGCTTGAACTGAAGCAGGCCCATCGACCTCGCCCGCAGGCGTGCGCTATACTTATTGATGCTGTGAACGGCTCGCCGCCCGTGGCAAGGGGGCGAGCCGTCGTTTTTGTTCGCTTGGGAGCAGGTATGGCGAAAGAAGAACTGCTGGAGTTTCCGGGCACGGTCAGCGAGGTCCTGCCCAACGCGACGTTCCGCGTGAAGCTCGAGAACGACCATGAGATCATCGCCCACACCGCCGGCAAGATGCGCAAGAACCGAATCCGCGTCTCGGCCGGCGACAAGGTCCTCGTCGAAATGACGCCCTATGACCTGACCAAGGGCCGCATCACCTTCCGCGTACGCTGATTTTGGCAGCGTCTTGACGCGCCCTGACCAACGCCTCGTGCTGGCCTCCGCGAGCCCCAGGCGCCTCGATCTCCTGCGCCAGATCGGTGTCGCGCCCGACGCGGTGCTCGGCGCGGAGCTCGACGAAACCCCCAAGCGCCATGAGACCCCGCGCCAGCTGGCGATTCGGCTGGCCGCCGAGAAGGCCGCGTGCGTGGCCGCCGCGGAAGGCGGCGCCTATGTCCTGGCCGCCGACACCGTGGTGGCCGTCGGCCGCCGCGTCCTGCCCAAGGTGGAGGACGAGGCCGAGGGCCGCCGCTGCCTGGAGCTGCTGTCGGGCCGCGCGCACCGCGTGCTGACCGGCGTCGCCGTCGTCGCCCCGGACGGCCGGCGCGCCGAGCGGCTGGTGGAGACCCGGGTCTATTTCAAGCGGCTCGGGCCCGACGAGGTGCGCCGCTATCTCGAGATCGGCGAGGGCCTGGGCAAGGCCGGCGGGTACGCCATCCAGGGGGAGGCCGGCGCCTTCGTCACCGCCCTGCAGGGCTCCTATTCCGCCGTCGTGGGCCTGCCGCTCTACGAGACCATGAACCTCCTGACCGGCCTGGGCTTCCGCCGTCCATGAGCGAGCGGCGGATCTTCCTCGACGAGGGCTTCGGCGAAGCCCGTGGGGTGGTCACCCTGGACGGCGCGCCGGAGCGGCTGCTGATTCGCCGTGAGGGCGACGACCCGCGGCTGTGGCTGGGCGCGCGGGTCGCGGCCGTCGTCGCCAGCGTCGAGCCTTCGCTCTCCACCGCCTTCCTCGACCTGGGGGAGGGGGGCGAGGCCATCCTGCAGTTCAAGCCCGACAGCCGGCCGGTGCGCGGCCAGGTGATCGAGGTGGAGATCCGCGGCGAGCCGCGGCGCGGCAAGCTGGCGATCGCGCGCCCGCTCGGGCCCG
>NZ_DATELG010000388.1:0-10926 GCF_035276905.1 Phenylobacterium sp. | reverse complement strand
GCGCCGCCCGCTGGCGGGCCGCGTCGTGGCCGAGCTCGCCGAACAGCCGCACCCGCGGCGAAAAGAGCTGGCCGCCCGCCAGCACGCCCGCCGCCTCGCCGCGCCATAGGACGACGCCGTCGGGGGTGAGGGCGAAGGCCTCGTTGGGCTCGGCCGCCAGCCTGCCGAGGCGCCGGGCGATCTCCGGGCCGACGGCGTGGGTCGCCGCCGCGCGCAGCGCCTTCTGCTCCAGCAGCGAGGCGCCTTGGGCGGCCTCGAACTGGACGCCGCTCAGGCGGCCGACGTAGTGGCCCTCGACGGTGACCGCCCCGTCGGCGGCGACGCCGGCCAGCATGTCCTCGCGCACGCGCAGGCCGCGCATCAGCGCGCTGGTCCGCCGGTCGACGAAGCGGGCCATCAGCTTCTCGTGCAGGGTGTCGGAGAGGCGGTCCTCCAGCGCGCGCGTCTGGCCCTGCCAGGTCTGGGCGTCGGCCAGCCAGTCCGGGCGGTTGGCGACGTAGGCCAGCGTCCTGACGCTGGCCAGCCTGGCCGCCAGCGCGTCGATCTCGCCGTCGGTGCGGTCGAGGGCCGCGTACTGGCGGGCGATCCAATCCTCGGGCGCCCGCCGGCGGCTGCCGGTCAGATGGAAGAAAAAGTCCTTCACCAGCCGCGCATGGTCATCTGCAGCCAGCTTGCGAAAATCCGGCGTCTGACAGACGTCCCACAGCCGCGTCACGCTCGCCCGGTCGCGGGCGCGTTCGACCACCTCCGGATCGGCGGCCAGCTGGCGCAGCGTCGTCTCGTCAAGCGCCTCGGCGGCGAGCGTCAGCCCCTCGCGCTCCGGCGGCTGGGCCAGCGAGCGCATCAGGTGGGGGAGCGAGGTGAAGTCGAGCTTCGAGTTGCGCCACTCCGCGGCCGCGACCGGCTGGAAGTGGTGCTGCTCGACGGCCTCGACGAGGTCGGGATCCATGTCCTCGGCCTCGCCGGTGACCCCGAACGTCCCGTCGCGCTGGAAGCGGCCGGCGCGGCCGGCGATCTGTCCGACCTCTTGCGGATAGAGGAAGCGCGTGCGCCGGCCGTCGAACTTGCGCAAGCCCGCGAAGGCCACGTGGTCGACGTCCATGTTCAGGCCCATGCCAATGGCGTCGGTCGCCACCAGGAAGTCGACCTCGCCGGACTGGTAGAGGGCGACCTGGGCGTTGCGGGTGCGGGGGCTCAAGCTGCCCATCACCACCGCCGCCCCGCCGCGCTGGCGGCGGATCAGCTCGGCGATGGCGTAGACCTGGTCGGCGCTGAAGGCGACCACGGCGCTGCGCCGCGGCAGGCGGGTGAGCTTCTTGGGGCCCGAATAGGTCAGGCGCGAGAAGCGCTCGCGGCCGACGATCTCGGCGTGCGGCAACAGGCGCCGCACGAGCGGAGCGACCGTGGCCGCGCCCAGCAGCATGGTCTCGCAGGTCCCCCGCGCGTGCAGCAGGCGGTGGGTGAAGACATGGCCGCGCTCGGGATCAGCGCACAGCTGGATCTCGTCGACCGCCAGGAATTCGACCTGGCGCGACAGCGGCATGGCCTCGACGGTGCAGACGAAATAGACCGCCCGGGGCGGGATGATCTTCTCCTCGCCGGTGATCAGGGCGACGGAGCGGGCGCCTCTCAGCTTGACGATGCGGTCGTAGATCTCGCGGGCCAGGAGCCGGAGCGGCAGGCCGATCATGCCGGACGCGTGCCCCAGCATCCGCTCGACGGCGAGGTGAGTCTTGCCGGTGTTCGTCGGACCCAGCACCGCCACGAGCCTGGACGGAGCCGCGCCGGAAGGGCGGTCGCTCATGAAACTAAGGTGGGGGGCGCCGCAGAGTCGGGCAAGGAGGCTTTCCCGCCGATAAAGGGGAGGGAAGGGTCAATATCCCCGCTTCAACGAAAACCGCACCGCCCGGGCGTCGTCGGCCCGGCGGTCGATCTCGCCCAGGGAGCCGTCGGTCCGCGAGCCGATGTAGCTGTAGGTCGTCACCTGTCGCGAGCCGCCGATCACATTGTCGAGCTGCAGGCTGAACTGCACCGGCCCCGCGCCATAAGTCAGCGCCCCGCCAAGGCCCGCGGTCGCCCCGAGGTTGGTGACCTGGCTCATCTGATAGAGGTTCTGCGGCCCGTCGGCGCTGGCCACCAGGGTCCAGGTCAGGGCCGAGACCGGCGCTGAGCCGCTCAGCCGCAGCTCGGCGCGGTAGGGCGACTCCCCGGAGAAGGCGCGCCGCCGGCCGGTGAAGGGGTCCGACACCTGGGAGTTGCGCAGGCTCACCGCACCCGCCAGCGTCGTCCCGTTCAGGCCGATCGGAGCCAGCGGCGCCTTGAGGTCGAGGTCGAGCTCCTGCCGGGCGCCCGGGCCGATGCTGACCGGCGCCTCGCCGCCGCCCACCGGCCCAAGGTCGGTGACGCTGGCGTAGCGCCAGTCGCTGACCTGGGCCGTCAGATCGACGCCCCCCGACAGCTGATGCTCCATCCGCACGCCGTAGCGCCAGCCGCGGTCCGGCTGCGGAGCCGTGCCGGTTCCGGGCGTCGCCAGCTGGGCGTAGGCGGCGAACTGGGCGGGGTTGATCGGCGTCAGCGTCTGCTCGGCCTGCAGCTTCCAGCTCGCGCCGTCCCAGGGGGTGAGCGCCAGCGCCACGCTCGGCGTCAGGTAGCTGGCCCGCGAGCTGACGTCGCTCGCGCCGCGCCAGCCGACGACCAGGTTCTGGGCCGCCTGGCCGGCCTCCAGCGACAGCCTCTGCGACAGCCGCCAGTCGAGGTTGGCGAAGAGCTTGCGCGTGGTCAGCCATTGCCGGTCGCCCGCGCCGGCGCCCGGGGTCTGGGTGTCGAACGCGGTGACGGAGGTCTCCGCGCCGATCAGGGCGCCGAGGGGGCCCGCGTGCAGGCCGCCATGCACGCGCAAGAAGCTCGACTGGTCGATCGCCAGCTGGGTCTCGCCTTCGGCGCTCAGTGCGCTCGGGAAGTTGCGGGTCCGCCGCTCGTTGCTGCCGGCCTCCAGATTGAGCTGGGTGTCGCCGACGAGCGCCCAGCCGGCCTTCAGCTGGACGTCGTTGCTGGTCCACGCGGCCGGAGTCTGCACCCCGCCCCAGGCGAACTCCGGCGTCGCCATGCCGCCGCCGCCGCGTTCGACGGAAGCGCTCAGCGAGGTGTCGAGCTTGCCGAGCCTGGCGGCGAGCTCGGCGCGGCTGCCCAGGCTGGAGGCGGCCACATAGGGCTCGATGGCCACGCGGGCGTCGTCGAGCTGGAGCATCACCGGCGGGCCGTTGACCGGGGCGCCGTCGGCGGACGGGCCGCCGGCCGCCTGGGCGACGGCCCCGGCAGGCACGGCGACCAGCACGCTCGCGCCTGCGGCGCAGGCGATCGCCAACGCCCGCGGCGATGCTTGGTTTCGCTCGCGCATCCGCAACAGCCTGGTCTCGAACCCTTGTCCCGCCGATGTCCCGACAGGCCGCAAATTACCCGCTGTGCGTGCGCCGCGTCGACCCGCCCGGCCTTCACGATCCGGTTGAACGGGCCTTAAGCGTCATCTCTGTGCAACAGGCGCAACAGCGCTTCCACGCAAAGCGCGGAATTGTGCGCCGCCATCGCGACCATCTCGCCATAGGTGACGTGGCTCTCCTCGCCGGCGAGGTCGGAGAGGGTGCGGATCACGTACAGCGGCGCGCCCCAGGCCTTGGCGACCTGGTTCACCGCCCCGGACTCCATGTCGATGGCGTCGGCGCCGAACTCGGCGCGCAGCTGCTCGCGGGTCGCGCCGCAATTGAGGAAGTAGTCGGCGGTGATCACCCCGCCCAGCCGCACCGGCGCGTTAAGCTCCGGCGCGACTGTCCGGGCGAGGGCGGCGAAATTGGCGCAGACCTCCGGCGGGACGGCGGGAAGGCTGGCCAGCCGGGGCGCGCCCGGCGGGATCACCCCGTAGTCGACCGGCGTGAAGCGGCCGCCCGCCATCAGGCCGTAGTCGTGGATCGCCAGCCGGTCCGCCAGCAGCACCGAGCCCACCGGCAGCTCCGGGGCGAGGCCGCCGGCGACGCCGGAGAAGATCAGCGCGCGCGGCGAGAACAGGCTCATCAGCACGGTGGCCGCGGCCGCGGCGTGCACCTTGCCGATGCCGCTCAACGCCAGCGCCAGGTCGCGCCCTTCGTGGCGGCCGCGCCAGACCTGGGTCGGCCCGTGCGTCTCGGGCTCCGCGTCGAGCTCCAGCCGCGCCCGCAACGCGTCCAGCTCGTCCGTCGTGGCGCAAAGGATTCCGTACAAGGCCCACCTCCGGCCCCAAGGCTAACCGGCCGGCTTCGCCTTCGCCAGCCGCTCAGGCCGCCGCGAGCGCCTTGTAGCGGGCGGCGAGGTCGTCCCGGCCCAGGGTCTCGTAGAAGACCGCCAGATTGTGCGCCGCCATGCGGCCGCCGCGGCCGGCGACGGAGCCGTCGAGGTCGGGGCGCTCGCCGATCTCCAGACAGCGCTTCCAGGCGGACTCGACGATCGGCAGGAAGTCGCTGAAAGCGCGGTCGGGCGCGTGGCTCGCGCATTCCAGATAGAGGTCGCCGACGGCGAAGTAGAAGTCCGGCGAGTCCATCCACGCCGAGACTTCCGCGTCGGCGAGCGCCAGCGCCTCGTCCAGCCGCCCGGCGGCTTTCAGCGCGGTGATGCCGCGCACCACCAGCGCATGGCGATAGGGCGCGTCCGCCGGCGCCAGCCGGAGCGCCTCGGCGAAGCACAGCGCCGCCTGGGCCGTGCGCTCGCGCGCCTGATGCTCCTTGGCGAGATGGAACCAGAGGTAGGGGTCTTCCGGCGCCTCCTCCAGCGCCTGCATCAGGAGGATCTCGTTGCGGTCGCCCTTGCGCGCCAGGCTCTGCGGCAGGAAGCCGTCGTGGCCCAGCACCAGCGGCATCCTCAGTTCGCGGGCGCCGCCGACCGGCTGCTCGTGGATGCGGCCCTCGTAGCGGGCGCCGCGCGGCAGGACGCGGGGGATCCAGCACTGGGCCCGGCCGCCGCCGCCGCGGTCCTCCACCGCGCTGTCCCGGCGCACCACGCCGAAGAAGTCGCCGCCTTCGGCCGGCAGCACGTCGGCGGAGAGGGCGGCGCCGGGCGCGCTCTCGATCCACTCGTCGGCGTCGAGCACCAGGTTCCAGGCGGCGTCGGAGCGCGCCAGCGCGGCGTTGCGCGCCGCCGAGAAGTCCTCGCGCCAGGCGAAGGCGTAGACCTCGGCGCCGAGGTCGCCGGCGATCCTGGGCGTTTCGTCGGCGGAGCCGGTGTCGAGCACGATCATCCGCTCGACGAAGGGCCGCGCGCTCTGAAGGGCGCGCCCGATCACCGCCGCCTCGTCGCGCGCGATCATCACCAGGGCCAGGCGGGTCATCGGCGTCCTCGTCTCCTTGCCGGGGCGGCCGCGGGCCTGGCGCCGTCCAGCCTATCGCAGGACGATGATTCCAAAGGTGTGTCGACCTGTCGCGCCCTTACGGCCACGCTGCGCCGCAAAACGGCCCTTTCGTTCTGGTGCTAACCATCTCCCTCCGCTCAAGCCGGCGACGAAAGTCCGGCGCGGCGCGGGCGACGATCGAGAAAAGGGTGTCTGTGCATGGAGGAAGCGGCCTCGGCGGGCGCGCGCGTGTCGATGGGGAAGGGGCTGCTGGCGGCGGCCTTCCTCCTGGGGGTGGCGGGCTCGGCGGCCTTGGCCGCGCCGGCGGCGCACAAGGCGAACGCCTCCGGCGGGAGGCTGGCGACCAGGATCGTGGCGCGATCGGTTTCGGCGCCCCAGGTCGAGCGGCTCGTCTGGCGCGGCGCGGACGTCGATGGCGACGGCCAGGCCGATTTCGCCAACCCCACCGGACACGACACCCGCAAGACCGACCCCTACGGCTGCGGCGAATTCGGCGCGTCGCGCGACGGCGGGGCGCGCCGGCACGAGGGCGTCGACTTCATGGCCGAGGCCGAACAGCCGCTGGTCGCCCCGATCTCCGGCTACGTCAGCAAGATCGGCTTCGCCTATCCGGGCGACAATGTGCTGAAGTTCGTCGAGATCACCAACCCGGCGCTGCGCTACACCGCCCGCGTCTTCTACATCGACCCGCAGGTGGAGCTCGGTCAGGCGGTGCACGTAGGCCAGCCGATCGGCGTGCACCACACGCTGGAGCAGAAGTATCCCGGCGGCATGACCGACCATGTGCACCTGGAGATCATCGACAACCGCGGTGCGCGCATCGACGCCACGCGCCTGATCACCGCCCGCCACGAGCCGGCGTCCGAAGCCGCCAAGGGCTGATCCGCGCCGGCCGCGGCGGGCCCGTGGTTCACGCCGCCCTCATTTTGGGGATCGCGCGGAACAGCGGCGAAACGAATCATGTCCGAATCAGCGACCGTCGCCGATTCAGCCTTTGTTCCAATCTAGATATGGTAGGTTGAGTCGGTGGCGCCCACAAATCGGCGTGGACTCGGGCTGCGGCGATGGTTCGGCCTGAGGCGGCTCGCCGCGGCGCGCCTCGCCTTGACGTCATGGGGCGCCTTCCTCTATATCGCCCGCTCCCGCGCGGGCCTCGTGGTTCGTCGCTTCCTTTTTCCCTACGCGAAGGTTCTTTCGCCATGTCGCGCCGCTGCGAACTCACGGGTGTCGGCCCGCTTGTCGGCCACAATGTGAGCCACTCGAACATCAAGACCAAGCGCCGCTTCCTGCCGGCGCTGGCGCCCGTCACCCTGCAGTCCGACGCGCTCGGCCAGGCGTTCCGCCTGCGCGTCCGCAACGCGGCGCTGCGCACCGTCGACGCCCGCGGCGGCCTCGACGCCTTCCTGCTGAAGGCCCGTGACGAAGAGCTGTCGCCCCGCGCGCTGAAGATCAAGCGCCAGGTGAAGGCCAAGCTTTCGGCCCAGCCGGCGGCGTAAAAGCTCTTTCCAGAGTGTCGTTCCGAGAAGGCCGCCCGCAAGGGCGGCCTTTTTGGTGTTTGGAGACGCCGAACGGCCCCCCCAGTCGCCTCGCGACAGCTCCACCGCGAAGCTGGGGCGGTGGAGACGGAGGGGGCGTCGCCGGCCTACGCCGCTACAGGCGCCTTCAGCGACCCATTGAACAGCGCCAGCATGTCGCGCCAGTGGCGCTCGCTGGCCTCCACGTCGAACACCGGCAGGTCGCGTGGGGCGTAGCCGTGCAGGGCGCCGCGGTAGATGGTGACCTCGCCCTCGACGCCGGCGTCGGCGAAGGCCTGCTTCAAGGTCTCGAAGTGCTGTTCGGTGAAGAAGGCGTCCTGGTCGGCGCCGCCGACGAAC
Source organism: Phenylobacterium sp. (assembly GCF_035276905.1). Classification (GTDB taxonomy): domain Bacteria; phylum Pseudomonadota; class Alphaproteobacteria; order Caulobacterales; family Caulobacteraceae; genus Phenylobacterium. Next base: position 3,681 of record NZ_DATELG010000388.1, on the reverse strand, counting down.
ACCTTGGCCTTCATCTTCGGCGCCAGCAGGTGCGGACTGTCGGGCTGGTCGGTGACCACGCCGCCGGCGTGGAAGGCGGCGGCCGCCGCGACCCGGTCGGGGAAGTTCCCGGCCGCGCGCAGCGCAAGCGCTCCGCCCATGCAGTAGCCGGTGACGCCGATCTTGCCGGCCTTGGCCTGCGGCTGCTTGGCCAGCCAGTCGAGGAAGGCCCCGGTGTCGCTCATCGCCCGCTCGGGGTTGGTCGAGCCGATGAACTTGCCGAACAGCGTCTCGCGCTTTTCGGGATCGCCCAGCACCTCCGCCGGAACCATCGGCGGATAGGGGCCCAGCCGCCAGAACATGTCGGGCAGCAGCACGTAGTAGCCGTTGGACGCCAGCCGCTCGGCCATCTCGAACATCGCCGGGCGGATGGCGAGCGCGTCCATGTAGAGGATCACCGGCGGCCAGGGACCGGCCCCGGCGTCGGGGGTGAAAACGTGGGCGCGGGCGTCTCCGTCGGGGGTGGGGATGGTCACATCCTGCTGGCGGCTCATGGCTTTCTCCCTTCGTGCGGGCGCCAGTCGAACGCCAGGAGCAGCGTCCGCTGGAGCTTGGAAAAGTTGTCGTCGGAGATCAGGTAGAAGCGAATGCTTCCGTCGGGCTGCGGCAGGGCCGCGAGGCCTTCGAAGTTGTCGACGGTGTAGGGCGCCGAGAGCTTCAGCTCATCGAGCGTGGCCCCGTCGGGGCCGGTCACGCGCAGGATGATGCGCACGCCCTTCAGCACGCTGAAGGCCCGCAGCAGGTAGGCGCGGCCGCCGCCCGGCAGGGGGGCGAGCGCCGTCAGGCCGAAGTCCTCATCCTTGGCGACCAGGAAGCTGTCCTGGCAGCCGGCGGACAGTCTGCAGACCCAGGTCTGGCCGCTGGCCTCGCCGCCGACGAGGTAGGCGTCTGGGCCGCTCGCCGGATCCTGCGCCAGCGCCTCCATGCCGAGGTTTTCGGGGAAGACCACGTTCGGCGAGGGTGCGCGCCGCGGTGGTCCGCCCGTCGCCGGATAGAGCAGGATGCGGTCGTCGCGCTCCAGGCTGACCAGCCGGTCGCCGTCGACCAGTTCGGCGACGCCTTCGGAATCCGCCTCGCGCTTGCCGCGGGCCGAAAGCGGCTGGCCGTCCTCGCCGGTGAGCGGATAGAGCTTGCCTTCGGTCACGCCCGCGAGCCTGCCGGCCTCGTCGAGGACGATCCGGGCCTCGAAGACGTCGCCCTCGTCGCCGATCGACAGCAGCCGGCCGTCCGGCCAGATCTTCAGGTCCGACAGGCCGTGCAGGCGCGCGGTGTCGGCCGAGGTCAGCTCCACGCCGCCGGCGTAGGCGAAGGCGCCAAGCGCTTTTGCCGTAGGAAAGGCCGGGGAAAGGGGGACGGGCGCCGCATGGACGGCGATCTGCGGACCGGCGGGAAGGGGATGGGCGGGAAGGGGCGGCTGGCCCGAGCAGGCGCCGAGCGCCAGGGCCGCGACCAGACCGGCCCGAGCCCTCAACCCACGGCCCTCCGCACTTCCTTGAAGGTCGAGCGCCGCATGCCGCCGGAGGGCCCCTGGGTGGTGGGCGGCGGGGGCAGGAGCCCGCGGGCGGCGCGGCTCGCCTTGCGCGGCTCCTCCTCGAACAGCTCGGCCAGCTGCTCGACGATCGCGCCCGCCAGCTGCTCGACGTCGACGATGGTGACGGCGCGGCGGTAGTAGCGGGTGACGTCATGGCCGATGCCGATGGCGATCAGCTGCACCGGGCTCTTGGCCTCGATCTCGGCGATCACCTCGCGCAGGTGGCGCTCCAGGTAGTGGCCGGAGTTCACCGACAGCGTCGAGTCGTCGACCGGCGCGCCGTCGGAGATGACCATCAGGATCCGCCGCGCCTCAGGCCGGCCGATCAGGCGATGGTGCGCCCAGAGCAGCGCCTCGCCGTCGATGTTCTCCTTCAGCAGGCCCTCGCGCATCATCAGGCCGAGGTTCTTGCGCGCCCGCCGCCAGGGGGCGTCGGCGGCCTTGTAGATGATGTGGCGCAGGTCGTTCAGCCGGCCGGGCTGCGGCGGCTTGCCGGCCTTCAGCCAGTCCTCCCGGCTCTGGCCGCCCTTCCAGGCCCTTGTGGTGAAGCCGAGGATCTCGGTCTTGACCCCGCAGCGCTCGAGCGTGCGCGCCAGGATGTCGGCGCAGACCGCCGCCACCATGATCGGCCGCCCGCGCATCGAGCCGGAGTTGTCGATCAGGATGGTGACGACCGTGTCGCGGAACTCGGTGTCCTCCTCCTCCTTGAAGGACAGCGGTGCGGTCGGGTCGGTGATCACCCGCGTCAGGCGCGCGACGTCGAGGATGCCTTCCTCCAGGTCGAAGCTCCAGGCGCGGTTCTGCTGGGCGAGCAGCTTGCGCTGCAGCCGGTTGGCCAGCCGCGAGACGACGTTCGACAGGCTGGCCAGCTGCTGGTCGAGGTAGGCGCGCAGGCGGCCCAGCTCTTCGGCGTCGCACAGCTCCTCGGCGGCGACGATCTCGTCGTGGGCGGCGGTGAAGACCTTGTAGGTGACGGGCTTGCCTTCGCCCTTCGGCTCCGCGCGGGCGGGCTGCTCGCCCTCGCCCATCTCCGGCGGCTCCTCGCCCTCCTCGGCGTCCGGATCGGCCTCGGCCTCCATGGCCTGGCTCTCGGTGTCGTCGCTTTCCTGGCGCTGGGTCTCGCTCTCGTCCGGCGTCATCGCCTGGGGCGACTGGCCCTCGCCCTCGCCGTCGTCGCTCTCCTCGTTGGCCTCGGGCTCGCCTTTGTCGCCGGCGTCCTCGTCGTCCTCGGCGTCCTCCGCCTGGTCGTTGGAGTCCTCGGCCATCTGCAGGTCGCGCAGGATGGCGCGGGAGATCTTGGCGTAGGCCTTCTGGTCCTCGATGGCGCCCAACAGCTGGTCGAGGTCCCTGCCGGCCTTGCCCTCGATGTCGGCGCGGAACAGGTCGACCAGCGGCCCCGCCGCGGCCGGCGGCGGCTCGCCGGTCAGCCGCTCGCGGACCAGCAGCGACAGCACCTCAGCCATCGGCGGGTTGGCCATGGCCTCGGCCTGGTTGACCACCCGCTTGGCCCAGGCCTGGTCGATCAGCGCCTTCATGTTCTGGCGCACCCCGCCCAGCGCATTGGCCCCGATCGCCTCGACGCGGGCCTGCTCGATGGCGTCGTAGACCGGCTGGCCCAGCGGCGAGCTCGGCCGGCTGCGGGCGTGCTGGACCGGGTCGTGGTGGGCGAGCCTGAGCGCCATCTGGTCGGCAAGGCCGCGGATGCGGGCCGCGTCCGCGGCGGTCAGGTCGCGCGGCGGATGCGGCAGCACCGCCCGCTTGCCGGTGAGCGAGGGGCCCTCGCCGGAATAGACGATCTCCAGGTCCGGCGTCTCGGCGAGCGAGCGCGCCGCATGCGCCAGCGCCCGCTTGAAGGGCTCGACGGGGCTTTCGGGAGACTTGGCCATCGGTGCGGTCTTAGATCAGGGCGCGGGCCCGATGAAGCAAGGATTTGCGGTGCGGAATTGATGCCGGACGCAGTGCTGAATTTTGTCCACGAACCACACGAACCACACGAACGGGTGCGGCGCCGGGCGCTTCAGTATGGAACTACGGAATACACGGAAAGCCGTCGCTTCGACGGTCGGGGGCTGAAATCGACCGGCCCCTGGCCGGTCAGTTCTTCGTCGGAC
>NZ_DATELG010000387.1:0-2355 GCF_035276905.1 Phenylobacterium sp. | reverse complement strand
GACTGCGCCCCGGTGCTGCTGGCCGACGCCGAGGCCCGCCTGGTCGGCGCCGCGCACGCGGGCTGGAAGGGCGCGCTTACTGGCGTCGTCGAGGCGGCGATCGCGCGAATGGAGGGACTGGGCGCGCGGCGCAGCCGCCTCAGCGCCGTCGTCGGGCCCTGCATCGGGCCCCGGTCCTACGAGGTGGGGCTGGAGTTCCTGGACCGCTTCGCCGCGGTCGATCCGCTCTACGAGCGGTTCTTCAGCCCCGCCGCCGCGGCCGAGAAGCGGATGTTCGACCTGCCGGCCTTCGTGCTCGCCAGGCTGCGGGCCGCGGGCGTGGAGACCTGCGAATGGATCGGCCGCGACACCTGCGCCGAGCCGGAGCTCTTCTTCTCCAACCGCCGGGCGTTCAAGGCCGGCGAGCCCGACTACGGCCGGCTGCTCTCGGCGATCATGCTGGAGGAGTGACCACCTCGCCCGCAAAGCGGCGGGGGACCGCCTGCGCGGGGAGGTTTGGAACAAAATGAGAACTCCCGTCATCCGCCATTGTCAAGATCGAGGCTCGCGACGGTCAGCGTCCAAGTGCGGCCCCGCGAGGGATAGACTCGCCTGACGCCGCTGATAAAAGGCGCCGGAATTTCCCAAAGGTGACGGGGGTCCGATGAAGCTGCTGGCCGGCAACTCCAACCGAACGCTGGCGCAGGCCGTCTCCACGCACCTGGACGTGCCGCTGACCCGCGCTCAGGTGAAGCGCTTCGCCGACAACGAGGTCTGGGTCACGATCGACGAGAACGTGCGCGGCGAGGACGTTTTCGTCCTGCAGTCGACCAGCTACCCGGCCAACGACAACCTGATGGAGCTCTTGATCTGCATCGACGCCCTGAAGCGCGCGTCGGCCAAGCGGATCACCGCGGTGTTGCCTTACTTCGGCTACGCCCGGCAGGATCGGAAGACCGGCGGCCGCACGCCGATCTCGGCCAAGCTGGTGGCCAACCTGATCACCCGCGCCGGCGCCGACCGGGTGCTGACGATGGATCTGCACTCCGGCCAGATTCAGGGCTTCTTCGACATCCCGACCGACAACCTGCACGCCGCCCCGCTAATGGCGCAGGACATCAAGACCAACTACGAAAGATCCAGCGACCTGCTGATCGTCTCGCCCGATGTCGGCGGGGTGGTCCGCGCCCTGGCGGTGGCGAGCCGGCTGAACGCCGAGCTGGCGATCGTCGACAAGCGCCGCTCGGGCCCGGGCAAGAGCGAGGTGGCCAACATCATCGGCGACGTCACCGGCCGGCGCCTGATCATGTTCGACGACATCGCCGATTCGGCGGGCACGCTGTGCAGCGCGGCCCAGTCGCTGATCGACGCCGGCGCGACCGAGGTCTCGGCCTACGTCACCCACGGCGTGCTCTCGGGCGCGGCCTGCGAGCGGGTGAAGAACTCCGTGCTCAAGGAGCTGGTGATCACCGATTCGATCGAGCAGCCCGAGCCGATCATGAGCTCGCCGAAGATCCGCCAGGTCAGCTGCGCGCCGCTGATCGGCGAGGCGATCCGCCGCATCGCCAACGAGGAGTCGGTCTCCAAGCTCTTCGACTGAGCGGGCGGACATCCCCGGAACTTGCGGACCGGGCGCCCCGCAGGACGCTCATCGCGAGTTGAAGGCGCGCGGCCACAATGTGGCCGCCGCCGCGTGTATGTTCCCGCAAACGATCGTTAGGGGGATCGCCCTTGTACCTAGCTTTTCCGGTCCGCCGGAGCGTGACCTTGGCGGCGCTAGCGGCCGCGACCCTGCTGGCGAGCTGCGCCCAGCCGTCGAAGCCGCCGCCGCCCGCTCCGCCGCCGCCCGTCAGCCTCTCGTCCAGGCTCATCGAGCAGGCGAGCGCCTACCGCGCTTATGTCGAGCACGGCTCGGCGATCTCGCCGGCCTTCACCAGCGGCCAGCAGGTATCGGATTCGGTGCGCACGGGTGCGGCCTATCAGCCGGACCAGCTGTTGCGCGGGGCGATCATCTACGGCGCGATCGCCGCCCTGCAGGATCCGGCCTATGTGGCCGGGGTCCGCGCCTACGCCGCCGACGCCGCCCAACGGCAGAAGATCGCCTTCGAGATCATGAAGGACCCCGCCTATGCGGCCGGCTTCACCGGCTCGGCGAGCGCCGCGGGACTGGTGATGAACGCATTGGGCGCGGACGGGCGCAAGCTGCTCGACCAGGGCCGGCAGGTGAAGCAGGCCGCCTACGACGTGCAGCGGTCCGCCTGGTCGAAGCAGGAGGTGGCGGGCCGCGACGCTCGCCTGTCGCAGGCCAAGCAACTTTCCACCCAGCCCGGCCTTGGCGAGACCGCGGAGACCGCCCGGCTGCAGCAGGCGAGCGTG
>NZ_DATELG010000386.1:0-3199 GCF_035276905.1 Phenylobacterium sp. | reverse complement strand
GGCTCGCACCTCTGCGAGCGCCTGCTCGACCAGGGCCACGAGGTGCTCTGCGTCGACAACTTCTACACCGGCGCCCGGCGCAACGTCGCCCACCTGCTGGCCAACACCAATTTCGAGCTGATGCGCCACGACGTGACCTTCCCGCTGTTCGTGGAGGTCGACGAGATCTACAACCTGGCCTGTCCGGCCAGCCCGATCCACTACCAGTACGACCCGGTGCAGACGACCAAGACGTCCGTCCACGGCGCGATCAACATGCTGGGGCTGGCCAAGCGGCGGAAGGCGAAGATCTTCCAGGCCTCGACCAGCGAGGTCTACGGCGACCCCACGGTCCATCCGCAGCCGGAGGAATACTGGGGCAACGTCAATCCGATCGGCTTCCGCTCCTGCTACGACGAGGGCAAGCGTTGCGCCGAGACGCTGTTCTTCGACTACTGGCGCCAGCACCGGCTGCGCATCAAGGTGGCGCGGATCTTCAACACCTACGGCCCGCGGATGCATCCGAACGACGGGCGGGTGGTCTCCAACTTCATCGTCCAGGCGCTGAGGGGCGAGCCGATCACCCTCTACGGCGAGGGGATGCAGACGCGGTCGTTCTGCTTCGTCGACGACCTCGTCGAGGGCTTCCTGCGCCTAATGGCCACCGGCGACGAGGTCACCGGGCCGATCAACCTCGGCAATCCCGGCGAGTTCACCATCCGCGCGCTGGCCGAGAAGGTGGTCGAGCTGACCGGTTCGAGCTCGAAGATCGAGTACCGGCCGCTGCCGCAGGACGATCCCCAGCAGCGCCAGCCGAACATCGACAGGGCCAAGGCGGTCCTCGGCTGGGAGCCGACCGTGCACCTGGAAGAGGGCCTGCGCCGGACGATCGCCTATTTCGACGAGCTGCTGCGGCACGACGCGGCCTGAACGCCACGCACTGACGTCCACGTCAAAAAACGTCGTTCCACCCATTGCCGCGCAACCCCAAGGGGCGCAACCTCCGCGTACAAAGACAACGGGGAGGTTGATTCTTGCGTACGATCCTGATCGTTGCGGGCCTTACGGCGTGCCTCGGACTGGCCGCCTGCGAGCAGTCGAAGAGCCAGGCGACGGAGACGGCCGCGCCGGCGCCCAAGAAGTCGCTCTCGCGGCCGGCGCCGCTCTACGCCGGCGAGGCGGTGATCCTCTCGGTGGACGCCGGCAGCGTCGAGCGCGGCAAGGCCGACGGCGCCCTGAAGCTGAAGGCGAGCGGCAAGACCGAGACCGCCGGCTTCTATAACCTGTCGTTCTCGCCGCGGATCAACGCCGCTCCGCCGCCGGACGGCATCTACGACGTCGACATCGTCGGCTACACCCCGCAAAGCCCGGCCGCCCAGGTGGTGACCCCGGTCGAGGCCAAGGGCGAGTGGGCCAACTATCCGAAGGACCACCTGAAGGGCGTCCGCTTCAACGCCAGGACCAACGCGGTCGTGGCCATGCTGCCGACGGGGTGAAACTCCTCCCAGCTTAATGCGCCGTCGGCGTGTTCCAGCTGCGGGCGGCGAGGGGGCGGGCGTCGCCGCCGCTTTCCTTGGCGGCGGCGCCGTCGCCGATGGGCTCCAGGGCTGCGGCCATGGCCTCGTCCACGGTCTCCAGCCAGATGAACTCCAGCTTCTGGCGCGTCTCCTCGGGGATGTCGTCGAAGTCGCGGCGGTTGCGGGCGGGCAGCATCACCCGGGCCAGCCCCGCGGCCTCGGCGGCCAGCACCTTTTCCTTGATCCCGCCCACCGGAAGCACCAGGCCGCGCAGGCTGATCTCGCCGGTCATGGCGGTGTCGCTGCGCACGTTGCGGTCGGTGAGCAGGGAGGCGAGGGCGGTGAACATCGCCACGCCTGCGGACGGGCCGTCCTTGGGCGTGGCGCCCGCCGGCACGTGGACGTGGATGTCCTGCTTCTCGAACATCTCCGGCGCAAGCCCCAGCGCGCCCGCGCGGCTCTTCACCAGGCTCATGGCCGCCTGGGCGCTCTCGCGCATCACCTCGCCCAGCTGGCCGGTGAGGATCAGCGCGCCGCGCCCCGGAACGCGGGTCGCCTCGATGAACAGGATGTCGCCGCCGACCGGAGTCCAGGCCAGCCCGGTGGCCACGCCCGGCACGCTGGTGCGCATGGCGATCTCGTTCTCGAAGCGCGCGGGCCCGAGGATGGTCGCGGCCTCGGCCGGGCCGATGCGGATCGGGCCGCTCTCGCCGGCGGCCACCCGCACCGCGGCGTTGCGCAGGAGCCGGCCGATCTCGCGCTCCAGCCAGCGGACTCCCGCCTCGCGGGTGTAGTCGGTGATCACCCGCAGGATCGCCGCATCGTCCAGCTCGACCTGCGCGGGCTTCAGGCCGTTGGCCTCGAGCTGCTTGCGCACGAGATAGCGCTTGGCGATCTCCAGTTTCTCGCGGGTCGTGTAGCCGGCGAGCTGGATGATCTCCATCCGGTCGCGCAAGGGGCCGGGGACGCCGTCCAGCATGTTGGCGGTGGCGATGAACACCACCCGGCTCAGGTCGTAGGGCACGGCCAGGTAGTTGTCGCGGAAAGTCGCGTTCTGCTCGGGGTCGAGGACCTCCAGCATCGCCGCGGACGGGTCGCCGTGGACGCCGGCGCCCATCTTGTCGATCTCGTCCAGCATCATCACGCAGTCGCGGCTGCCGGCCTTGCGGATGGCCTGGATGATGTCGCCGGGCAGGGCGCCGACATAGGTCCGCCGATGGCCGCGGATCTCGGCCTCGTCGTGCACCCCGCCGAGGCTCACGCGGACGAACTTGCGCTGCATGGCGCGGGCGATCGACTGGCCGAGCGAGGTCTTGCCGACGCCGGGCGGGCCCACGAAGCAGAGGATCGGCGCCTTGCCCTCCGGCGCCAGCTTGCGCACCGCCAGGTACTCGACGATCCGCTGCTTGATCTTGTCCAGGCCGTAGTGGTCGGCGTCGAGGATCCTGCGCGCGTCCTCGATGTCGATCGGCGCGGGCTCGGGCAAGGTCCAGGGAAGCTCCGTCAACCACTCCAGATAGCCGCGGATCATGCCGTACTCGGCGCTGGCGTCAGGGGTGCGTTCCAGCCGGCGCAGCTCCTTGCGCGCCTGGGCGTCCACCTCCTCGGGCATGCCGGCCGCGTCGATCGCCGCCTTGAGTTCGTCGAGGTCGGCGCCCTCCTTGTCCTCGCCCAGCTCGCGCTGGATGGCGGCCATCTGCTCG
>NZ_DATELG010000385.1:0-2406 GCF_035276905.1 Phenylobacterium sp. | reverse complement strand
GGTGAAGCCCAGTAGCCGCGCATAGATCTGACCGACCAGCGAGCCCAGGAACAGCGAGGCGAAGAACAGGCCGCCGCGGAAGCCGGTGCTCAGCGCGACGACCGAGGCCAGGGCCTTCAGCAGCAGCACCGTCGCCAGGCCCGCCACCGGCACGACGAAGAACAGGTCGCGGTGCAGCGCCCCGTGACCGGACGAGAGGGTCTGCGGCGAGGCCAGCGCCAGGCCCGCCAGCACGAAGCCGCCGGCCATGAACCGCACCGGCGTCGGCATGGGCACGCTGCGAATCAGCTGCTCGCCGCGCGCGACCAGCAGCATCATCACGATCGCGAAGATGGCGCAGATCGCGCCCAGGCCGCCGTAGAGCGCATAGTCGGAGATGGTCGGCGACTGGGTGACGCTGACGTGGATGGCGTAGGAATCGGCGCCCATCGCCGAGGCGGCGAAGGCGGCGGCCAGGCAGGCGGCGGCGACCGGGGCGATCATCGAGGGCGCATAGGAGCCGATCACCACCTCGAAGGCGTAGAAGGCCCCGGCCAACGGCGCGCCGAACGCGGCGCCGATCGCAGCGCCCGCGCCCGCGCCCACCAGGGTGCGCAGCTCGTGCCGCCGCAGCCGCAGCCGCTGGCCGAGCGAGGACGCCAGCCCACCGCCGGCCTGGGCGTAGGCGGCCTCCAGGCCCACTGAGGCGCCGAAGCCGTTGGAGATCAGGGTCTGCAGGCAAATCACCAGGCTGGCGCGCAGCGACATCCGCCCGCCGTAGAGGGAGTTGGCCTCGACGACGTCGATGATCGGCCGGCTCTTCCAGAAGCCGAGCAGATAGCCGAGCCCGGCCAGCACCAGGCCGCCCACCGGCAGCCAGAGCACGCCCGCGGGCGCGACATGGGCCATGGCGCTCAGGCGGGCGTCGGGGGTGATGCCGTAGAGCCGCTCCTGCAGGGCGTGGGCCAGGCGCGCCTGGATCACCGCCATGAGTCCGGCGGCGACGCCGACGACGATCGAGAGGCCGATGAACCAGGCCTCGCTCGCCCGGAACCGCGCGCGCAGCCAGGCCAGCGGTCGCGTGGAAAGCGTCGGCAGCGGCGCGAAGGCGGTCATCGGCCCCGCACCTTGCACCGCTTTCGCGGCTCGGGCGATAGGGGCCTGCGACATCGAATTCCTTAACCGGGTCTGAACGCGGACTTGACCTGGGCCCGGTGCAGGCTTAGGCGCAGCGGCTCCGAAATCCACCGCGTGCGGGCCTGCATGTACAAGCTGGTGATCTTCGACTTCGACGGGACGCTCGCCGACAGCGCCCGGTGGATGGCCCGGGAGATCAACCCGCTGGCGCGGCGTTTCGGCTTCCGGCAGGTGAGCGAGGCCGAGATCGAGACCCTGCGCGGCTGCGACACCCGTCAGATCCTCGACCGCCTGGGCGTGCCGGGCTGGAAGCTGCCGTTCATCGCCCGCCACCTGCGCCGGCGGCTCTCGCAGGAGGCGGAGACCATCCAGCTGTTCCCGGGCGCCAAATCGCTGCTGCGCCGCCTGGCCGGCCAAGGGGTGGTGCTGGGGCTGGTCAGCTCCAACTCGGCGCAGAACGTGCGCCGCATCCTGGGCCCGGAGGCCGCCGCGCTCATCGAGCACTACGAGTGCGGCGCGACCCTGTTCGGCAAGGCGGCCAAGTTCCGCAAGGTCGTGCGCCGCGCGCGGGTGAAAAACGCCGAGACCCTCTGCATCGGCGACGAGACCCGCGACATCGAGGCGGCGCGCGAGGCGGGCCTGGCCTGCGGCGCGGTGGCCTGGGGCTACGCCCATCGCGAGGCCCTGGCGCGGCGCGCGCCGACGTGGCTGTTCGAGACCCCCGACGACGTGGCCGACCGCCTGGCGGCCTGAGCCCCTGAGCATTCGGCGGTTCGAATGAACCGCCGAATGCTCATGAGTCGCTACGCCGAACCGGCGTCCACTTCGGCGGCGAATGGTCGGCCTCGTCGCCGGCGGCTTGATCGTTTGGCCGGCTCGTGAGACAGCGTCGGCCATGAGCGAGACCCCGCCCGACCGGCTTTCGACCAACCCTGACAGCCCCTACTACGACGCCGACGTGCTCGCCCGGAACGTGGGCGTGCGCTTCCGCGGCGAGGAAAAGACCAACGTCGACGAGTACTGCGTCTCGGAAGGCTGGGTGCGGCTCGCCCTCGGCGACAAGCGCGACCGTCACGGGCGGCCGCTGACCATGAAGCTTAACGGCGCGGTCGAGCCCTACTTCCGCCAGGGTTGACCCTTATCCTGGCGGGGCCTGCGCCATTCGGTCGCAGCCCTGCGACGTCCGATCCCGGCGCGCGCGCCGAAAAGGGATGACATACCTTCGTCATCAAGACGGGGGATGCAGGAATGTTCGACCTGACTGTGGTCGCCCGGGGCGGCCGGTGGGTT
>NZ_DATELG010000384.1:0-15203 GCF_035276905.1 Phenylobacterium sp. | reverse complement strand
TCTTCTATGTGCTGACGGACGTGCAGGGCCATGCGCCGGACGACCGCGTCGTCATCAACGCGCTGGTCGCGCTCTCCTTCGGCGCATCGCTGATCTCGATCTTCGCGCGCCTGGGCGGCGGCATCTTCACCAAGGCGGCCGACGTCGGCGCCGACCTCGTCGGCAAGGTCGAGGCGGGTATCCCGGAGGACGATCCCCGCAACCCGGCCACCATCGCCGACAACGTGGGCGACAATGTCGGCGACTGCGCCGGCATGGCCGCGGACCTGTTCGAGACCTACGCGGTGACCACGGTCGGCACCATGGTGCTGGCCGCGATCCTATTCGCCGGCTCCCCCGCCTTCCTCGGCAAGATGATGCTGCTGCCGCTCGTCATCTGCGGGGTCTGCGTGGTCACGTCCATCATCGGCACCTTCTTCGTGCGGCTGGGCAAGTCCAACAACATCATGGGCGCGCTCTACCAGGGCCTGATCGTCACCGGCCTTTTGTCGCTGATCGCCATCTGGTTCGTCACCACGAAGATGATCCCGACAGCCGTGACGACCGCCGCCGGCGACCGCAGCTTCACCGGCATGTCGCTGTTCTGGTGCGGCGTGGTGGGCCTGGCGGTGACCGCGGCCATCGTGGTGATCACCGAGTTCTACACCGGCACCGGCTTCAGGCCGGTGAAATCGGTGGCCAAGGCCTCGGTTTCCGGCCACGGCACCAACGTGATCCAGGGCCTGGCCATGTCGCTGGAGTCCACGGCGCTGCCGGCGCTGACGATCATCGTCGGCATCATCGTCGCCTACAACCTGGCGGGCCTGTTCGGCATCGCCATCGCCACCACCTCCATGCTCTCGCTGGCCGGGGTGATCGTGGCGCTGGACGCGTTCGGCCCGGTCACCGACAACGCCGGCGGCATCGCCGAGATGGCGGGCCTGCCGTCGGAGGTCCGCGTCTCCACCGACGCGCTCGACGCGGTGGGCAACACCACCAAGGCGGTGACCAAGGGCTATGCGATCGGCTCGGCCGGACTCGGCGCCCTGGTGCTGTTCGCCGCCTACACCGAAGACCTGAAGTTCTTCAGCGCCAACGCCGCGCCGGGGACCTTCTTCTACGGCATCGGCCAGATCGCCTTCGATCTTTCCAACCCCTATGTGGTCGTGGGCCTCTTGTTCGGCGGCCTGCTGCCGTTCCTGTTCGGCGGCCTCTCGATGACCGCCGTGGGCCGGGCGGCGGAAGCCGTCGTCGCCGAGGTGCGGCGTCAGTTCAAGGAGAACCCGGGGATCATGACCGGCGAGGTCAAACCGGAGTACGGCCGGGCGGTCGACATCCTGACGCGTGCGGCCATCCGCGAAATGATCGTGCCGTCCCTGCTGCCGGTCGCCTCGCCGATCGTGCTGTTCTTCGTGATTCGCGCCATCGCCGGCAAGGCGCAGGCCTTCTCCAGTCTTGGCGCCATGCTGATGGGCGTGATCGTCACCGGCCTCTTCGTCGCCATCTCGATGACCTCGGGCGGCGGCGCCTGGGACAACGCCAAGAAGCTGATCGAAGAGGGCCACTACGGCGGCAAGGGTTCCGACGCTCACAAGGCAGCGGTGACCGGCGACACCGTCGGCGACCCCTACAAGGACACGGCGGGCCCCGCCGTGAACCCGATGATCAAGATCACCAACATCGTGGCCCTGCTGCTGCTGGCGGTCCTGGCCCACGGGATGGTCCAGTAAGGCTCGCGACAGCCTGAAACGGCAACGCCCCGGAGAGCGATCTCCGGGGCGCTTTTCGTTGAGGGGAGCGGGTCGGGTCGGGTCTCGCGCCTACCGCCGGTCGCCAGGGCGGGTGCCGGGCACGCCTTCGTCCTCGTTGGGCAGCATCGAGCCCCGGCCGACGGTGCCGAGGATCTGCTCGAGGATCGTCAGTTCGCGGCCGCGCGTGGGGGTCTCGTGCTCGTTGTAGGCGATCACGCGGCCGTCCTTCAGGGTGTAGTTGTTCACCGCGGTCACCTGCTCGCTCTCCTTGTCGAAGGAGATGGCGGTGACGTGGCGGGCCACGACCTTCGGCCGCTCGAAGGCCACGCGCTCCTTCACCTGGTTCATGTAGAACCAGACGTTGGGATCGAAGGTCGAGGTCGCCGACGGCGAGCCCAGCTTGGCGCGCACGGTCGATTTGGTGTCGCCGCCGACCTTCACGTCCTTCGCCGGATCGGCGTCGATGGTCTGGAAGCCGGAATAGCTGGTGATCGGGGCGCAGGCGCCCACTGACAACAGGCCCGGGGCGAGGACGCCGACGGCGCAGGCGGCGATCATGACGCGGCGAAACATGTGCGGATTGGGCCCGTTGCAAGCTCTGAGGGCTTTGACCTATCGCTCGCCGCCCCTTAGTTCAATGCCGCCTTTAGTCCCACGTTCGGGCGAAATCGAGGCCGCCATGCTGAAACGCCTGTTCCGCCCCCGCCCAAGCCATGAGATCGGCCGCGCGCTCTACGCCGCCGTCGTCGAACAGTCGCGCACGCCGGCCCTCTATGAACGGCTGGCCGCGCCGGACACGGTGGAGGGCCGCTTCGAGATCTACACCCTGCACGTGGTCCTGCTGCTCGACCGGCTGAATCAGCCGGGCGACGAGGTCAAGGCGGCCTCCCAGGGGCTGTTCGACACCTATGTGGGGGCGCTCGACCACGCTCTGCGCGAGATGGGGGTGGGCGACCTCTCCGTCGGCAAGAAGATGCGCAGGCTGGGCGAGGCCTTCTTCGGACGGGTGAAGTCCTACCATGGCGCGTTCGCCGCGCTGCCGGACCCGCAGCCCCTGAAGGACCTGCTGGCGCGCACGGTCTACGCCGAAGCCGACGCCTCGCAGGTTCCGGCGCTCGCCGCCTATGTGACCGCCCAGCGCGAACACCTGGACGCCCAGCCGCTCGAAGGCTTCCTTCAGGGCCGCGTCGATTGGAGGGCGCCGTGAGCGCAGACTGGGGACGGCTGATCCGCTTGCACGAGCTCGCTCGCGGCGTGGTGACGCTGCGGCTGGAGCCCGACGCCGCCCAGCGGGCGCGGATCGCCCATGACCTTGGCCTGGAGAGCCTGCCGGCGCTGGTCGCCGAGGTGACGATCAGGCCCTGGCTGGACGGGGCGGAGATCGCCGGCCGCTTCAAGGCCACCGTCGAGCAGCTGTGCTCGGTCACGCTCGAAGCCTTCGAGCAGCCGGTCGCGGGCGACATCGAGGTGCGGGCGGCGCCCGCCGGCAGCCCCAACGCGCCCGGCGAGAGCGTCCATGAGCTCGAGCTGGAGCTCGACGCCCCGGACCCGCCGGACGTGCTGGAGAGCGACGCGATCGACGTCTCGGCCTATGTGGTCGAGCACCTGGCGCTGGAGATCGATCCGTTCCCGCGCAAGCCCGGGGCCGAGTTCGATTATCAGCCCCCCGCGCAGGAGGAATCGCCCTTCGCCGTGCTGAAGAACCTCAAGCCTCCAAAGCCGTGATGCGGTGGAGTTTTCTTCGCGTTTAGCGGGGCGTATCGTCGCCTCGATTCCCGTCGCCGGCGTCGTGCGCGGATTAACAGGGACCGCGGGGCGAGTTGGACGCCCTGGGCTCGAAGGACCAAAAAGGCCGCCTTGACCGAACCTCTGGTGATCTCGATCGACGCCATGGGCGGAGACCACGGGCCGTCCGTGGTGATTCCGGCCGTCGCGAAAGCGCTCTTGGCCGTCCCGACCAAGGTCCGCGTGCTGCTGCATGGCGACGAGGCCGTTCTGGTCCCGCAGATCGCCCGCTGCCGGGGGCTGGCCGAACACGTCGAGGTGCAGCACGCCGAACGCGTCATCGGCATGGACGAGAAGCCCGCCCAGGCGCTGCGCCGCGGCAAGGGCACCTCGATGTGGAACGCCATCGAAGCGATCCGCGACGGCCGGGCGACCGCGGCGCTGTCTGCCGGCAACACCGGCGCCCTGATGGCGATCTCCAAGTTGATCCTGCGGATGAGCGCCGACCTGGACCGGCCGGCGCTGGTGGCCAGCCTGCCGACGCCGCGCGGCTTCACCACCTTCCTCGACGTCGGCGCCAACGTCGACTGCGACGCCGAACGGCTGATCGAGTTCGCCATCATGGGCGAGGCCTTCCATCGGGCGGCTCATGGCGTGCCGCGCCCGACGGTGGGGCTGCTGAACGTCGGCTCGGAGGAGATGAAGGGCCACGAGGAGGTCCGCGAGGCCCATCGCATTCTGCGCGAGGGCGGCATCGAGCTGAACTACATGGGCTTCGTCGAAGGCGACGACCTCACCGGCGGGGCCGCCGACGTGGTGGTGACCGACGGCTTCACCGGCAATGTGGCGCTGAAGGCCATGGAGGGCGCGGCGCGGTTCATCACCAATGAGCTGAAGGTCGCGCTCACCGCCAATGTGGCGAGCACCCTCGGCGCGGCGCTGGCGCGCCCGTCGCTGCGCCGTTTCCGCGATCGCCTCAGTCCGCCGCCGGCGGCCCCGCTCTTGGGGTTGAACGGCATGGTGCTGAAATGCCATGGGGGCGCGGGCGAGGCCGACTACGCCCACGCGGTGCAGGTCGCCGTCGACCTGGCCCGAAGCGACTTCGCCGGCGAGATCGAACGAAACATGCGTCGGCTGCCGTCGGCCATGGCCGAGCAGGCCCAGAGGCCTGTCGAAGGAGGGGTTTAGGTACCGATGGTCCAGCGTAGCGTCGTAACCGGGGTGGGCGGCTATCTGCCCGACCGGATCGTCACCAACGACGAACTGGCCAAGGTGGTCGACACCTCCGACGCCTGGATCACCGAGCGCACGGGGATCCGCCAGCGCCACAAGGCCGCCGACGACCAGCCGGTGTCGGACCTCGCGGTCGCCGCCGCGCGGCGCGCCCTCGAGGCCGCCGGCCGCACGCCGCAGGACGTCGACCTGATCGTGGTGGCGACCACCACCCCCGACCAGACCTTTCCCGCGACCGCCACCATCGTCCAGCGCAAGCTCGGCTGCCCGGTCGCGCCGGCCTTCGACGTCCAGGCGGTCTGCTCGGGCTTCGTCTACGCGCTCTCGGTCGCCGACGGCTTCGTCGCCCGCGGCCGCGCCAAGTGCGCCCTCGTCATCGGCGCCGAGGAGATGACCCGGCTGATGGACTGGTCCGACCGTGGCACCTGCGTGCTGTTCGGCGACGGCGCCGGCGCGGTCGTACTGGAGCATGCGCACGGGGAGGGGACCAAGGCCGACCGCGGCGTGCTGGGCTTCGCCCTGATGGCGGACGGGACCAAGCAGGACCTGCTCTACGTCGACGGCGGAGCCTCGACGAACGGCCAGATCGGCCATCTGCGCATGCAGGGCAACCAGGTCTTCCGCCACGCCGTGGTCAATATTTCCGACGCCATCACCGCGGCGGCCGCCGACGCCGGCGTCGAGCTCGGCGAGGTGGACTGGTTCATTCCCCACCAGGCGAACCTGCGGATCCTCGAGGGCGTGGCCCGCCGGCTGGGCATCGAGGAGCACAAGGTCGTGACCACCGTGGCCGAGCACGCCAACACCTCGGCCGCCTCGATTCCGCTCGCCCTGGATGCGGCGGTGCGCGACGGCCGCATCAAGAAAGGCGACCTGCTGCTTATGGAGGCGATGGGCGGCGGGCTGACCTGGGGCGCCTGCGTGGTGCGCTTCTGACGCCTCGCTTAACAGGAAGCGCCAATCGGGGCCTTGAAGTCTCTGACCTGATAGGACAATCAAGAGACATGAACAGCGTGGCTGCAGAAAACGGGCAAAGGATGAAGGGCGCGACCGTCACCCGAGCCGACCTTTGCGAAGCGGTCCACGAGGAAGTGGGCCTGACACGGCAGGATTGTGGCGAGCTGGTCGAGCGCGTGCTGGAGCTGATGGCTCTGGCGCTCGAGAACGGCGAGCAGGTGAAGCTCTCCGGGTTCGGCGTCTTCCAGGTCCGCTCAAAGAACGCCCGCATGGGCCGCAACCCCAAGACCGGCGAGCCGGCGGCGATCGAACCCCGGCGGGTGATCGGCTTCCGCGCCTCCCAGGTGATGAAGGCGCGGGTCGACCGCGCCCTCTCGCGGTGAGGATCGGCTAGCGGCCGTGTCGAAGGGCCCGGAAGCCTTTCGGACGATCTCCGAGGCAGCCGACGAGCTGAACGTGCCGCAGCATGTGCTGCGGTTCTGGGAAACCAAGTTCGCCTTCATCCGCCCGATGAAACGGGCCGGCGGACGGCGGTTCTACCGGCCGCAGGACATCGCCGTGCTGCGAGGCGTTCGTCGCCTGCTGCACGACGAGGGCTACACCATCAAGGGCGTGCAGCGGCTGCATCGCGAGCAGGGCCTGGCCCACCTGGTCGCCGCCGGCCAGGGCGGGCCCGCGCCGGCCGAGCCCAGCCACGACGAGCTTGAGCGCCCCGAGCTCGACGATGCGGCCCGCCAGCGGCTGAGCGAGGCGCTGGCCGATCTCGAAGGCGCCAAGGCCCGGCTCGACGCGCTTTTGAAGCGCTGAGCGGTGAAGGTCCTCGTCGTCTTCAGCCATCCCGTCGCCGAAAGCTTTGCGCGCGCGCTGCTCGACCGCTGCGTCGCCGACCTCAACGACGCCGGCCACGAGGTGACGGTCAAGGATCTCTATGCGGAGAGCTTCCGGCCGATCCTCTCGGCCGAGGAGCGGCGGGACTACGAGGACGTCGCGCACAATCGCAAGGCCATCGCCGCGGAGGTCGCCGCGCTGGAGGCGGCGCAGGGGCTGCTGTTGATCTACCCGACCTGGTGGTACGGCATGCCGGCGATGTTGAAAGGCTGGTTCGACCGCGTCTGGATCCCGGGCGTCGCCTTCGGCCTGGACCCGCAGCGGGGCATCTCGATCCACACGCTCAGGCAGATCGACCGGCTGATGGTGGTCACCACCTATGGCGCGCCCAGGTGGTTCATCCGGCTGTGGATGGGCGATCCGGGCCGCAAGGTGGTGCTGCGGGGCCTGAAGCCGCTGCTGGCGCGCGGCTGCCGCGCGTCCTGGTCGGCGCTCTACGCCATGGACACGGCGACGAGCGATCAGCGCGGGCGCTTCCTCGAAGATGTAAGCCGCAAGCTGGCGCTGTTTTCGCGCTGAAGACGGCCCGGCCAGCTGCGGGGACGAGCTGGCGTGAGCACCTCGCTCAGACCCTGATGTCCAGCAGCCGGCCGACCGGCCTGGGCGTGTGGTGCGGATTGACCCGGACCGCCGTCTCGTCCTGGCTCATCGACTTGTGGGCCTTCTGCATCGCCTCGTCGACTGAGGCGGCGGGGACCTGGACGGTGCGCAGAGGCGTGCGATCGCCGCTCTGTGCGAGCATGTCGATCGCAAACACCTTCATGGACGCGCCCTCGGACTGATAGCCGCAAGACTGCCCGCGCAAGCATTGTCCAAGCCCTTACGTTGATGGTGAACGCCACAGATGCGGAGCGTTCGGGCGCGCGATCGTTAAGGCTTGTTAATGCTTATTAAGGATTGTAAACACGTCACCTCCGCGGGTGAATTTGGTTCGACTCAACCGTGCATCTGGTCAGCGAAGCCCATCTGCATCCGTCCTGCCGGAGCGTCGCGATCGTCCGCTACGTCCCGGGCAAGCGTCGGTCCTGGCGCGCCTGGGCGATTTTCATCGGCTTCATGGTCCTCAACGAGACGCGCGGGACCTACGTCGTCGCGGAGTTCCTCGCCCAGTTCATCAAGGCCTACCACGGCGCCTGACGCTTGCCTGGGAGCGCGGTTGGCGTCGTCAGAGCTTGCGCACGAACTCGGCTCGCAGCACGAGGCCCTTGATGCCCTCGTAGCGGCAGTCGATCTCCTGCTCATCGCCGGTCAGACGGATCGACTTGATCACCGTTCCCCGCTTGAGGGTCTGGTTGGCGCCCTTGACCTTCAGGTCCTTGACCAGGGTCACGCTGTCGCCGTCGGCCAGCCGGTTGCCGACGGCGTCCCGGACCTCGACCGCATCGGCTTCCGCCGCGCCGGGGCCGGCCTTGGCGCTGACCCACTCGCCGGTCGTTTCGTCGTAGACGAATTCCTCGTCCGATCCAGGCGCCATCCTCGCGCTCCCTCTTTAATTCGGCTTGACGGCGGGGCTCGGGCCGGAGTTGGAGGCTATCGTTCTGGCCGACCCTGCGAAACCGCGCCAACCGCTTGATTTCGCGATGGTCGGAGCGGCGGGATTCGAACCCACGACCCCTTGACCCCCAGTCAAGTGCGCTACCAGACTGCGCTACGCTCCGACGCCTCGCGGCGAGGCGGTTCTTCTAGCGGCTCGGCGCGGCAGGGCAAGCGCAAACTGTGGCGCATGCGCTCACCGGCCGCTGTTCATCCAGCGGATCAGCGGCAGGATCGGCACGCCCCAGGCCAGGCCCACGACGAGGTAGAACACCGCCTCGACGGCGATGTTGTTCGGCAGGTGGTCGGCGACCTTCGAGGCGAGCGCGGCATAGGCCGCGACGAACAGCAGGATGCCGACCATGCCGATGAGTTTGCGGACGCGCGCGGTCATGGGCGGCTCATAGCGGGACGCAAGCCACGGCGGAAGCGTGGACGTGAGGCTGATTTTTGGGTAGCCAGCGGCCACGTTCAGACCGAAAGGGCGCATCTCCGCCCCATGACCTCGTTCCTGCGCTCGGATCGTTCCCGCGCCGTCGCCATCTGGCTGTTCGCCGTGGCGGCGCTGGTCGTGGCGATGGTGGTGGTGGGCGGTTCGACCCGGCTCACCGGCTCTGGCCTGTCGATCACCCAGTGGAAGCCGATCCGCGGCGTGATCCCGCCGCTGAACCTCCAGCAGTGGCAGACGGAGTTCGCCGGCTACAAGGCCATCCCGCAGTACCAGTTGCTCAACCGCGGCATGACGCTCGACCAGTTCAAGGGCATCTACTGGTGGGAGTGGGCGCACCGGCTGCTGGGCCGGCTGCTGGGCGTGGCCTTCTTCGTGCCGTTCGGCTTCTTCGCCGTGCGCAAGATGATCCCCCAGCGGCTGACGCTGAGGCTCGCGGGCATCTTCGTCCTGGGCGCCCTGCAGGGGCTGGTCGGCTGGTGGATGGTGGCCAGCGGGCTCAGCGAGCGGGTCTATGTCGCGCCCGAGCGGCTGGCGATCCATCTGGGGCTGGCCTTCGGGCTGCTGGGCGCGCTGGTCTGGACGGGCCTCGACGCCTGGGCCGGCCAGGCGCGCCAGACGCTGCCCAGTCCGTGGGGCCGGCGCGGGCTCTGGCTCACGGGCCTGATCTACCTGCAGGTGCTGCTGGGCGCGCTGGTCGCCGGCAACCATGCGGGCCTAGTCTACAACGACTGGCCGCTGATGAACGGCCGCTTTTTCCCCGCCGACTACGCCGAGCCCGGCCTCTGGGCGACGCTGGCCCACAGCCAGGGCGCGGTGCAGCTGCATCACCGCCTCGTCGCCTACCTCCTGGTGGCGGCGGCCGTGGTCTTCGGGATCGGCGCCTGGCGGTCGCGCTATCTGGCGCGCGATTCCAAGCAACTGGCGCTCGCGGTGACCGGCGCGGTGCTGCTGCAGGCCTGCCTCGGAATTCTCACCCTGATCACCGTCGTGCCCGTCGGCCTGGGC
Organism: Phenylobacterium sp.; assembly: GCF_035276905.1. Taxonomy (GTDB): domain Bacteria; phylum Pseudomonadota; class Alphaproteobacteria; order Caulobacterales; family Caulobacteraceae; genus Phenylobacterium. Next base: position 5,681 of record NZ_DATELG010000384.1, on the reverse strand, counting down.
GTCGCCCACCAGCTGATGGCGGCGATCACGCTCTGTCTGGCGGTCGCTTTCGCCTGGCGCGCGCGGCGGATCTGACGCAGAAAAGCGCGGTATTATCTTACCGCAATATCTAAGGCCTAGAATTTGCTATCGTTTTTCGGCGTTGTGAAAATTCTGACGCCTTGACTTCACGGTCCGCTCTGGGCATATGCGCGCCTCAACTCGGGGCGCGTATCAGTCCCGGCAAGCTAACGGATCGCCACCATGATGAAGACCACGGCTTCGCTGAAGCCCGCCGAGGTCGAGAAGAAGTGGATCGTGATCGACGCCCAGGACGCCGTCGTCGGCCGTCTCGCGTCGTTCGTCGCCAACCGTCTTCGCGGCAAGCATCGGCCCGACTACACCCCGCACGTCGACTGCGGCGACTTCGTCGTCATCGTCAACGCCGACAAGGTGAAGTTCACCGGCCGCAAGCTGACGAACAAGACCTACTACTGGCACACCGGCCATCCGGGCGGCGTCAAGGAACGGACCGCGGACAAGATCCTCGGCGGCCGCTTCCCCGAGCGCGTGCTGGAGAAGGCCGTCGAGCGCATGCTGCCGAAGGAAAGCCCGCTCGCCCGCAAGCAGCTGACGCACCTGCGCATCTACGCCGGCGCGGAGCACCCGCACGCGGCTCAGAACCCCGAGACCATCGCGTTCGCCGAACTGAACGCCAAGAACGTGCGGAGCGCGTAAGCATGTCGGAAAACACCACCACGGGCGAGGGCTTCGAAGCCCTGCGCGGCCTGGGCACGGCGGCGGCCGAGGAAATCGTCCGCGAGCCCAAGATCGACGCGCAAGGCCGCTCCTATGCGACGGGCAAGCGGAAGAACGCCGTAGCCCGCGACTGGATCAAGCCGGGCAAGGGTCAGATCACGATCAACGGCCGCGACCAGGAGATCTACTTCGCCCGCCCCGTGCTGCGGATGATGATCGCCCAGCCGCTGCAGATCGCCGACCGCCTTGGTCAGTTCGACGTCGTCGTCTCGGTCGAAGGCTCGGGCCTGTCCGGCCAGGCCGGCGCCGTCCGTCACGGGATCGCCAAGGCGCTCACCTATTATGAGCCCGCCCTGCGCTCGGTGCTGAAGCCGCACGGCTTCCTGACCCGCGACCCGCGCGTCGTGGAGCGGAAGAAGTACGGCAAGGCCAAGGCGCGACGCAGCTTCCAGTTCTCGAAGCGCTAAAGCCGCGCGACCAGTCGCGTTTGGAAAGGGCGCTTCGGGCAACCGAGGCGCCCTTTCTCTTTGCTGTTTCCTGTCCCGCGAGACGAGTCACATGGCCCACACGGTTTTCATCGACGGAGAGGCCGGCACCACCGGCCTGCAGATCCGCCAGCGGCTCGCGGGCCGCAGCGACCTGGAGATCGTCTCCATCGATCCCGCACGGCGCAAGGACCCGGCCGCGCGAGCGGAGCTCCTGAACGGCGTCGACGCCGTCGTGCTCTGCCTGCCGGACGAGGCCGCCCGCGAGGCGGTGGCGATGATCTCCAACGACAAGGTCCGCGTGATCGACGCCTCGACCGCCCATCGGGTCGCGCCCGGCTGGGCCTACGGTTTCCCCGAGATGTCGAAGACCCAGCGGGCCGAGATCGCGGGCTCCAAGCGGGTGGCCAATCCCGGCTGCTATCCGACGGGATTCATCGGCCTGATGCGGCCGCTGGTGGCCGCGGGCCTGACGCCGGCGGACTTCCCGCTGACTGTCAACGCCATCTCCGGCTATTCCGGCGGCGGCCGCGGCCTGATCGAGGAGTTCGAGACCAAGGCCGCCCCCGAGGGCTCGCGCGACGCCTTCCGCACCTACGGCCTCAACCTCGCCCACAAGCATCTGGCCGAGATGCAGGCCTACGCGGGCCTCAGTCACGCCCCGCTGTTCGCCCCTTCGGTCGGGCGGTTCGCGCAGGGGATGATCGTCGAGGTTCCTCTTCAACTTTGGGCCATGCCCGGCAAGCCCTCGCCCGCCGACCTGCACGTCGAACTGGCGGCCGCCTATGCCGGAGAGACCTTTGTCGAGGTGGCGAGCGGCCCCGAGTGCATTGAACTCCAGAAGACCCGCGCCGGCGCCGGCGGCTATGTGGCCGCCCTCGACCCTGAAGCGCTCAACGGCACCAACCGGATGAAGCTGTTCGTGTTCGGCGCGGCAGGCGGCGGTCAGGCCCGGCTCGTGGCCCTGCTGGACAACCTGGGCAAGGGGGCCTCGGGCGCGGCTGTGCAGAACCTGAACCTGATGCTCGGGCTTGAGGAAGGCGCGGGGCTTTAGCCGCCGCTTGCATCCGTGACGACGCCGGGCTCGTACTTCCCGGCATGAGCACCGATCGCCGAGCCTTCCTCATGGCCGCCGCCGCCGCCCTGGCGCCCACGGCCGCGCCCGCCGCCGACAAGTATGCGGCCTCGCCCTGGCGCAAGCTGACCGACGCCGACTGGAAGAAGCGGCTGTCGCCGGAGGCCTACGACGTGCTCCGGCGCGAAGGCACCGAACGTCCCGGATCCAGCCCGCTGCTGAACGAGCATCGGAAGGGAACCTTCGCCTGCGCCGGCTGCGGCCTGCCGCTTTTCAAGTCCGACTGGAAGTTCGAGAGCGGCACCGGTTGGCCGAGCTTCTACACGGCCATTCCGGGGGCGCTGGGGACCAAGACCGACCGCCTGCTGGTCGTGCCGCGGACCGAATACCACTGCGCCCAATGCCTGGGCCACCAGGGCCACGTCTTTGACGATGGGCCAAAGCCCACCGGCCTGCGCTACTGCAACGACGGCGTAGCGCTGAAGTTCGTGCCGGCCTGACGTCAGGTCGGCCGGGCGGGGCCGCGTCCGGCCTCGTGGTCGTCGTCACCGTCGTCGCCGGCGGTGAAGCTGTCCTGACCGGGCTGGCGGATGCGGCCGGCGCCGGACACGTGGGTCTCCAGTCGCCTGGGCCGCGTGAGCAGCTGGACGTCGCCCATGCCGGAGATCTGCACGCGGGCTGCGTCGGTGGGACCGACGGTGGCCGAGCCCGCGCCGCTGATGTCGACGTCCGCCCGCGCCGTCGTCAGGTCCGACAGATCGGCTTCGCCGGCGCCGGAGACATCGAGCGAGACGCTCTTGGCCTCGCCTTGCGCCCGGATCTCGGCGCGGCCGCTCGCGGCCAGCGCCAGCTGGTCCTGCTTGTAGCCGGTGATGTTGAGCCGGTTGGCTCCGTTAAGCTCGAAGCGGGTGACGTTGGGGGCGGTGAGTGTGACGTGCAATTCGCTCCAGCGGAACGGGCCGGAGAGGGTGATCCGGCCGCCCTCGACGCGGACCTGATCGAGGGCTTCGCGTGATCCGCTGATGGCCAGCTTGGCCGGGCCGGGGGCCTGCACATAGTCGATCTCCGCCGGGGCGTTGACCGCGAGCCGATCGCCGCTCCAGGGGAAATCGCGCTGCGTCCTGGCGGCTCCGTCATGCGTCTCGTGGCGCCAGACGCCGAAGTGGTGCGGGCCGCGGTCCCAGTCCTCGCCCCAATCCCACGACCAGGCGCTGCGGGCGATGGCGTCGGGCCCGCCGATGGCGACGGCCGCAGCGATGCACGCCACCGACATCAGAAAGCCGGCGACGGCGACGATGGCGAGAGCGCGGATCATGCGGCGGCTCCTTGGCTCGGGGTGTCCAGCGCCGGCCGCAACAGGCGATAGTGCAGCCGGCCGTACCAGACGAGGGCGTTGACGATCCCGATGGTGACGAGCGCGATGAGGGCGCCCAGCGCGGCGGCCCCGGACATCACGCCCAATCCGCCGAGGATGGCGGCGGCCGGTCCACCGGGAAAATCGGTGAACGGCCCCATGGCGAGCATCGCCCCGCCGCCGACGAGGCCGGCGACCGACGCCATCGACAGGCCGAAGAGCACGCCGCCGACGGTCATCAGCACCGGCAGCAGGATGAAGAGGTCCAGCGCGCCCAGGCCCAGCACGGCGAACACCGCCGCGGCCGCGCCGGAGGGGCTTCGCTCCTCTTCCCAGCGCTTGAGGCCGATCTCGGCGCGGAGCTCCCGCGCGAGGCGCCCTGGGTCGCCCAGGGCGGCGGCCACCTCGGCCTCGTTGCGGCCGGCGGCCTCGCCGTCGGCGAAGTGGGTCTCGTAATCGGCGACGATGTCGGCGACGGTCTGCGGCGGCAGTCCGCGCAGGCCCTCGCGCAATCGCTCGATGAACGCCTCACGGGTCATTGAGCCCCTCCAAGGATGTCCTGCATGGCCTGGGAAAACGAGGTCCAGGCGACCTTCTGCGACGCGAAGCTCGTGCTCCCGGCCTGGGTCAGCCGGTAGTATTTCCGCGGCGGCCCGGCGGGGGATTCCACCAGATAGGTGTCCACCAGGCCGTCGTTCTGCAGCCGCCGCATCAGCGGATAGATGGTGCCTTCGCCCATGCCGATCGCGTCGGCCAGGCGGCTGGCGATCTCGTAGGCGTAGCTGTCGTGCTGCGAGAGCAGGGCCAGCACGCAGAGCTCGAGCGCGCCCTTCTTCAGCTGGATGTCGATGGCTTCCGGCAAGACTGCGGCTCCTTCGCAGGCCTAGGTATCGCCAGGTACCATGTCACGCAAGCTAGCTTTCATTAAATGATAGCAATGTGAGGAGCGCCTCCTCCAAAAGGGTCATCCCGGAAGCCGCGCAGCGGCTGTCCGGGGTCCATGAACGCCGAACTTTCCGATCCTCGCGCGAACCGGCCACCTCGGCGCGTACGGATCCCGGTCTTCGCTTCGCGAAACCGGCATGACAGAGAGGGGGGAATGTCCCCCGCTTCGAGGAAGTCGTCCTACGACCTGACCTTGACGTACTCGCCCGGCGCGTCGCCCAGGACGGGCAGGGGGCCCGCGGCGGGATCGCGGGCCGGCCCCATGGGGCCGGAGCGGGCCTTCAGCCATTCCATCCAGTGCGGCCACCAGGACCCTGGGTGCAGCTCGGCGCCCGCCTGCCATTCCTCGAGCGTGGCGGGCAGCGCCTCGTTGGTCCAGTGCTGGTATTTCTTCGCCGCCGGCGAGTTGATGACCCCCGCGATGTGACCGGAGCCCGCCATCATGAAGGTGACCGGTCCGCCGAAGAGCTTGGCGCTCTTGTAGACCGACAGGGCGGGCGCGATGTGGTCCTCCTTCGAGGACTGCATGTAGATCGGCACGGTCACTTTCCCCGGGTCGAGCTTCTCGTCATCGACCATCAGCTCTCCCTTGGCGAAGGCGTTCTCGACGTAGAACTTGCGCAGATAGGACAGATGCAGGGTCTTCGGCATGCGCGTCTGGTCGGAGTTCCAGTAGAGCATGTCGAAGGGCTTCGGATCCTTGCCGAGCAGGTAGTTGCTGACGAAGAACGACCAGATCAGGTCGTTCGAGCGCAGGACGTTGAAGGTCTCGGACAAAGCCTGGCCGTCCAAGACGCCGCCGCCGGCGTCCATCCGCCGCTCCAGCTCCTGCAGCCAGGATTCGTTGGTGAACAGCAGCAGGTCTCCGGCCTCGGAGAAGTCCTGCTGGGCGGCGAAGAAGGTGGCCGAGGTGATCGGCGAGACGCCCTTGGCGGCCATGTGCGCCAGGCTGACGCCCAGCAGGGTGCCGCCGATGCAGTAGCCGACCGCGTTCACCTGGCCGACGCCGCATTGCTTCATCGCCGCGGCGGCGCCTTCGTACACGCCCTGGCGCATGTAGTCCTCGATCGTCTTGGTCGAGAGG
>NZ_DATELG010000383.1:0-40979 GCF_035276905.1 Phenylobacterium sp. | reverse complement strand
AGGCGATCGATCTGAGACCGCGGCGGCCTGTCCATCTGGTCGCCCAGACCAGGCGTATGGGTCAGGCCGAACGCCGCGACTATCCGCCCACCGGCTGCATCTGCCATTATCAAGATCCTCGATCAGTTACGATTTCATCTGGTTCGCTCTGCGCCTCGGTGGTTCAGGCGAGAGGCCGCCACGGCGTTACAGAAAGACGCCGAGATTGGGCGTCCGAAGCATGGTGTCCGCGAGCAACGCCCGACGCTTCAGAAGTTTCACTTCGGCTTTCGCAACTCGCAGCAGGTCGTAGCGTCGCACCGGAATCAGATCACCCGGCTCATTGTTGCTGCGCTGGCGATAGAGCATTAGCGCGCTGTCCACCTCGATGATCCGTGGATCGTCGGTGAGGCTCGCTAGCACGCTGCCCACGATCCGGACCGTGCGAGACGGCGGTGACTCCGACCAGCAATCGCCGCAGTTGAGCCGGTCGATGCGAACCTTGATGCGCCGCTTGGTGTCCGAAATGATGTGCCCGGCGCCGCGGGTCTCATCTTCGAACTTCGTCATCGCCAACCGGATCGGCACCTCGTAGAGCAGCTCGTCATCGAGAAGCTCGTACCATTGGTCGAACCTGCGTTCGTCAAGCAGCCGGGCTTCATGCGCCAGAAACTTGGAGGCGATCAGAAATGCGTCGGCTTCCGTCATCGGCTGATCTCTCACGATCGTGTCAGCCATTGTGCGATCCCCCGCCGTCCGCCCCGCGTATGTCCTTCACCCAACGACGCCAGAAGCCCTCCTGCATGTATTCGCCGTAGGTCGTGGTGAAATGCTGTCCCGGGCCTTTCCAGTCGGGGTCCGGATCGCTCCGCTTCTGCTTGTAGTGGAGCGGAATCGCGTCGCGTCGAGCCAAGGGACTGCGGGCGAAGCGGGCTATGCCCTCCCACAACACGGTGTCGTCCTCCTCGATCATCCCGCCCGCGCCGAAGCCGAACTGCCCGGCGATGTAGGACGTGCGTTGGTACTCTTCCGGCATGAAGGCGTACTCCAGCTGCCAGTGCCACATCTCCATCACGCCCGGCTCGAGGGGTTGCCACACCCGGACGTCGGTGTAGGCGCTCGGGGCCTCGCCCGGCGAGGCGGCGGAAGGGAAACGGACGAAGCTGAAATTCGGAAAGATGGTGCCGATGGTCGGCGGCACGGTCTTGAGCATGTGCAGTTGAACGTCGTCCAACCGCGACAAATCGAATTGCTCGCGAAGCTCCGGCGGATAGCCCCAGAATTCGAACTCCGGCCCAAACCACTCGGGGAACCGATGTCCGATAAAGCTGTGGCCGTTTTCGAAGAGAAAGCCGTCCGCCTTGTCGCCGTTGTTGCGAAGATCGCCGGCGGCAAAGCCGGACAGCGTCGCGGAATAGTGCGCAGTTCCGACATGATAGGAGTCGCCGCTGAAATTTTCCGCGCCGCTTTTCCAATCGGCTCGAATTATAAAGCGTTCCGGCGGCGCAAGCACACGCAATCCGTCCGGATGAAGTCCGAAGATCGCATCGAACATCCATCCGGCGCCGCCAAGATACGCCTTCAGATCAGGGCCGTCTTCGGAAAGGCAGGCAAAAATGAAGCCATAAACGCTTTCAACCCGCGGCGCCCGGATCAGCCCCCAGATCTTGCGGTCCGGGCGCTCGCCATAAGCCATGCTCAGTTCCGGCGCGCCCACGAAATCGCCGTTATTTTTGTACGTCCAACCGTGATAAGGGCAGCGAAAATGCGTGCTGTTGCCAGCGTCTTCCATGCAGACCGGGGTGCCCCGATGGCGGCAATGGTTCAGCAAGACGTTAAACGCGCCGTCGCTGGTGCGCGTGACGATGACCTGATCGAGACCGATCCGGCGGCTGACGAAGTCCCCCGATCGCGGAAGTTCGGTCTCATGGGCGACGAACACCCAGGAGCGGGTGAAGATACGCTCCATCTCCGCGCGGAACACCCGGTCATCCTGGAATGCATCTACCGGCATGTAACCCGCGTCGAGGCTTGCCTCGATGCGATCGCACAGGTTCTCGATGTAGCTCGCTTCGCTTTGCAGGGTGATCGGCTTGTATCCGTACATTTCACCTATCTCCAGAACTATTCCTGCTCGATGCCGCAGCTCTATCAATTAGAACGGCTGTAAATACGAAACGCTCGGCAGTTCACACCTGGTATTGAAGTCCACCCGCTAATCTTCCGGTCACGGCCCAGCCTCGACTTCGATTGTCCTCGCCGTCCCGCGAACGCGCCCGCCGTCGGCCTCGCCGCCATGGTCTCGCGCCTCGGCCGAGCCGAACTTGATCCCGGCGAGCAGCCAGAACGCCGCGCCGGCGTACAGGAGGTTCGCCACGGCAAGGGGCCGCACGCCATCGCCCGTCCGATCGAGCGCCATCAGCGGCAGGGCCGCCATCGGCGAGAAGAACTGACCGACGAAAAACGCGGTGCTCCAGCCCCCGCCGCTGGCGCCGCGGCGGTGCGCAGGTGCGATACGCAGGATCGCCGCCATGGTCAGCGGGCACAGCATGCCGCAACCGAGCTGATTGATAAACGCGCCGAACACGAGCGCCGGCGCCCCCGGCCAAAGCGCCGCCAGCAGCAGGCCAAGCCCCGACAAGGCCGTGCTGCCGCCCAGGAGGACAGCGAACGGCGCCGTCCGCAGGTGTCGGAAGCTGAACGATCCAATCGGATTGCCAAGACCCGCGAGGGCGATCAGCAGGCCGATCGTGCTAGAGGACGTGACGCCTCGCGCCTCGAGAAATCGGCCCAACTGAAGCGGAACGACGTAGAAGAACATCGACCCCACGAACGTCGCCGTAAGGATCGCCGCCAACGCCCGGCTTGGCGAGCGAGGCTGGCCGCTCCTCCTGGCGCTCGGCGCGACGGCGTCTTCCGCCCTGGCGGCTCGCGGCTCGAAAATCGTGGGAATTGCGGCCAGGAAGATGACGGCCGCAATCCCATAGGCCGCGAAGGGAGCCTTCCAGCTGATGCTTCCGAGGAAACCGCCGGTGATGTAGAACAGCGTGCCGGCGAAGGCCGCCACCGCCATCATCGAGGCGATCCATCGGTCCCGCGTAGCGCCGGAGAAATAGTCGGCGACCAGGGCGATGGTCGACGCCAGGATGATCGCCTCCATCATGCCCAGGCCGAAACGCGAGACTATGATCAGGTAAGGATTGTCCAGCCACAGCGGCGCCGCGCCAAGCAGCGCATAGATGAAAAGCGCTGTCAGGAAGCAGATACGTCGTCCGATGATGTCGAGGAGATAGCCTCCGACTGGCGAGAACAACGCAATAGCCAGCGCCGGCGCCGTCAGCACCAGAGGCGCAAGGCTGATCCCGCCAGGACCGGTTCCGACTTCCTGCGGCAGCCGTTGCGCCACCGGCGAAAGGAGAACGACGCCCATCACGGGAAGAGCGGACGCCACGAGGATCAGAAGACCCTGAGCGGCGCCAGCCTCCCGACGTGTGATTCCTGCGCGGGGAACCTTCATGCCGATCCTCAGAAGCTGTAGCGAACGCGAACGCCATAGGTGCGCGGCGGCGCCAGGAAACCGTTGATCGGGTACCCTGTCAGATTGGTCGACTGATAGGCGGTCTCCAACGTCTTCTTGTTCGTGACGTTGTTGACGAACCCGGTCACCTCCAAACCGTTCGGCGCCCGATAGGCGAGCGAAAGATCGAGTTTGGCGTACGCCGGCTGCGAGATCTCCGGAATGTTGAACTCATCGAAATAAGTTCGTGACGACCAGATCGCCTGGGCGGAGCCGATAACCGATCCGGAACCGACCGGAACGCTGTACTCCACGCCGCCGCTCACCGTGAACTCTGGCGACTGCGGCAGGCGATTGCCGGATAGATCCTGCAGCCCCAGGCTGAGGCGACCCTGGTCCGAATTGAAGAAGTCCGTGAACCGGGCGTGCAGCCAGGCGCCATTGAGGTTCAGGGTCAAATGCTCGATCGGGTTGTAGGTGGTCTCGACCTCAATCCCGTAAATCCTGGCCGACGCCGCATTGGTCAGAACAACGTTCTGCCCGTCGATCTTCGTCAGTTGTAGGTCAGAATAGTCATAATAGAAGCCGGCGATGTTCAGACGAAGCCGATTATCCGCCAGCTTGGTCTTCATGCCCGCCTCGTAGGCCCAGACCGTCTCCGGATTGACCGGAGGATTTTTGAGGACGACGCCGCCGCCGGCGACGGGAATAACCTGCGTGCCGCCCAGATTGAAGATGCCGGCCTTGAAGCCTTTTGAAATCGAAGCGTAGAGCAGCGTTTGCGGCGTGTATTGGAAGTTCACGCCGAACTTCGGCGTGAACGAGTTCCATCGCTTGGACGACTTAAATGGCGCGGCGAACGGAGGATTTGGATGCGTGAAGTCCGCGGCATCGAGGAAACGGATCGAGGTCACGAAATCGGTGTAGAGATCGTTATCCGTCTTCTTTTCGGTGCTGTATCTGCCGCCGACAATCAGCGTCAGCCGATCGGTCGCCCGATAGGACAGTTGGGCGAAGCCGGCGATCGCCGTGGTGCGCAGATCGCCGCCCGCTGCGTAATTTGCGCGCCAGTCGCCCGGCGACAGGGCGAAGGTGGTCGGGTCATACGCCAAAGGCGTCCAGAACGAACCTTTCAGATCCTCTACAAACAGATAGGCCCCGGCGGTGACGTCGACGCGCTCGCCGGAATGATTGAGGTTCAGCTCCTGCGTATATGTGTCGGAGCGTTCGTTATAGAAGATCTGGTTTAGGGGCAGACTGGCGCCGTCAAGGTCGCTGTTCAGACTGTACCTGACATGACGCCAGGCGCTGATCGACCGAAGGGTCGTCGCCCCCAACTCCAGCTTGGCGTCGACGGTGACGCCGCCGGCGTGGCGCTCGTAGCGCGGATCAATGTCGCTGGCGACGTCATAGTCGTCAAGAACGGCGACGCCGCCCAGCTGGATGCCGGCGACGGGCAGGCCGGACACGCCCGGCTCGCCGGTAAGGCCCCGCTGGGCGATAAGGTGGATTCCGTGGGCGGAGGATCGCTCGCGCCCGACATCGCCGATCACCGTCACGGTGAAGTTGCTCGTCGGCTGTAGCGCGACCGTCAGGCGCCCCGCGCGGGTTTGGGCGTCATCGACATCCCGGCCCGAGATGATGTTCTTGCCGTAGCCGTCGCGATCCTCGCCGAAGAAGGCGAGACGCACCCCGACCTGATTGTTCACAGGGCCGCCGACGCCGCCTTCGACGATCAAGTTGTTGTAGTTGCCGATCGTCATCTGGCCGAAACCGGTCCATTCGTTCGTCGGACGCTTGGTGTAGATATTGATGAGCCCGCCGGTGGCGTTACGCCCGTAGAGCGTGCCTTGCGGTCCGCGCAGCACTTCGATGCGTTCCACATCGTAGAAGTTGCCGATCTGTCCCGCCGGACGGGCTATATAGACGTCGTTCAGGTTGTAGGCGACGCTGCCTTCGGCGCCGGTCGACAAATTGCTGTAGCCAATTCCGCGTATGGCCAGCTTCGCGGAGCCGAACGCCTCGCCGAAGTCGAAGTTCGGGACCAAGTCGGCGAGCTTGGAGATGTCATTCACGCCGCTGGCGGCAAGTCGCTCTCCAGTCAAGGCGGTGATCGCGATCGGCACCTTCTGCACGTTCATCGAACGCTTTTCCGCCGTTACGATGACATCGCTGAGCTGGTAGGCCTCGGACGAGCTCGGCGCAGGCGCGGCGTCCCGTGGAGCGGCCGGCGCGACGGCCGCCGGCTCGCGCATGGCCACCAACCGGACATTGCGCGGCTTGATCACCAAAGTGTGCTCGCCAGACCATTCCGCCGCCAGCGGGCTTGATCCAAGGAGCGTTTCAAGCGCGGCCGCCGCCGGCAACTTGCCGAACACGTTGTGCGAGCGGTAACCCCGGACGTCCGATGGATTTAAGACGAGCTGGACACCGGCCTGTTGCGAAAATGCGAGCAGGCCTGTCGAAAGATCCTGTTCCGGAATACTGAACGACTTCCGCGCGCTGCTCCATTGCGCGGGCGCGGCGTGCGCATATGCCGGAAGACCGGCCAGAGCGATTGCGGCTGCCGAGTATAAGGACAAGCCGCAGGATAATCCGACCCCATTACTACGTTTTGGTCCGAGCGACCCCCTCGAACGCCGCAGCACCCTTTTCATATTCGGCTCTCCCGCAGGCACCCTTGTTTTTTTGGGTATAAGGCTTCAACGAATGCGCGGGTGGATTTGGGAATGAAATCTATATTTTTTCTGCTTTGCGTATAAATGGCCGCTACATGGGCCGCGCTTGAGAATAGCGGCTACTGGCAATAGGCGGGTCGCGCGAGACCAACCGCAAGTAGAACGAGCGTTTACACGGCGCCGTCACGGACGTGTAATCAGCGCGTCAGGGCTTCCGAACGCAGACCGTTCTTGCTCGATCCAACTTACGCGCCTGCTGTGGTGTTCGCCCGCGGAGAAACGCTGGCCCGACGAAGCGGCTGGTGACGGGCCTTGAGTTTAATGACGGCAGGGTCCTGGATTACCTCGACCCTCCCTATGCTCGCCAACCCATTAAGCCACTCGACGATGCCGTCTGTGTTCACCGATCCCGTAATCGGCATCAACCCGATCTCGCTATCCTCGATGACAATAGGCTTGGGCGAATAGCGATTAAGATCTGCGACGACAGCTGCGAGCGGTTGCTCGAAAAAGTTCAGCTTGTTGCGTTCCCAGCCCAGCACGACGGGCAGTTCGACCTGCCGCACAGGCCCCATGCCCCCGTTGCGGAAATAGCTGACTTGCATGGCTTGTCCCAGCCGCGTCCGGATTTCCGAGCGAGCACCTTCCGAAACCACGTCGACGACGCCGCGGACCACGGTGACTGTTGTTCCTCCGATGTCGCGATGCACGTTGAACGCCGTTCCGACCGCGGTCGCCGATCCGCTATCCGTCGTTACGACGAAGGGACGTCGCTGGTTGTGCGCCACCGCAAAGAGCGCCTCGCCGCGCGTCAATGCGACTTGCCTGCTCTTTCTGTTGAAGGAGATGGATATCGCACTCCCTCCGGCCAGTTTGACGCTCGAACCGTCAGGCAATGATACGCTGCGGATCTCGCCAACCCGGCTCGCATATCGGGCTTGCGCGATGGGCTCGTCGGGGCGCCACGAGAATTGGCCGGTCAACAGGGCTGTGACCGCCGCGAAGACAAGCGCGATGCTCGCTGCAACGGCCGCAACAGGAAACCAGCCCCGCCGGTCGCCCGGCGACGCCCCAACGCCGACCTTGGCCGCTGGACCAGGAAACATCGCGTCGTGCGAGGGGTCCGACCGGGCGCTGTCGCAGGCAAGGAGAAATCGATCGGCGCGATTGAAGGCGGCCTCGCTTTCGGGCGTCGCATCGATCCAGGCGAGAGCTTCGAGAATGTCCTCGGGCGAGGTGTCCGGATCGCGAAGCATGAGCGCCCAGCGGGCGGCTTCAGTGTCGATTGAAGGCCTCATTCCCAGCCCTCCAGTTGTTCGAAGCGGATTGCGCAGTGAGCTACGGCTTTAAGGACATATTTTCTGGCCATGCTCTCCGTAACGCCCAACTGATCGGCAATCTGTAGGTAACTTTGGTGGTGGAAATAATAGCTGACAAAGGCGCTTCGGCACTTGGCGGGCAGCTCATCCACGAGTTTGGCGACCAAGGCGAGATCTTGTTTCGCGGAGAGGACACGCTCGGCTCCTGCCGCCTGGTCCTCAATAGTCGCCGCCTCGTCCCATTCGCCGCCGGCATCGAGAGATGTTCTGCCTTTCCGCGTCCGCTGCCGCAGGTGGTCGAATGCGAGGTTGCGGGCGGTGACGAATATCAGCGCCTCCAGATTTTCATTGTTCAGAGAATCCCGCCGCTTCCATAACCGCAGAAAGGTCAATTGAGCCAAGTCCTGCGCTTCAACTTCCGAGCGCAGGCGAATTCGCAAAAACTGCAATAGACGCCCTTGCTGCTCCCTGAACACGGTCTCAAGATCGGCGGCGAGCGACCGCGAACCCGGGAACGCCACCACGCGCCCCGTCTCATTCCCTCGGTCCGGTCGTCCGTTGCCCATTCGCGTTCCTCATCGGTAGAACGATCATCGCCGCCGGTTTGGGAACGTCGCCGCAAATTGGGTGAAGCTCGCGCCGGAGCCGGCGATGCCGGCCCGCGAACCGTCTCAGCCGGGACCGACCAGCCTGAAGCGAGGGGGTCGTTCAGCCGAGGTGGGGGGATCCCGTGCGCAGGAATGCTTGCGCGTGCCGGAGCCAGGGATGCTGATCCTCGACGCAGCGCGAGCTGGTGGCGAAGTGGTCGTGCCCGGCATAGATCTCATGGACCGTCGGCGCTCCGACGTCCCGCAGCCGCGCGCTGAAGATCCTCGACTCTTCGGCCAGCGACCAAAGATCCGCCTCGCCGGCCGACACGTGAAACGGCGGGGCGTCCGCCGTGATCCGGGCCAGCGGACTGACGAGCGGGATGTCCGCGTCACGCGGGGCGAAGGTGCGCCGCATCGCCAGCGCCTTCGCGTCGGCCGGATCGTTTTCGTCATACCGCATGTCGAGCGGGGCGCTGACGATGAGCGCGCCCTTGATCGCATTGCCAGGCGATCCGTACCGCGCCAGCCACCGGCGATCGAGCGCGACCAGGGCCGCGAGATTGCCGCCCGCCGAGTGGCCGCCGATCAGCATGCGGTCGGGATCGCCGCCGAAACGCGCGATATTCCGCTGCGTCCAATCCACCGCCGCCGCGGTGTCTTCGACCGGCGCCGGAAAGGGGTGCTCCGGGGCAAGCCGGTAAGAGACGGAGACGAACACCGCCGGCGTGCTGACGATGGCGGGCGCCATGAACCCCATCCATTCCTTGTAGCCGCCGATAAAGGCGCCGCCGTGAAGGAAGATCAGCACCGGAAGCGGTCGCGAGGCCTCGAGAGGCGCGTAGACATCTACCCGCTGATAGTAATCTGGACCATAGGCCAGGTCCCCGAAGAACTTGACGGATCCGCTTTCGGCAGCCTCGCGGGATCGCTGTAGAACGGTCCGCGCATACACCTTCGCAACCTCGAATATCGGTTCGGGTCGGGGGGGCAGATCATCGAACGACATACCGGTCCTTTGCGTGATGCGAGACAAGCCCGAGCGCGCACGACGACGCTCGGACGTCCATCGACCCGGCCCCGCCGAGGCGGCGGCTCCCTTGTCGCGCGCGCCGGCGAGGAAGGGACGTCCAATCCAACGCTGCCGCGGAAAATGTGCATGTGCAACTAATTCCTGTGGACGCCGCGCGATGCGCGATGACCTAGGCGCTGGACGAAAACGTCTTCATCAAAGTCGAACGACCGGTAAGGTCCGCTGCTGAGGGAAGCGGTGCGTACGCCACGTGAGCGGCGTCGTCCGACGTAAGTCCCAGCGCCATCAGCAACATGCGGGTCGTCTCTTCCGGATAATTCGAGCTTCGACCTGCTGTGAGCACCGCTTTCATGGCCGAAATCGTCGCGCCGACGATCATGTCCCGCGCGGCCTCAAGGCAGGCGATGCGAAAGCATCCCTGCTCAATGCCAAGGTTTAGATCGACCATGGGATATGACCCGAGTTCATGCTTGCCGATCTGCTCGGTGCCGGCCAGGGCTATCACCAACCAGCCCCATGCCGGATCCGTCGCGGCTCGACGGATCGTGAGCCTTGCAGAGATGCTGAAACGCTCTGCGGCGGATGAGACGGTCTCCTGCGCATCCTGGATGGATCTGAAGGGATCGTGGCCCACCTTGTCCCACAGATCGTTGAGCAGGTCCTCCCGCGAGCACCAATAGTTGTAGAAGGTGCCGCGGGCGACGCCGGCCTCGGCGATCAACGCCTCGATGGTGGCGCCGACCTCGCCGCGCTGCGCGATGACCCGCGCAGCCGTGTCGAGCAGGTGCGCACGCGTCTTCTCGCGCCTGGCGCGTCCGATCTCCGCGCGTCGCTCTCTGGTCGGCCCGCTCACCGCGCCTCCTATAGCCCGAACCTGCGCATGTCGATGCGCATGAAGTTGATGACACCTACCTGAATCTCGGATTGACGGAAGTCGTCCATTTTAATAGCCATACCAGCATGTGCTGCCGGTTCAGGCGATTGCGGCCTCCAAAAGGTTCGCAGCGGCTGGGTCTGATAAAATGACGTTCGGCGAAAAGCATTATTTAAGGTGAGGAAGCGCGCATGAGCGTAGCTGCAGACGTCGGGTCAAGCGCATTCCCGAATATCGGCACTGCCGCGCTTCCGCGCCTGGATGATCGGCAAGTCGGCGCGATCAACCATATCCGCAATCTTTCTCGCCTGCCGCCAAACGACTGGTCCCATATGATGGGACGCGCGCCAATGCAGGAAGATTATAGCGCGTATAGATATCAACTTGCGTATATGTATTACGCGTCGGCCCTTGCGTACAAGCACAGGCTCCCCGCAGCCCCCGGCTTGTTCAAGGACACCAGCAATCGCCTTATAGAAAAAATGCTCCTGCCGGAGGTCTGGCTCTACTGGCGCAATGCGAGCCAGGGCAAGGGCCCTTTCACCTTGGACCTTCCCGCGCTTGGCGTTGAAACAAACCCGGTCATCCGGGACAACATCATGTACAGCGGCTATCTTCAGACGATGGCCTTGATGCACCACTTGCTGTTCGATGACGCAAGGTACGCCCAGCCAGGATCGTTGACGTTCGAATTTCGGCCGTTTCTTAGTATTCTGGATCAGAGCGCAGATTATACGTACGACGAAAAATCTCTGAACGAACGCATATACTGGAACATGGTTGAAAACGGCTACCTCGGGGTAGCCTGCGAACCGGGGTGCGTATTCCAAATCTGCAACCAAATTCCGATTCTGGGATTCCGGCTGCATGACGTTCTCTATGGAGGGGAAATCGCGCGCGAAGTGACCGAAGGATATCTTGCCGCGTGGAGCGATTTCGGCGGCGTGATCGGGCCGGATGGGCATTACACGACGCTGGTGGTCACCTCGAACCGCACCCCGATCCCCGGGTCATATTCGGGCCCCTGGAGCGACGCCTGGTGCGGCATGTTGATGAACATGTGGAATGGAGAGGCGGTGAAGGCGAACTACGAACGCCTTCGAGACGCTTGGATCGTAGATGGCCCGTCCGGAACGAAATCCGTCAGGCTTCCGCCGGCGCCGGAAGGCGCGGGCGCCCTACCAGAGGGGTCGACCGCCGACCTCGGGTGGATGTCGGCATGGGCGTCCGAGATGGGCGATCGCGAAACCCTCGACGGACTGCTTGCGCACGCTGACCGCTTCATGAAGCCGCGCTGGTTGGACGGCGGCTACTACTATCCTCGGTGCGACACCAGCCGTGACTCCTTCGGCAACCTCACCATCATGGACCCGACGACCGGGAACGCCCTGCTAAATTACGCTCGGCTGAACGTTCCCAACGGCCTGCGCAAGCTCTACGAAAATCCGCGCGGCGCCTTGGCCTTGAAAGAGCCGGTCATCACCGGGATCTCGAACGACGCGGCCCTTCGCTGCGCGATGTTCCTTCCGGACTCGAACGCCTTGGTGTTCACGCCGACCGCGGGATGCGAGGAGGCGGACACCAGCATCTTCCGCATCGAAAACATCGCCGACCGCGGAGCCTGGTCGCTTTCAATCGACGGCCAAACGGTGGCGACAGGTGACGAGCGAACCTGTCAAGCCACGGGGCCCGTGCCCGTCAGGGTGGAGAACGGCGCCATCTCCATCGAGGCGCCGCTTTCGAGCGAGCCGAACATCGTGGTCGCCTGGCGTCAACAACACTAATGAAGAGTGCGGTCGTGGCCGAACCGGAATGCGTATTCGACCTCATCGATTTTAACGGCGCGCCTGCCACGCCCGCGACGTATGCCGGCCGGCATTTGCTCGTCTTCTTCGGCTTCACCCATTGCAAGGTGGTGTGTCCGCGAGCGCTGTCTCGCATCAGCATCGCGCTGGACCTTCTCGGTCCCGACGCCGAGAAGATCCAGCCGATCTACATCACGGTCGACCCTGCTCGCGACACGCCGGCGGTGATGAAGGCATTTCTCAGCGAGCGCTACCCGCGGTTCATCGGCCTGACCGGCGGCGCCGAAGCCGTGGAGCAGGCGCGCAAGGCGTTCAAGGTCTTCGCGTCCATACGGCGCGACCCGAAAGACCCGGACGACTACGATGTGCCGCATAGCGCCTTGACCTATTTGATCGGACCGAACGGCGCGTACCTGGCGCATTTCCTCGACGTGATCGCCGCCCCGGAGCTGGCGGAGAGAATTCACTCGATCTTGAACGCAGGCGCCTAGGTGCGCGACGCGGCCACCGCAGGCGCGCCATATTGGGCGCCGGTCCTCAGCCTGGCGCTCTGCACGGCGTCGATGACGGTCGGATACGCCGTCGATGCGGCCCGCCTTGGTTATACGCCAGGGACTATCTGCGCCAACTCCATGCTGACATGCATGGCGGCCCACGTCCGCCTCTTGCCGGCGACTCACTTGCTGAGCCTCGTCGCCGCCCTCGCCTGTGCGGCCCGCTGCGGCGCGCGCGCACAGTCGAAAGCCCTGGCCCTCAAGTACGCCGTCGAAGCCGCCGCCGGCCTTGCCGGTATGATGCTCGCCGATCCGCTTGCTCAAGCGGCAGGCCTGAGCATCCAAGCGATTTTCGGCTTGCTGCTCATGATTGTTGGGATGACCTGCGGCGTCATGGGCGTTCGCCTCGCGGCCGCCCTGGCGTCCGCCGCATATCGCTTTCTCGCGCCAGCCGCCGGAGATCTGCCAAGCGCAATGGTCGGGCGCGCGCTCTTCAATGCTATCGGGAGGAATCCATGCTCACCATGAGCGCCGCCGTCGTGCGGAAAAAATCTGGGCCGTTCGTCGTGGAGACGATTGGCCTGGAAGCGCCACGAGACGATGAGGTCCTCGTCCGCATCGCCGGCGTCGGCATGTGCCACACCGATTTGGTCGTGCGGGACCAATACTTTCCGACGCCGCTTCCGGCTGTGCTCGGCCATGAAGGTTCCGGCGTCGTTGAACAAATCGGCTCGAAGGTCACCAAGGTCGCCGTCGGCGATCACGTCGTGCTGACCTTCGCGAGCTGTGGTGTTTGCGCCAATTGTCAGCGTGGTCTCTTCGGCTATTGCCCCGACCTGTATGGCCGCAATTTCGCGGGCGCACGCCCGGACGGAAGCAGCCCTTGTTGCGATGCTCATGGACAGCGTCTCAGCGCCTACTTCTTCGCCCAATCTTCATTCGCCGAATTCGCGCTCGCCACCCAGCGCAATATTGTGAAGATCCCTAAGGACGTCCCGCTCGACATCATGGGGCCGCTCGGATGCGGCATCCAAACCGGGGCGGGGGCGGTGATCAATGCGCTCAAGCCGTCGGCGGGTTCGAGCATCGCCGTGTTCGGCGCAGGTTCGGTCGGGCTGGCGGCTGTCATGGCGGCCCGCGTGGTCGGCTGCACGACGATCATCGCCGTAGACCTTAATGATCAGCGCCTCGCGTTCGCCCGCGAGCTGGGCGCCACGCACACGATCAACGGCGCCAAGGACGACGTCATCGAGAGCATTCGCGCCGCAACCGGCGGCGAGGGCGTGCAGTATTCGCTTGAAGCCACCGGGCTTCCGAAGGTCGCGCGTCAGGCTGTCGACAGCCTGCGACTGACGGGGGTGTGCGGCGTGATCGGCGTTTCGCCCCTCGGGACGGAATTGTCCCTTGATATGAACGGCATCCTGTTCGGCCGCACGGTGCGCGGCATTATCGAGGGCGATAGCGTTCCGGACGTGTTCATCCCGCAACTCGTGGAACTGTGGCGGCAGGGTCGTTTCCCCTTCGACAAGCTCATCAGGTTCTTCCCGATGAGCGAGATAGAAGCGGCGGCGAAGGCCTCCGAGCGCGGGGACGTGCTTAAGGCCGTCTTGCGTCCCGGCGCCTGACGACATGATTGGCGCCTTGACAGAACAGGCGGCGCAACGCTTTGGCGCAGCCACGGCCGTAATCGCGGGCGACGAACAACTCACGTTTGCGGACGTGAACGCTCGGACAGCGAGCTTTGCAGGAGGGCTGCAAGCCATCGGTGTCGATGTCGGGCAGCGCGTCGTGCTGCACCTCCCGAACGGTTGGCGCTGGATTGTCGCATACTATGCCATCGCTCGGCTCGGGGCGGTCGTTGTGCCCGCCAACTTCCTGCTCAGCCCCGAGGAGGTCGCCTACATCACCGCGAATTCCCAGGCGGCGGCGGTCATATCTACGACGGAACGTTGCGCGGCGATCGCCGACAAGCTCACGGGATCATCGGCGCCCAGCTTGATCGCCACCGGCCCGGCCCGCGCCGGCATGACGTCGTTTGAGGACGTGCTGCAGGGGCCGCCGGCCCCCGTCCGGCCGCGCCTGCCGGCCGACCTATTGGCGATCGGCTACACGTCCGGAACCACGGGCCGGCCGAAAGGCGCGATGCTGTCCAATCGGGCGGTGCTGATGAGCGCCGCGCTCACCGCGACCATGCATCAGCGCCAGGAGCGGGAAGTCGTCGTCAGCGCCCTCCCCCTTCCCCACGTCTACGGCAACATCGTCATGCACTGCGCCTTTCTCTGCGGCATGACCTTGGTGGTGATGGAACGGTTCCAGGCGGATGTCGCCCTGCAGCTCATCGCCCGGTTCCGGGCGACCCTCTTCGAGGGGGTCCCGACCATGTACTACTACCTGCTCAACGAGCCAGCTCTCTTCCAGACGGACCTATCGTCCCTTCGGCGCTGCACCGTAGGCGGCCAGACGATGCCCAGCAGCACGATCGCGGCTGTCGAGGCCGCGTTCGGATGCCCGCTCCTCGAACTTTGGGGCATGACCGAGGTCGCCGGCCCCGCGATCTCCCATTCGCCGCACCTGCCCAAGCGGCACGGCGCCATCGGCCTGCCGTTTCCCGGCATGGAAGCGCGAGTGGTGGACATCGACGACGCAGAGACCGAGGTCCCCACGGGCGAGCCGGGGGAGCTTCTGGTTCGAGGCCCGTTGGTGACGGACGGCTATTTCGACGACCCTGACGCCACCCGCGCCGCCTTTGCCGCGGGTGGCTGGCTCCGCACCGGCGACGTCGTGTGTCGCGACGCGGACGGCTACCTGTTCGTGCTCGACCGCAAGAAGGACATGATCATCACCGCGGGATACAATGTATACCCGGCCGAGCTGGAGCAGGTCATCGCCCAGCACCCCGCCGTCGCCATGGCCGCTGTCGCCGCCGTGCATGACGCGGCCAAGGGCGAGTTGGCGAAGGCCTTCGTGGTGCTCACGCCCGGCGCGGTGCTCAGTGCGGATGAGCTGATCGATCACTGCCGAGGCTCGCTGGCGAGCTATAAGGTTCCTCGCCTCGTCGAATTCGTCGACGATCTTCCAAAGACGAGCACCGGTAAAATCCTGCGGCGTGCGCTGAGAAATACGCCCGCGCCCCCGGAAGACTGCCTCCAAAGCTGAAGGACACGTCCATGACTGTGGATTTCTTCTCCAACTATACCATGACGATCGACGGACGCGCCGCGACGGCCTCGAATTTCATCGAGGCCGTCAACCCCGCGACCGAGGACGTCATCGCCCGCGCACCGGATGCTAGCCGCGCACAGCTCGACGAGGCCGTGGCCGCCGCCAAGCGCGCATTCCCCGCGTGGCGCGCGCGTCCGGTCGAGGAGCGCCAGGCCATAGTCGCGGCGATCGGCGACCGTATCGCAGCGCACGCCGAAGACTTCAAACGCCTGCTGACCCTCGAGCAGGGCAAGGCTCGGGCCGGCGCTGAGTGGGAGATCGGCGGTTCCGTAATCTGGTGCCACGAGATCGCCAAGCAGCGTCTCGATCCAGAGATCGTCGAGAAGCAGGCGGGCCGTTATGTCGAGGTCCGCAAGGTCCCGCTTGGCGTGGTCGGGGGCATCACGCCCTGGAATTTTCCAATGCTGCTGGCGATTTGGAAGATTGCGCCGGCGCTGGTGGCCGGCAACACGATGGTGTTGAAGCCGTCGCCCTATACGCCGCTTTGCACATTGAAGCTCGGCGAGATTCTGCGCGACGTTGTTCCTCCCGGCGTGCTGAACATTGTCTCGGGCGGCAATGATCTGGGGGCTTGGATGACCACGCATCCGGACATCAAGAAGATCTCGTTCACGGGATCCACGGCCACCGGCCGCAAGATCATGGAGAGCGCGTCCGGCACCCTCAAGCGCATCACCCTGGAGTTGGGCGGCAATGATCCGGCGATCGTCATGCCGGATGTTGACGTCGAGGCGGTCGCCAAAGAGCTCTTTTGGGCGGCGTTCCAGAACAGCGCACAGTTCTGCGTGGCGGCGAAGCGGCTCTATGTTCACCGCGACGTCTATGACCGCCTCAGCGAGGCGCTGGTCGCCTACGCCCGCACTGTCAAGGTCGGCGACGGCGCCGAACAGGGGACCGACCTGGGTCCGATCCAGAACCGGATGCAGTTCGAGAAGCTGAAAGACCTCCTTTCGGACGCCAAGAGCCAGGGTCTGAAGTTCCTCCTCGGTGGCGAGATCCCCGAGGGCAAGGGCTTCTACGTGCCGGTCACCATCATCGACAACCCGCCCGAAGATTCCCGGGTCGTTGTGGAAGAAGCGTTTGGCCCTGTCCTGCCGTTGCTGAAGTTTGATGACGTCGAAGACGTGATCCGTCGCGCGAATGCCACGGAATACGGCCTGGCTGGTTCAGTGTGGTCGAAGGATGCGGCCGCCGCGCGCAAGATCGCCGAACGGATTGAAGCGGGCACCGTGTGGATTAATGAGGTGCATACGTTCTCGCCGCACATCGCCTTCGGCGGACATAACCAGTCCGGGATCGGCATTGAGAACGCGCTCGAAGGCCTGAGCGAGTACACGAATTCTCAGACCCTCGTGGTTCGCGACGAGCTGAACCGTACCGTGCCGGCCTGAGCCCACTGTCGGCGTATCGACGATCAGCAGAAGGCGGGATGGCAGGGCGCTGATGCGCTCCTCAACCTTCCCGTCTTCCGCGCTGCACGGACGGATCGATCGCGACGTAGAGCGAGCCTGTGATCGCCGCCAGATCGAGCGCATAGAGGTAGCGATAGTCACAGGCGATCGAGAGCACGAAGAAGGTCGCGGTGAACATCAATCCGCCGGCCATCAGGGCCGCGATCGGCATGTCTTCGGCGCGCCGCCTGAAGAGCAGGAACACCATCACCGCTCCGGCCAGCACAGCGTAGCTGAGATGGGAGTAGAGCGGCGTCGCATACCACGCGTGCGCATAGGTCCACAGGCGCGGGCCTTGCAGATAGGGGCCATCCCGCAGGCCGAGCTTGCGTTCGACGTCCGGCAGGCCGCTGACGCCAAGGTGGAGGGGCGCGCAAGCAGATAGCTCCGGCGTCAGGAACACCCAGCGGAACACCTCCAGCCGGCGCCGTGCGTAGCCGAAGGGATCTGCGCCCATGAGGTCGCGCCAGGCGGCCAGCATCAACGGCCGTTTGAATTGCCAAACGGACGCCATCGCGGGCTCGCGGTCGAAAAAGTCGACCCGCTGGGGTGAATAGACCTTGGGCGCGGCGGCGCGCAGCGCCTGAACCGCGGTCGGGCTGGACGCCTCCAGCCGGGGCAGCGGCCGCCCTGGGCGATCCGCCAGCGCCCCGGCCACGTCGTAGTGCGCAAGCAGCTCGAAGCCGACGGAGAGGGACGGCTGTCCCGGCGGCTCGTGCACGGGATCGAGGGCCGCGAACGTCAAGGCGATCGCCAGCGTAACGGCGAGGCCGCCGGCGCCCCAGGCGATCGCGCGTAGCCAGCCGCCGTTGCGGGCCGTCCAGGCCAGGGCCAGGGCCGCGGCGACGATGACGACGCCGCCGTTCTGCCGCACCAGGGCCGCGAACGCCAGGCTGAGGGCCGCAAGCGCCAGAAGCCCCAGGCGCGGCGCCGGTCTTTCCCACAGCCGGGCCGCAGCGGCGAGGGCGACGAAACCGGCGACGGTCAGGTTGGCGAACAGGACATCGCGCCAGAGGATGCCCTGCATGATCAGGATGTGCGGCACGGCCAGCCAGAACGCCAGCAACAGGGGCCCGGCCCACGATGTCCGCGCGGTCAGCCTGGGCAGCGTCCACCATGCCAGAACCAGCACGAACAGGCTGGCGGCGGCGTAGAGCCCGGTTCCAGGCGCGATGGCGTCGAAGAAGCCCAGGATCGCGCTGAACATGCGCGGCCCCCAGCTCATCCGCACATGGGTGCGTCCCTCCCACAGGGCCGTCGTCGTGTCGAAGGGGATGTGGCCGGGGAAGTTGAGGCCCGCGATCAGGACGAAACCCAGGACGAGCAGGCTCGTCCAAGCAGCCTTGACCGACAGGGCCGCTGGCGCCGCCGTCCAGCGCATGTCCGTCCGTGCGGCCGCCGATTGAAGTCCGTCGCCGTTCACAAGCACAAGCGCCCCCACGCCTATGAGTTTTGTGGTATGGATAATTCAACCACAGCGCAAGGCGCCGTTCCGCTGGACCTCGGCCCACTTTTCAGAGGGCGGCGGCGCCTCAGCCCTCCCCGCTCCAACCCGGATCGATCCGGTCGAGCCTGCGCAGCAGCGCCGGCCAGGCCAGGTCGCGGGAGATGGAGGAATTTCGGCTCATCTGCAGCTGGGTCATGCGCTCGACCGCCTCGGGACCGATCGGGTTCAGCGGCCGGTCCATGGCCAACGCGCGGACCTGGATCCTGCAGGCGCTCTCCAGGAAGTACATGGTGGTGAAGGCGTCGGCGATGGTGGCCCCGAGCGTCAGCGTCCCGTGGTTGCGCAGCACCAGGACGTTCTTGTCGCCGAGATCGGCGACCAGCCGCTCACGCTCGTCCAGACGCAGCGCGATCCCTTCGAACTCGTGGTAGGCGATCTCGCCCGCCAACAGCAGCGCCGTCTGGCTGAGCGGCAGGAGCCCCTCCTTCAGCGCGGAGACCGCGATCCCGTCGGGCGTGTGCAGGTGCATGGCGCAGACGACGTCATGGCGCGCGGCATGGATCGCGCTGTGGATCACGAACCCCGCCAGGTTGACCGACCAGGGCGTCGGCTCCAGCACCTTGCCCTCCATGTCGACCTTCACCAGGTCGGCCGGGCGGATCTCCTCGAAGAGCATCCCGAAGGGATTGATCAGGAAGGCCTCCTCCTGCGGCAGGCGCACCGAGATGTGGGTCGCCACCAGGTCGTCCCAGCCGTAGAGCGCCGTCAGCCGATAGGCGGCCGCCAGGTCGCGGCGCAGCTCGGCCTCGGCGGGCGAGCGGATCGAGGAAGCGTTCATGCGATCCTCCCTGTCTTGGCCCGGACTGTACGCTCCGCAAGCGGTCCAGGGAACGCCGTTCGGCCCGCAGGGACAAGCCCCGCGGGGCGGCGGGCCGGTGCCTTGCCTTCCAACGTCCGACCGGCGAGCGCCGACGTCCGCTGACGGATTATCCGCCTCCGCCGCCGTGAGCGGCGCAGGTCGCGGCCGGCGCGTCCCATCGTCAGCATTAACACCGATCAGTCGATCACGCCGCAGTTACGGCATCGACCAAATCCAGAGCTCTGCTTTTCAGCGATTCGGCCGCCGCATGAGATGCTCAATTGATAAATGCATGGCGAAAACCTTCGCCATACCAGGAAAAGCTGGTGGCGAGCCGGAGCGGACGCGGCCTAGACTGCACTGCGATTTGCCGCTGAGCACAGGATGCCGCGCAGACATTTCCTCCGGTTCGCCCAGCTTCCCGCGTGGGCGCTTCGCCTGGTCGGACCGCTTTGCGCCATCGCCTTCGTCGGCCTGGCGAGCGCGTTACGGATCGGGTTCGGTCGGCTGCTTCCCGGTCTGACGGTCTTCAACCTCTATTATCCGGCGATCCTCGGCGCCGCCTTGATCGGCGGCGAGCTGGCGGCGGCGATCGCCCTGATCCTGAGCGCCGCCTTCAGCTGGCTCATGCTGCGCAACGCCCGCGGGCTCCTGGCGCCGATGGAGACAGTAGTCCTCAACATCGCGATCTACGTCGTGGCCGGCGCCTTCGTCGGCGCGGTGGGCGCTCAACTGCGCCGGCTGTTGCGCCGCCGGCGGCGCGACATCGTCCGGCTCGCCGACCGCGAGGCGCGATACCGCGCCCTGTTCGACGGGGTCTCCGAGGGCTTCGCCCTGGTGGCGGGCGTCTGGAGCGAGGACGGCAAGCTCGTCGACTTTACGGTCGAGGAAGCCAACCCCGCCCTGCTGATCATGCTGGGCATCGACATGCAGATCGTCGGTCGGCTGCACAGCGAGATCCGCGGCGCGCCGCCGCCGGAATATGTCGCGGCCGCCGCCCAGGCCTTTCGCGGCGGCGCCGCGCGACTGGAGTTCTATGCCCGCCACGCGCGCCGCTGGCTCGACATCCGGATCACCCGGCTGAACCCCAACCGGCTCGCGCTGATCGTGGTCGACATTACGGAGCGCAAGGCGACCGAGAGCCGTCAGAACGAGATGTTCGACGAGCTGAACCATCGGGTGAAGAACAACCTGGCCGCCGTCTCGGCGATGCTGACGATGCAGGCCCGGGTCGCCGACGATCCGCGGGTCGCCGAGCAGCTGCGCAAGGCGGTCGACCGGATCGAGACCATCAGCGACGTGCACGCCAGCCTCTATCGGGTCAGCAGCAAGGACGAGGTGGACTTCGCGGCCTATCTGCGCCGCCTCTGCGATCGGCTGTCGGCGAGTCTGGTCGAGAGCGACCGGCTGCGGATCGAGGTCGACGCCGACCCGACCATGACGCCGCTGGACGAGGCCGTCTCGCTGGGCCTGGTCGTCAACGAGCTCGTCACCAACGCGTCCAAGCACGCCTACCCGCCCCCCGCCAAAGGGGTCATCCAGGTCCAGCTGCGCAACGCTCCGGGCGAGCTGGTGCTGAAGGTCAGCGACCAGGGCGCGGGCCTGCCGGAGGCCGCGCCGGCCAGCGGGATCGGCATGCGGCTGGTGCGCTCGCTGGTCCGCCAGTGCGGCGGCGAGCTCCACATCGCTCCCCCGCCGGGCGCGACCTTCACGGTGCGGCTGCGGGAGCACGGCGCGCCGAACGGCGACCCGGCGCAGAACCGGCTGCTCTGAAGCCAGAGCCGCTGACGGAGCGGGCGATCCGGCCGCGTCGCACGAAGACCCATCGAAAGTGGTCGATGACCGTTCGATCGCGCCATGGACGCAACATTTGAGGGCGTCCGAACCGCAGATCGGGAGCCACCATTGCGGCACGCGCTCCAGGCGCGGCGGACGGGAACCAAGCTCCACCGTCCCCGTTGACCGCCTGGGCGGAACCCGAGGGTGGCATTCATGGCGAACCGTCAGTCCACGCGTTTCGAGGATGATCTCCTGACTGCGGCCCCGTTCCTGCGCGCCTTCGCGCGAACGCTCTGCCACGATCCGGAGCAGGCCGAGGACCTGGCCCAGGAAGCCTTGCTGAAGGCCTGGCAATGCCGCGACCAGTTCCAGCCCGGCACCAACCTCAGGGCCTGGCTGGCGACCATCCTGCGCAACCGCTTCTACTCGCTCGGGCGGCGGCGCAAATGGCAGGCGGACTACGATCAGGAGATCATCGAGCGCACCCTGGTCGCGCCGGACGACCAGCATTCCACCGTCGAGCTGGAGGATGTGCGCCGGGCGCTCGCCATGCTGCCGGACTTCCAACGCGAGGCGCTGATCCTGGTCGGCGCCGGGGGCATGTCCTACGAGGAGGTGGCGCAGATCGCCGGCTGCCCGCTGGGCACGATCAAGAGCCGCGTGCGTCGTGGCCGCGACGAGCTGCAGGCGATCCTGTTCGGCGGGAAGCTGCCGGCGCCGGAACGCGCCTGCGCCGAACGCCCGGACGCGCGCACTTCGGCGCCGCTCGCCGCCCTGGTGGCGGATTTCGATCGGCTGAGCGGCTCAGCCCAGGCCGCGTGATCAAATCGCCAATGGCTAAGCTTGCTTTCGACCGGCTTGCGCTTTAGCCCCTGCCCGCCAGAGCGGCGGGAGCAAGCCATGGGACAGATCCTGCTCGTCGAGGACGAGACTTTCATCGCCGAGATGATCCAGGACGCGCTGGAAGAGCGCGGCCTGGCAGTGAAGAGCGCGCATACCGACCGCAGCGCCTACGCCCTGCTCGAGGGCGAGGCCCGCAGCTTCGAGGTGCTGATCGCCGACGTCAATCTGGGCCCCGGCACCACCGGCTTCGACGTCGCCCGCCGCGCGCGCGCGCTGCATCCCGACCTGAAGGTGGTCTATATCAGCGGCCACGCCGCCCACCTGCAGAAGCAGGGGGTCGAGGGCTCGGTGATGTTTCCCAAGCCCTTCTATCCGGACGAGCTGGCCGACCAGATCGTCGCGCTGATGGAACACTGACGGCGCCGGCGGAGGGGAACCGCGCAGGCCCGCCATGTGCAACGAATACCGCTTCAAGCAGTCGCTGGACCGCATCGCCCAGGAGTTCGCGGCGCTCAAGCTGCCTCTGCACTGGGCGGGCGGCGCGCCGAATCTGGAGCCGCGCGACTCGATCCGCCCCACCGATCCCGCGCCGATCCTGACAGTCTCGCCGGAAGGGGCGGAGCTCAAGCAGCTGCGCTGGGGCTTCGCCCAGCCCGGCCGACCGCCGGTGATCAACTTCCGCTCCGAGGGCCGGCGCTTCACGAACGGGCGCTGCCTGATCCCGGCCGACGGCTTCTACGAGTTCACCGGGGGGAAGTCGCCGAAGTCGAAGTGGCTGTTCACTCGCGCCGACGAGCGCGAGCTGTTCTGCATCGCCGGCCTCGTGCGCGACGACCGCTTCACCATGCTGACCTGCGCGCCCGGCCCCGACATCGCGCCCTATCACGACCGGCAGATCGTGATCCTGCACCGCCGCTTCTGGGCAGACTGGCTCGGCCCGCCCGAGACCCAGCCGCCGCTGGGGCCCCTGCCGGCCGGCAGCCTGAAGGTCGAGCAGGTGCGGTGAAGCTTCCTAGGGCAGGTCCTCGGCGAGGATCGCCATCTCGAACATGAAGGAGCCGTCTTCGTCCTCGTCCTGGAAGACGACCCCGACGAATTCCTCGCCGACATAGACCTCGGCGGAATCCTTCTGCTTGGGGCGCGGCGTCAGCTTGATGCGCGCGTTGGCGAAGGTCCCGCGGAGATGCGTTTCGATCTTGCGGATGGTCTTCTCGTCCACGCGGGAGCTCCTGAAGCTGCTACTCGGCCGGAACCTAACCGTGCCGCGCGCCCCGCCAAAGTGGAATCCGCGCGAAATCCTCAGATGACGTAGTCGTACACAGCCTCGGCCAGGGTGTGGTCCATGCTCTTGGCCGGGTCCGCGCAGGTCGGGCAGTTGACCAGCCGCGCGGGCACGCCGGCCGCGGTGCAGCCGGGCGGCACCGGCTTCAGCACCACCGAGCCGGAGGCGACCTTGGCGTAGTCGCCGATGGTGATGTTGCCGAGCACCTTGGCGCCGGCGCCCAGCAGCACCCCCTTGCCGATCTTCGGGTGGCGGTCGCCGCGCTCCGCCCCCGTGCCGCCGAGCGTGACGCCCTGCAGCATGGAGACGCCGTCGCCGATCACCGCCGTCTCGCCGATGACGATGCCGGTGCCGTGGTCGACGAAGACCCCGCGGCCGATCCGAGTCGCCGGGTGGATGTCCACCTGGAACAGCTCGCTCATCCGGCTCTGCATGTAGAAGGCGATGGTGTCGCGGCCCTGGTTCCACAGCCAGTGCGACACCCGCTGGGTCTGCAGGGCCAGGAAGCCCTTGAAGAACAGGAAGGGCTGCAGATAGCCCTTGCAGGCCGGGTCGCGCTCGAACACCGCCCGCAGATCGTCCTCGGCGATCGCCACCAGCGTCGGGTCGCTGGCGTAGGCTTCCTGCGCCACCTCGCGCAGGGTCATGGCCCGCAGCTCCTGGTCGCCCAGCTTGCGCGCCAGCTGGTAGGACAGCGCGTCGGCCATGCTCTTGTGGTTGAGGATCACCGTCGCGAGCAGGCTCGCCAGCGCGGATTCGTCGCGCGCCGCCGCCAGCGCCTCGCTATGCAGGGCCGCCCAGACCGGCGGGGCCCCATCGGCGTCGATCAGTTCGAAGCGTTGGCTCACGTCGGATCTCCAGTATGACGCGCCTCAGCCTAGCATGGCGCGGGTCAGCGCGTCAGGCAGGGCGCCCTCCCGCGCCATATGGTAGACGCGCAGCAGCATCGCCACCGTCAACACATCTTCCATGTGGCCGGCCAGCGCCGCGTCGAGCGCCTCGCGGAAGGGAACCCGGGCCAGCACGATCTCCTCGGTCTCATCGCTCGCGTAGCCGCCGTCGCTCGGCGAGAGGCCGAGCGCCAGGTAGCCGATGGCGCGCTCGTCGGTCACCGAGTTGGAGAGCTGCATCTGCAGGACCCGGCGCCATTCGCGCGCCTGAAGCCCGGTCTCCTCGGCCAGCTCGCGCCGGGCGCCCTCAAGCGGATCCTCGCCGTGCGGCGAGCCGCCCTCCGGCAGCTCCCAGCTGTAGTCGCCGAGCGGGAAGCGGTGCTGGCCCACCAGGGTCACCGTCCCGTCGTCGTGCAGCGGAACGACGGCGATGGCGAGGTTCTTGAAGCTGACCAGGCCGTACTGCGCCGGGCGGCCCGTGGGCGCGGTCGGTTCGTGGTGGCTCACCCGGATCCAGGGGTTCTCGTAGACCAGGCGCTCGGCGCCGCGCGTCCAGGGCCTGCCATGCGGCCGCAGCCAGCCTGGCTTTTGCGACATGTTCCAACTCGCCTTGCGGAATGGTCCGTCGACCCCATAAAGGGCCAAGGTTGTCCGGTCTTGTAGCAAAGAGAGTCCCGCGTGTCCGACGCCCTCCCCTCGCCGCCCGAACTCGGAACGCCGCTGCCCGTCGAGGCCGCGCCGGAAGTGCTGGCCTTCCTCGCCCGTCGCCGCTCTGCCTCGGCGATGACGCTGGCCGCCCCCGCTCCGTCCGAGACGCAGGTCGCCGAGTTGATCCGGCTCGCCGCGCGGGTGCCCGACCACGGCAAGCTGGCGCCGTGGCGGTTCATCGTCCTTGCGGGCGAGGCCAAGGCCGCCTTCGCCGAAAGCCTCGACCATCTGGCGGCGGAGCGCGGCGACTCGGCCGCGGCGGCCAAGCTCGGCAAGCTGAAGACCCCGCCACTGGCGATCGCCGTGATCGCCTCGCCGAAGCCCGGCGCCATCCCCGAGTGGGAGCAGCTGCTGTCGGCGGGCGCGGCCTGCACCACCCTGACCTACGCTGCGCTCGCCATGGGGTACGGGGCGAACTGGATCACCGACTGGTACGCCTACGACGCCCGGGCCTGCGCCCTGCTCGGCTTGAGCAGCAGCGAGAAGGTGGCGGGCTTCATCTTGATCGGCACGCCGCGCGAGCCGCCGCTGGAGCGGGAGCGCCCGGACCCGGCCGCCCTCACCGCCCGCAGTCCCGGCTGACTGGAGGCCGGCTCCGCAAGGAAGCCGTCTTCCGAAAACACGACGGCCGAACGACGCGTCGCGTCGCTCGGCCTGAGGTGACACGCCCGAGGAGAGTTGGGCGGGAGTTGATATAGAACTTATTTACGGTTCTGGAAAGCCCGCCCGCGGCGGACGCGAGGTCGCAGGGGTTTCCTCGCGTTACACGTGAAATCTCCGAAAGCACTACCTGCAAATCAACCGCCGAAGAGCCGCGGCAATGCCGACGCTTCGATTGGCGACGTTGCTTCGCCGTTAACCAATTCACCTTGAACGGAGCATTCAACCGCGCCCGCGATAAGGCGCGACCCCTTGATCCGGCAGCCAAAGACCATCCGGCGCCGGGCCCGTCTGCCAGAAGACGTCGATCGGGATCCCGCCCCGGGGATACCAGTAGCCGCCGATCCTCAGCCACCGGGGGGCGAGCTCCTGGGCCAGCCGGCGGCCGATCGCCACGGTGCAGTCCTCGTGGAATGCGCCATGGTTGCGGAACGAGGCCAGGTAGAGCTTGAGCGACTTGGACTCCACCAGCCAGCCGTCCGGAACATAGTCGATGACCAGGTGCGCGAAGTCCGGCTGGCCGGTCACCGGACAGAGCGAGGTGAATTCGGGAACTGTGAAACGCGCCAGGTAAAGGGCGTCCGGATGCGGGTTGGGCACGCGCTCCAGCACCGCCTCCTCGGGGCTGGCGAAGCCGCGGACCTCGCGCCCCAACTGAGTGAGATGGGTCTCTTCCATGCGGCCGCTTTACTCCGGCGCAAGGGGTGGAACAACGGCGAGCGGGTCCGACCGATTCCTCGCCAGCACGCCCGATCGGGGTCCTTCCCCGCCCCATCAACCAATGCTCAAGGAATGGGCGCCAGCTTCGCTTTATCGGCGAATTTTCGGGCGCCTGCCGAAAGGGCGGGCAGATGCGGCGACGCTGCGTTGATCCAAGCGCCACCGCCAGGAGGATGCCGCCAGGTCGCGCGGGGGAATCACGCCGGCCGAAAAACAAGGGGATAAGAATGAAGTCGCTGAAACTCTCGCTGCTGGCCGCCGTGGGCGCTCTCGCCTTCGCCGGCGCCGCTCACGCCGACGACGCCGGCCGACCGCTCGGCCTGGTGTTCAACGCCGGCGGCGCGACGGACTACATCTTCCGCGGCGTCAGCCAGACGCAGAACCAGCCCCAGGTGTTCGCCGGCGCCGACGTGACGATTGGCAAGATCGGCTACGCCGGCACCTGGTGGTCGAACATCGACTTCGGCGATTCGGCCGACACCGAATACGACCTGTACTTCGGCGTGAAGCCGACGCTCGGCCCGGTGACCTTCGACTTCGGCGCCATCCGCTACGGCTACCTGAAGGACCACAACGACTGGAGCTACTGGGAAGTGAAGGCGGCCGGCTCCGTCCCGGTCGGCCCGGCCACGATCGGCGCGGCCTTCTACTACTCGCCAAACACCACCGGTCCGGGCAATATCAACTCCTACTACTATGAGCTGAACGGCAGCGTGCCGATCCCGAACTCGAAGTTCTCGGTCAGCGGCGCCGTCGGCTACCAGCAGTACGAGGGCCCGGGCGACTACACGACCTGGAACCTCGGCGTCGGCTATGCGGTGACCGACAAGATCGGGCTCGACTTCCGCTACTGGGACACCAACGAGCACGACTTCGGCAAGATCTACAAGGCGCGCTTCGTCGCCGGCATCAAGGCGACCTTCTAGGACGCGCAAAAACCGCGACCTGAAAGTCACAGGCAGGGCCGGCGCGGTAACGCGGCGGCCTTTGTCAATTGCGTCCCTGCCGCGCACTTCCTAAGGTCCAGAAAGCCTCGGCTAAAGTTAATCGAAGCAAGGGAACGCCTCTTCGATTTGCTGGCGTCCTGGCGCACTCCGAGGGCTGTTCGCGGAGTTCCAAGAGTGAACGGAGTGCGGTCCATGCAGCGGATGGCTTTTCGGGCCCAGACCATCCTGCTCGACGCCCTGATCGCCGCCAGCGCTTTCGCCGCCGCCTACCTGATCGCTCCGCCCCGGCTGCACGGCCTGGCCCCCAACGGCCTGCCCTCGCTGACCCTGATCCAGCTGGTGGTGCTCTACGCGGCGCTCGCGGCGGGCTTCTCGCTGCTGTTCCGCCGCGAGCTCTCGCCCTGGCGCTACACCTCCATTCCCGACGCCGGCGTGCTGGCGCGAATCGCCGTGCTCACCGTCGGCGTCTTCCTGGTCTGGGTCTTCGTGCTCGACCGCGCCCGCAGCCTGCCGCGCCCGACGCTGTTCCTCGCGCCGCTGCTGCAGATGACCGGCTCGATGGGCGTGCGCATCATGCGCCGCGCGCTGCACGAGCACGCGCTCGGCTCCTTCGCCCCGTTCAACACGCTCAGCGACCGCGCCAGCCAGGCCCCGCCGCTGCTGCTGATCGGCCCGCCGGCCGCGGCCGACACCTATCTGCGCGACGTCGCCCGCAGCCATGACCGCACCTATTCGCCGGTCGGCATCGTCGCCGCCGAGCCGCGCGACGTCGGTCACCAAGTCCGCGGCGTCTGCATCATCGACAGCCTCGACAACCTCGAGGCCGCCCTGGCCGACCTGCGCCGCTGGAACCGCTATCCCCGCGCGATCCTGTTCCTCGAGGAGCCGACGCGGCTGAAGGGCCTCACCGCCGACCTGCTCGGGCGGCTGAAGAACGACGGCATCCGCCTCCTGCGCCTGCCGTCCATCGTCGAGCTGTCGCAGCACGACGGCGTCACCCTGGTGCCGATGCGCGACATCAACATCGAGGAGCTCCTGGCGCGCGATCCGATCCAGCTCGACCGGCGCGCCGTCGCTGGCCTGGTGCGCGGCCGGCGGGTGCTGGTCACCGGCGCGGGCGGCTCCATCGGCGCCGAGCTCTGCCGCCAGGCCGCGGCGTTCGAGTGCGCCCACATCACCCTGCTCGACTATTCCGAGACGGCGCTGTTCGAGATCGAGCGCGAGATGGCCGAGACCAATCCGCAGCTTTCGCGCCGCGCCCTGCTCTGCGACGTGCGAAACGCCACCCGCCTGACCCAGCTCTTCCAGGACGAGCAGCCGCATCTGGTGTTCCACGCCGCGGCGCTGAAGCACGTCTCGATGGTCGAGCGCCATCCCTGTGAAGGGGTGCTGACCAACGTCATCGGCACCTGGAACGTCGCTGAGGCCGCCCGCACCTGCGGGGCGCACCAGATGGTGCTGATCTCCACCGACAAGGCGGTCGACCCGACCAACGTCATGGGCGCGACCAAACGCCTGGCCGAATCGGTCATCGCCGCCCAGCAGAGCTCGGGCGGCGGCACGCGGTTCGCCGCGGTGCGGTTCGGCAACGTCCTGGGCTCGGCGGGCTCGGTCGTGCCGATCTTCAAGTCGCAGATCGAGCGCGGCGGCCCGGTCACCGTCACCCATCCGGAGATGGAACGGTTCTTCATGACCATCCCGGAGGCGGCGCAGCTGGTGTTGCACGCCACCGCCACCAACACCGAGGGCGACGGGCGCGACGCGCGGCTGTTCCTGCTGGAGATGGGCGCGCCGGTGCGCATCCTCGACCTCGCCCGGCAGATGATCGCGCTCTCGGGCCGCACGCCGGGCCGCGACATCGAGATCGAGATCACCGGCCTGCGCCCCGGCGAAAAGCTGACCGAGGCCCTGCTGGACGAGACCGAGCGCTCGGTCCCCTGCGCGCCGAAGGTGATGGAGGTCATCTCCGCCGCCGCCATGCGGGTGACGCCGGGCCACCTGACCGAGCTGCAGCGGCTGGCCGACCAGGGCGCGACCGACGACGTGCGCCGCGCCCTCTTCGGCCTGGTCGCCCAGATCCGCGGCGAGAAGCCCGGCGCGGCCCCCACGCTGCGGGTGGTGGCGAACCGGTAGGCGGGCTGAGAACCGCTTTTCCGACGGCGCCCTTCCCTCTCCCCCACTCGCTCCGCGCCGCGGACACGAAAAAAGCCGCGGGGTCGCCGCGGCCTTTCCGTTCCGATCTGGAGCGCTGAACCCTACTCGGCCGCGGCCATCGCCGGGCTGGCCTGCAGCCGCTTCACCAGCGCCTCGTACTGCTCCCACAGCGCCTTGGGCAGGCGGTCGCCGAAGGTCTCGTAGAACGGCGGGATCAGGGCGGCTTCCTGGCGCCAGATCTGCGGATCGACGCTCAGCAGCAGCGCCATCTGCTCGTCGGTGAGGCTGAGGCCCGAAATGTCCAGTTCGCCGGCCTTCGGCAGGCGGCCGATCGGCGTCTCGACGCCCTCCGCGCGGCCTTCCAGGCGGTCGACGATCCACTTCAGCACGCGGGAATTGTCGCCATATCCCGGCCAGACGAACTTGCCGCGCTCGTCCTTGCGGAACCAGTTGACGAAGTAGATGCGGGGCAGCTTCGCCGCATCGCCCTTGGCGCCCATCTTCAGCCAGTGGCCGAAATAGTCGCCCATGTTGTAGCCGCAGAACGGCAGCATGGCGAACGGGTCGCGGCGCAGCTCGCCGATGGCGTTCTCGGCCGCGGCCGTGCCTTCGGAGGCGACGTTCGAGGCCATGAAGACGCCGTGCGCCCAGTCGTGCGCCTCGCGCACGAGGGGCACCGCAGTGGCGCGCCGGCCGCCGAACAGGATGGCCGAGATCGGCACGCCGGCGGGGTCTTCCCATTCGGCGGCGGCCACCGGGCACTGCGAGGCCGGCACGGTGAAGCGGGCGTTCGGATGCGCGGCGGGCTCGGGGCTCGCCGGCGTCCAGTCGCGGCCGCGCCAGTCGATCAGGTGCGCGGGCGCTTCGGCGGTCAACCCTTCCCACCACACGTCGCCGTCGTCGGTCAGGGCCACGTTGGTGAAGATCGTATTGCCATACAGGGCGTCGATGGCGTTCTTGTTGGTCTCCACGCCGGTGCCCGGCGCCACGCCGAAGAAGCCGGCCTCCGGATTGACCGCATAGAGCCGGCCGTCGTCGCCGAAGCGCATCCAGCAGATGTCGTCGCCGATGGTCTCGGCCTTCCAGCCCGCCAGGGTCGGCTGCAGCATGGCCATGTTGGTCTTGCCGCAGGCGCTGGGGAAGGCGGCGGCGACGTAATGCGACCTGCCCTCCGGCGAGGTCAGCTTCAGGATCAGCATGTGCTCGGCGAGCCAGCCCTCGTCGCGGGCCATGACCGAGGCGATGCGCAGCGCGAAACACTTCTTGCCCAGCAGCGCGTTGCCGCCGTAGCCCGAGCCGTAGGACCAGATCTCCCGGGTCTCCGGGAAGTGGACGATGTACTTGGTCTCGTTGCACGGCCAGGCCACGTCCGCCTGGCCCGCGGCCAGCGGATAGCCGACGGTGTGGACGGCCGGCACAAAAAAGCCGTCCTCGCCGAGCTGGTCGAGGGCGGCTTGGCCCATGCGGGTCATGATCCGCATCGAGACGGCCACGTAGGCCGAATCGGTGATCTCCACGCCGATGGCGCTGATTTTCGAGCCGAGCGGGCCCATGCAGAACGGCACCACGTACATGGTGCGGCCGTTCATGGCGCCTTTGAACAGCCCGTTCAGGGTGGCCCGCATCTCCGCGGGTTCCTGCCAGTTGTTCGTCGGCCCGGCGTCCACCTGTTTCTCGGAACAGATGTAGGTCCGGCTCTCGACCCGGGCGACGTCGCTGGGGTCGGAGGCGGCGTAGAACGAGTTCGGCCGCTTGGCCGGGTTCAGGCGCTTCAGCGTGCCAGCGTCGACCAGCTCCTGCGTCAGCCGGTTCCATTCATCCTCGGAGCCGTCGCACCATACGACGCGCGCCGGCTGCGTGAGCTCGGCGATCGTCCGTACCCATTCGATAAGTTTCTGATTTTTCGTCGGCGCGGGCGTCAGGCCCGGCACGTTAGGTTGCGACATCAATTAACTCCGTAGTCCCGTGGGACAGTGCGACGCCCGCCGCCCGCACGGTCAAAATCGAACACCTGACTGACGCCGAAGCGCGCCCTTGCATGCCGCGAGCCAAGATCCGTGGCTACGCCGTCAACGCGCCACGGAGCTGATTGGATCAGCAGCCTCATTCACTTACGCTCGACCGAGCGTGCCCGCTCGCGTACCCCATGCGGCCGCCCACGTCACTATTCTTGGAGGCAATATGACCGTCCTGGTCACAGGATCTGCGGGTTTTATCGGCTTCCACCTGAGCCGGCGTCTGCTGGAATGCGGAGATCCGGTCATCGGCGTCGACAATCTCAACGCCTACTACGACCCGGCCCTGAAGGCGGCGAGGCTCGCATTGCTGGAGGGCTACGAGGGCTACCGCCACGCCCGGCTGGACCTGGCCGACCGCGAGGGCATGGGCGCCCTGTTCGCCGAGACGCGGCCGACGGTGGTGGTCAACCTCGCCGCCCAGGCCGGCGTCCGCTACAGCCTGGAGAAGCCCGAAGCCTATGTGGACGCCAACGTGGTCGGCTTCCTGAACGTGCTGGAGGGCTGCCGCGCGGTGCAGCCCAAGCATCTGGTCTACGCCTCGACGAGCTCGGTCTACGGGGCCAACGGCAAGTTGCCGTTCAACGTCCACGACAGCGCCACCCACCCGATCACCCTCTATGCGGCGACCAAGCTGGCCAACGAGACCATGGCGCACAGCTATTCCCACCTGTTCTCGATCCCGGCGACGGGCTTCCGGTTTTTCACCGTCTACGGACCTTGGGGGCGGCCGGACATGGCGCTCTTCAAGTTCACCGACGCGATCCTGAAAGGCCGCCCGATCGACGTCTACGGCGAGGGGAAGATGCAGCGCGACTTCACCTATGTCGACGACATCGTCGACGGGCTGATGGCGGCGATCGCCCGGCCGGCGCAGATCGACCCGTCCT
The DNA here is from genome assembly GCF_035276905.1 of Phenylobacterium sp. GTDB lineage: Bacteria > Pseudomonadota > Alphaproteobacteria > Caulobacterales > Caulobacteraceae > Phenylobacterium. The sequence goes on along the minus strand of NZ_DATELG010000383.1, from coordinate 8,826 downwards.
GGGATCCCGAGAAGCCGGACCCGGCCACCAGCGGCGTCGCCCCCTGGCGGATCCTCAACCTCGGCGCCTCGCGGCGCGTCGAGCTGATGCGCTACATCGAGGTCCTGGAGGAGAAGCTGGGGCGCAAGGCCGAACTCAACCTGATGCCGATGCAGGCCGGCGACGTCGCCCGTACCGAGGCCGACACCGAGGCCACCCGTGCGGCGCTGGATTATGCCCCAGCCACCTCGATCGAAATCGGCGTCGGCCACTTTGTTGACTGGTATCTTAACTACTATGGCCACAATTGATGCGGCAGTAGGCCGCACGGCCTGCGGCTGTAGGCCAACTGGCGCCGGCGACTTGAAATCACCACGATTTACGCATGCACGATCCCAGCGAAGCGACGTCGGCGACTCATTTCCCCGCGCGGAAGCCGCGAAGCGCCGGCGGATTCCGTCTGGCGGCGCGCGCGCCGGGGCCGGAGACGCCCGACCGCCGCGATCGCGCCGGCGCGCGCACGGGCATGATCATCCTGCTGGCGGGCGGCGCGGGCTTCTGGGGCCTGGTGGCGGTCGTCGCGGCCCACCTGCTGCACTGACCTAAAGGCGCCAGTCGGCCGCGTCCCTCGGCAAGAGCCCTTTCACGTCGAACACCGCTGCGTCCGGCCGCCCCAGCGCGCGGATCTTTTCCGGCCCCAGCTCGGCGAACTGACGGTGCGCCACCGCGACCACGACCGCGTCGTAGGCGCCCTTCGCCGGGGTCTCGATCAATTCGATCCCGTACTCGCGGCGAGCGTCGCCCGCCGGGATCCAGGGATCCCAGACCTCGACCGTCGCCTGGTAGTCGGCGAGCTCGCGGACGATGTCGATCACCCGCGTGTTGCGCAGGTCCGGCGTGTTCTCCTTGAAGGCCAGGCCCATCACCAGCACCCGCGCGCCCTTCACCGGCGAGCCGCGGCGGACCAGCTGCTTGATCAGCTCGCGGGCGATGTAGCCGCCCATGTCGTCGTTGATCCGCCGTCCGGCGAGGATCACCTCGGGGTGATAGCCCAGCGCCTCGGCCTTGTGGGTCAGGTAGTAGGGGTCGACGCCGATGCAGTGGCCGCCGACCAGGCCCGGCCGGAAGTTCAGGAAGTTCCACTTGGTGCCGGCGGCGGCGAGCACCTCGGCGGTGTCGATCCCCAGCCGGTGGAAGATCAAGGCGAACTCGTTGATCAGGGCGATGTTCAGGTCACGCTGGGTGTTCTCGATCACCTTGGCCGCCTCGGCGACCTTGATCGAGCTGGCCCGGTGGGTGCCGGCGGCGACGATCCCGGCGTAGAGCGCGTCGACGAAGTCGGCGGCCTCGCGCGTCGAGCCGGCGGTCACCTTGACGATGTTGGCCAGCCGGTGCTGCAAATCGCCGGGGTTGGCCCGCTCGGGACTGTAGCCGGCGTAGAAGTCGCGATTGAAGGCAAGGCCCGAGACCGCTTCCACCACCGGCACGCAGTCGTCCTCGGTGGCGCCGGGATAGACGGTGCTCTCGTAGATCACCACCCCGCCCGCCTGGATCGCCCGCCCGACGGTGCGGCTGGCGGCGATGAGGGCGCTCAGGTCGGGCCGCTTGTGGGCGTCGATCGGCGTCGGCACCGTGACGACGAAGACGTTGCAGCCGGCAAGGTCGGCCTCGTCGGCGCTGACTGTCAGGCCGCGCGCCGCCGCCAGCTCCTCGGCGGAGACCTCCAGCGTGCGGTCGCGCCCGGCGCGCAACTCCGCCACCCGCCCGGGATCGAGGTCGAAGCCGACCACCTCGTGCTGTGCGGCGAAGGCCAGGGCCAGCGGCAGCCCGACATAGCCCAGCCCCAGCACGGCGATCTTCGCTGGCGTCCGGGTGAAGGGGTTCTGCAGCATCGGGGTCTCGGCGGCGGCTCTTGGGGGCGGCCGCTGACTAGCATGCTTCGGGGCGAACAGGCGAACGCCGGCGGAGCCTGAGCTCCGCCGGCGCAGCGGCTTGCGCCCGTCAGGCTTAGCGGAACAGCGACATCAGGGGCGACGTCGACTGGTTGGCGATCGACAGCGCCTGGATGCCCAGCTGCTGCTTGGTCTGCAACGCCTGCAGCTTGGCGCTTTCCTTGGCGAGGTCGGCGTCCACCAGGTTGCCGACGCCGGCGTCCAGGCTATCCTGCAGCTTGCCGACGAAGGTGAGGTGCGAGGCGAGCGACTTCGAGCCGGTGCCCAGCTTGGAAAGCGCGCTGGAGACGTTGACGATCGCGCTGTTCACCGTGGCGATCATGTTATGCGCCGCCGTCGCCGTGCCGATCGTGGCGGTCGCGCTGATGCCCGAAGCCCCGCCCAGGGTGACCGAACCCAGCGACAGGTCCTGCGCCGCCACCGTGATGAACTGGGTGCCGTCGGCGTTGGCCAAGGCCATGACGGTGGTCGCGTTGGAGGCGGTCGCCTTGATCATGTTAGCGCCGTTGAAATCGGCGTTGTCCACGGCCTTCTGGATCTGGTCGCGCAGCGACTTGAAGTCGTCGTTCAGCGCGATCCGGCTGTTGGTGTCGAGCGTGGTGTCCGAGGCGGCCAGCGCTTTCGACTTCATCTGCAGCAGCAGGTCGGAGACCGTCTCGCCGGCCGACAAGGCGACGTCGACGGTGGACGAGCCGCGCTGCAGCGAGTCCTTGACGGCGTTCAGCGACTGGGAGGTGGCCCGCTGGTTCTGGGCGATGGCCCAGATGGCGCCGTCGTCCTTGGCCGAGGCGACCTTCATGCCCGTATTGATGCGCGTCTGGGTTGTCGAAAGGTCGGCCTGGGTGGCGCTGAGGTTCTGGAGCGCGGCCATGGCGCTCACGTTGGTGTTCACGCTATTCATCGGCACTGGGAAAACTTCCTTCGTTCGAGGGGCTGGTCAGCGTTTTGCCGACCCGGGGCCTTTTGCCCGGACGAAGACGACGCAAGCCCCGCGCCACCCGGCAAAAACGGAAAGGGCTCGGGTTTTTCCGAGCCCCAACTTGCCGCGCGGCAAAGTCTGCCGAGTCGAAACAGCCCGTCGGCAAGAGATGCCGACCAAGCGCCGCTGCGGCCTCGAGCCGCCGACGAAAACGGCCGGCGGCGGAAAGCCGGCCGGCCGTCAAAGCATTGCTGCAATCAGGACTTGCAGCGCGAGCCCGACAAGGCTCAGCCGCCGTCCACCAGCCGCCGATAGAGATGCCAGGAGGCGTGGCCGAAGAGCGGCATGACGAAGATCAGGCCTGCGAGGGCCGGGATCGAGCCGGCGATCAGGGCGGCGGCGATAATGAATCCCCACACCGCCATCGTCACCGGATTGGTCGCGACCGCGCGCATGGAGGTGCGAATGGCCTCGCCGACGCTGACGTCGCGGTCGAGCAGCAGCGGGAACGAGATCGCGCTGATGGCGAAGGTGAAGGCCGCGAACAGGAAGCCCACGCCCATGCCGATGACGATCATCGCCCAGCCGGGGCCGGTGGTGAAGACGTCGCGCAGGAAGCTCGCCAGCGAGGCCGGCGGCTGCGGGCCGAGCGTCGCGGCGTAGATGCCCCAGGCCGCCGCCAGCCAGGCCAGGAAGATCAGGCCGAGGATCGCCCCCATGCCCAGGATTGAGCTCAACGCCGGCGACTTGCGAACCTCGAACGGCGTCGACCAGTGCGCCTCCTGTCCCGCCTCCAGCCGCCGGCTGACCTCGTAAAGGCCGACCGCAGCCAGCGGCCCCAAGAGCGCGAAGCCGGAAAGCAGCGGCAGGACCAGGGGCAGCATGTTCAGGTTGAAGGCCAGCCGACCGATCACCAGCCCGGCGATCGGATAGATCAAGGCGATGAAGATCACGTCGGACCGGGCGACGCCGAGGTCGTGGAGCCCCTCGCGCAGGGAGGCCCACAGATCCCCGAGGGCGATTCGACGGACCCGCGGCGGCGCGGCCGTGTGCAGGCGCGGCGGCGCGAGGACGGCTCTACGGATGTCCGTCGCGGCCCAGCTGAACCGCTCGAAGATGTATTCGAGGGGATTTTCGACGTGGTTTGGCGCCGGCATGCTCTTCCTCCCGAGCCTTGGCGTTCGGGTGGCGGTCATAGCGCCGGCCGACAGGTCTCGGCCGACGGCGGCCACAACCCTTCAGGAGCAGGACGGTAACACGACTCCTCGGCTGCGCGACAGGGGGCAGGAGCAGCCATTCCGAATGTCGCTGGAGGGTGGAAGCCACCCCTTATTTGCCGCTCGTCCCCGCGAAAGCGGGGATCCAGGCTTTTTTGGGAAACCAAGAAGGCGTCAGCCGCACAGAAACAAGAGAACGGACCTTCGGTTTGCCAGGCGCCGCCGCCCTATTTCGGCCGGAACCGCTTGCTGGCCGGGAACCCCTTGGGCGCGAGCTTGCCGGCGCCGGCTCTGCGGCCGAGCCATTCGCGCCACTCCGGCCAGGCGCGGGTGCGCCCGTCGGCGGTGGTCCAGGCCGCCCCGTCCTCGCCCTTGAACACCAGGGCGTCGCGCAGGCCGCCTTCGCGATAGGCCTGCAGCTTGACGCCCTTGCCGCGCGGCATCTCCGGCAGCTCGTCGGTCGGGAAGATCAGGATCTTGCCGTTGTCGCCGATCACCGCCAGGTGGTCGCCGCTCAGCGGCAGCGAGACGGCCGCCCCTTTGGCGCCGGCGTTCAGCACCTGCTTGCCGGCCCTACGGAAAGCGATCGCCTCGTCCTCGGGCAGGACGAAGCCGTAGCCCTCCTTCGAGGCCAGCACGCGCTTGGCCCCCGGCCGGTGCACGAAGACGTCGACGAGTTCGACCTTGTCGTCGAGGTCGATCATCAGCCGCAGCGGCTCGCCGTGGCCGCGCCCGCCCGGCAGCTTGTCGCAGCCCAGGGTGAAGAAGCGCCCGTCGGAGGCGAAGATCAAAAGCTTGTCGGTGGTCTCGGCCGGGACCAGGAAGGCCAGCTTGTCGCCTTCCTTGAACTTCAGCTCCGAGGGGTCCTCGACCCGGCCCTTGGACGCGCGGATCCAGCCGCGCTCGGAAAGGATCACGGTAATCGGCTCGCGCACGATCATCGCCTCGATGGCCGCCTCGGCGTCGACCTGGGGCGCGTCGGCGAACACCGAGCGGCGGACGTTCAGCTCGCCCAGCGCCGCCTTCACGTGGCGAAGGCCCTTGCCCACCAGCTTCCACTGGGCGGCCTCGGAGCCGAGCATCTTGAGGATGCCGTCGCGCTCTTCGGCGAGCTCGGCGTGCTCGCGGCGGATCTCCATCTCCTCGAGCTTGGCCAGTTGGCGCAGGCGGGTGTTAAGGATGGCGTCGGCCTGGATCTCCGAAAGCGCGAAGGTCTCGATCAGCTTTTCCTTCGGCTTGTCCTCGTAGCGGACGATGCGGATTACCTCGTCGAGGTTGAGGTAGGCGATCATCAGCCCGTCGAGGATGTGCAGCCGGGCCTCGATCTTCTCCAGCCGGTGGCGGGCGCGCCGGACCAGCACCTCGCGCCGGTGATCGAGGAACGCCTTCAACACCCCCTTCAGGCCCATCACGCCGGGCGTGCCCTTGGCGTCGAGGACGTTGATGTTGACCGAGAAGCGGGTCTCCAGGTCGGAGAGCTTGAACAGGCTCTCCATCAGCACTTCGGGTTCGACGTTGCGATTCTTGGGTTCGAGGACGAGCCGCACGTCCTCGGCGGACTCGTCGCGCACGTCGCCCAGCAACGGCGCCTTCTTGTTCTCGATCAGCTCGGCGAGCTGCTCGACCAGGTCGGCCTTCTTCACCTGGTACGGGATCTGGGTGACGACGATCTGGTACACGCCGCGGCCCTGGTCCTCCTTGCTCCAGGCAGCGCGCATCCGCACCCCGCCGCGGCCGGTCTCATAGGTGTCGAGCAGGGAGGCCCGCGGCTCGACGATCACTCCGCCGGTCGGAAAGTCCGGCCCCTGGACGTGGGTCATCAGCGCCTCGGTCGAGGCGTCGGGCTGGTCCAGCAGCAGCAGGCAGGCGTCGATCAGCTCGCCGGCGTTGTGCGGCGGGATCGAGGTCGCCATGCCGACCGCGATGCCGGTGGTGCCGTTGGCCAAGAGGTTCGGGAAGCCGGTCGGCAGGACCACCGGCTCCTCGTCCTGGCCGTCGTAGGTCGGCTTGAAGTCGACGGCGTCCTCGTCGATGCCGTCCAGCAGCAGCATCGCCGCCTCGGTCAGCCGCGCCTCTGTGTAGCGCATGGCTGCGGCGTTATCGCCGTCGATGTTGCCGAAGTTCCCCTGCCCGTCCGCCAGCGGATAGCGCTGGGCGAAGTGCTGGGCCATGCGCACCAGGGTGTCGTAGATCGCCTGGTCCCCGTGCGGATGGTAGCCGCCCATCACCTCGCCCACGACCTTCGCACATTTGCGCGGCGCGGAGTCGGGGTTCAGCCGCATTTCGCGCATGGCGTAGAGCACGCGCCGCTGCACCGGCTTCAGGCCGTCGCGCACGTCCGGCAGCGCCCGGTCGGTGATGACGCTCAGCGCATAAGCCAGGTAGCGCCGCGACAGCGCTTCCGACAGCGGCTCGTTGATGATGCGGTCGCCGTCCCCGTCGGACGGCGGAGGGGTATGCACGGTCATGGGCAGAATCACAGGCGGTTTGGCCGGACAGGTTAGCCGGTTTGCAGGCCCTGCGTCCCTGCGACTCGCGCATCCAGTGCTTGCTAATTGTTTCCGTGGGGAGTTGTCCCAGACTCGCCTCGCCCGCATTGCGCCCATGCTGGGTGGAAGGGTGAGCGCATGGGTTTTTCTGGTTATGTTACGCCTATCGACCAGAGAAAGCCCGGCATGGACATTGACATCCGCCCCCTCCGCCAGCAGGACCTGCCGCAGGCCGACCGCATCTTCCGCCTCGCATTCGGAACCTTCCTCGGACTGCCCGACCCGCTCGCGTTCGCGGGCGACGCCGACCTGGTGACGACGCGATGGCGCGCTCGCCCGGACGCGGCGCTCGGGGCCTATGTGGACGATCAGCTGGTCGGCTCGAACTTCGCCGCGGACTGGGGCGGTTTCGGCTACTTCGGCCCCCTGACGGTGCGGCCGGACCTCTGGGACCGCGGCGTCGCCCGGCGGCTGCTCGCCGCGACGATGGAGCTCTTCGAGTCCTGGCGAACGCCGCAGCTCGGCCTGTTCACCTTTCCGCACAGCCCCAAACACCTAGGGCTCTACGGCAAGTACGGCTTTCACAAGCATGACCTCACGCCGGTGATGTCCAAGCCGGTCCAGGCGCAAACAAGCGGAGCGGCCTGGTCGGCCTACTCGGCCCTCGCGCCCGAGGCCCGCGCGGCGAGCCTTAGCGCCTGCCGCGCCCTCGCCGATGCGGTGAGCTCGGGGCTGGACCTGAGCGGGGAGATCCGCGCCGTTGCAGAACTCGGACTCGGCGACACGGTGCTCGTTCACGACGGCGCCGATCTCGCGGGCTTTGCGGTCTGTCACGTCGGCGCGGGCAGCGAGGCCGGCTCAGGAGCCCTCTACGTCAAGTTCGGGGCGGCGCGGCCGGGCGGAGACGCGGCTCGCAACTTCGATCGCCTGCTCTCAGCCTGCGAGGCGTTCGCCCACACGCGCGGCGCCGAGAAGATGGTCGCCGGGGTCAACGCCGCACGCAAGGACGCCTGCCGCGCGATGACCGAGCGCGGCTTCAGCACGGTCCAGGAGGGCGTGGCCATGCAGCGCCCCAACCAGCCCGGACACAACCGCCCCGACTGCTTCGTCATCGACGACTGGCGCTGATCGGTTCCGATAACCACGCTCCTTCGGCGATCCTTAGGGCTGGGGTCCCACGCTGACCCGCTGGCTGGCGGCTCTCCGCCGTGACCTCCAGGGACGCGATGCTCACCCAGAACTTCCGCACCAGCGCCCAGAGCGCGCTGATCTCCTCGATCATGGCGGTCTCGACCTTCGCGCTGGTGATCGGGCCCGACGGCGTCCGCTACGGCGCGCTGGCGGCCCTCCTGGTGCTGGCGCCGGCGGCCATGCTGTCGTTCCGCATCGGCTCGGTGAAGGCGCCCGACGTCGATCCGGCGACCCTCAAGACCCTGGAGGTGACGCCGGCGCCGCGCGTCGACCAGGCGGTGATCGCCGCGGCCTGGCTGGGCGTGGCCGGCGCGCTGGTCGTGGGCCTTGCCGCTATCGACCGCTTCGGCCTCCCGGGCGGCCTGCCGCTCAGGCTCGCGGGCATTGCTGCCGCCGGGTTCATGGCGTTCGGCGCGAGCCCGGTGATCGCCGCCCTGCTTCGGCCCTGGCCGATGGTCGAGATCGGCCAGGCCGGGCTGAAGCTTACGGCCACACGCCTGATCCGCTGGAAGGACATCGACGAGGCGCGGGTCACGAGCCTCGGCGTCCACCGCCTGGTGATCCGGCTGAAGCCCTCGCCGCGCGATCCGGGCGGCCCGCCGCAGATCGTCCGCGTGCGCCTGCCGGCCGTGCTTGAACCCTGGATGCGCGACGCCGCCGCGACCCTGATCGAGCGCAACCTGGCCGCCGCGTCAGAGACGCCCCGCCTCGGCGAGGCGGTCGACAAGCCAAAGGCGCGCCGGCGGCAGGGGGCGATTAAGCGGATTGAAGATAAACGCTTCCAGGAAGTGCCCCGTGAGGGCGAGGCCCGCGCCCACGTCGCCGGGAACTAGGCCGGCCTGCGCCCCCAGGAGGAAGGGCGGAAGCTTGAGCATCCGGTCCTTGTAAGGCTCGCCGGCCTCGCGGCTGACGGCGCGCCCGGTCCGGGGGCTCACATAGATCAGGTCGTCGAGCGTCCCCGTCGCGGCGCACTTCGAAAGGTCCAGGCCGAAGCCCAGATCCTGCAGCAGGCCCGCCTCGAAGCGCACGAAGACCGCCGGCCAGACCTCCGGATGCGCGAGCGCGCGCGTGAACGCCTC
>NZ_DATELG010000382.1:0-16105 GCF_035276905.1 Phenylobacterium sp. | reverse complement strand
CGGCGATCGCCGCGCTGGCGGCCTTCGCCGTGCTCCTCGCCGCCCTGCCCTTCGCCGCCGCGGTCCTGCACCAGCCGCTGCTCGGCCTGGCCAGCGTCTTCTACCGCACCGGCGCCCTGGTGTTCGGCGGCGGCCACGTGGTGCTGCCGCTCCTGCAGTCGGAGATCGTCGGCCGCCGCTGGCTCGACCGCGACACCTTCCTGGCCGGCTACGGCGCGGTCCAGGCGCTTCCCGGACCGCTGTTCAGCTTCGCAGCCTTCGTCGGCGCGGCCCAGCGGGTTGCGGCCGGCGGCGTGGTCGGCGGCCTCGTCGCGGTGACGGCGATCTTCCTGCCGAGCCTGCTGCTGGTCGCCGGCGCCGTGCCGTTCTGGGATCGGCTGAAGCAGCTGCCGCAGGCGCGCGGCGCGTTGGCCGGCGTCAACGCCGTAGTGGTCGGCCTCTTGGCCGCGGCGCTGTGGGATCCGGTGCTGACCGGCGCGGTGCGCCGGCCGAACGACTGGGCGCTGGTCGCGGCGGCCTATGTCTTCCTGGCGGTCGCGCGCCTGCCGGCCTGGCTGGTGGTGATCGGCTTCGCCGTCGTCACGGGCCTGCTGACGCGCTGAGCGCCCGCGCGAGGCCCGCGCCCGGGGCGCGCGCCGGAGCGCCGGGAAGCCGGAAGCTCGGCAGCTTCGGCAGGCGGAAGGTCCACGCGCGCTTGGCCGGCAGGCAGGTCTCCAGCGCCGCGATCAGCTCGTGGGCCGGCCCGTCGTTGAGGAAGTGGTTGGCGCCGTTCGTGCGTATGAAGCGGATCGGCCGGCGGGTCGGCGTCTCCGCAGCCAGCCGCTCGGCCACCTCGATTGGGGCGAAGTCGTCCTTGTCGCCGTGGATCATGTGCACCGGGATCGTCAGCCTGGTGAGCGCGCGCCTGGCGTGCACCAGCTGCGGCCGCTGGCTTGAGGCCTCCATGACTGCATGGCGCAGGTCGCGCGGGATCATCTTCAGCGCCTTCAAACCGACGTCGATCAGCCAGCGCGCGGTGGGCCCGGTCTCGCCGAAATAGCCGGACAGGAGGACGAGGCTGGCGACCCTGCCCGGGTTCTCCGCCGCCATGATCGAGGCGATCGCCGCTCCGTAGCTCTGGCCCACCAGCAGCAGTTTCTGGCCCGGCGCGGTCTTCAGCACCGGCGCCAGCGCCTCGGCCTGGACGCGGATGTCCGGCACCGGATGCAGCGGCTCGGAGCCGGCGTAGCCCGGCCGGTCGACGACGACCATCTCGCGATCCTGGGGCAGCGCGGCCATGGTCTCGGCCCAATACTCGGCCCAGGAGGGCGCGCCGGTGATCACCACGATCTTCCAGGGCGCGGGCTTCTCGCGCGGGGTCTCCAGCGCCGAGACCCGCCAGCCGTGGCCGCCGCCGGCGATGAAGCTCGTCCGCCGCAGCACAGTGTCGGGATAGTCGGCCGAGGTCGGCGCGTGCTCGCTTCGTCCGGTCGCGGCGCACTCGATGCAAGCCCACCCCATGGCGAGTACGCCCTTCGGCCGTTTACGCGACACCGCGCTGCCTCCTCGAACTGTCACTCTTGTCACCTGGAAATTGGAACGCGCCTTTCAAGCCCGGGTTCGAACCGGCGCCCCCGGCGACGGAGGTTCGAGCCGCAACGTGGCTTCGCAGCCACGCCTGCCCTGAACCGATGGCCACGCATGCAGGTTTTCCACCGGGACGCTCCGTCGTCCGGGCTTTCAATGGAGGGACACCATGAGCCACGCGGCCTCCGATATCGGCCTCTTCGCCGAAAACCGCATCGCCCACACCGCATCCTTGACGCGCAACTGGTGGGCGGTCCTGCTGCGCGGGATCGCGGCGCTGCTGTTCGGCGCCATCGCCGTCTTCATGCCGGGCGTGACGCTCGCCTCCCTGGTCCTGGCCTTCGGGGCCTACATGCTGGTCGACGGCGTGCTGACGATCGTCGCCGCCGTGCGCGCGGCGACCCGGCAGGAGCGCTGGGGCCTGCTCGTGCTGGAAGGCCTGTGCGACCTGGTGGCCGGCGCCGTGGCGCTGGCCCTGCCGACGCTGGCGCTGCTGACCTTCGTCGTGCTGGCGGCCGGCTGGGCGATCGTCTCCGGGGTCCTGATGGTGGTCGCCGCCATCCGCCACGCAGGCGAGCACAGCCGCCTCTGGCTGACCATCGGCGGCGTCGCCTCGGTCGCCTGGGGCGTGCTCCTGGCGCTGTTCCCGGCCGCGGGCCTGGTGGTGATGACCTGGTGGCTGGGCGCCTACGCCCTGATCTTCGGCGCCTCGCTGGTGGCGCTGGCGATCACGCTGCGGACGCGCCGCTCCGCCGCGACCGCGGCTGCCTGACCGGCGCTGCGGCCTCGCGGGTGACGACCATCATGTAGTTGACGTCGACGTCGCTGGAGTGCGACCAGCGCCCGGTGAGCGGGTCGTAGGCCACGCCGAACGGCCCGCGCATCTCCAGCGGCTCGCCCGCGAGGAAGCCGCGCAGCTCCTCGGGCTTGAGGAACTTCTTCCAGTCGTGGGTGCCGGCGGGCAGCCAGCGCAGCACGTACTCCGCCCCGAACTTGGCGAGCGCCAGGGCCTTCAGGGTGCGGTTGAGGGTGGCGACGATCATCACCCCGTTGGGCGCCAGCAGACGCCCCGTGGTGCGCAGGAACTCGCCCGGGTCGGCGACGTGCTCGATCACCTCCATGTTGAGGATCACGTCGAAGGGCGCCTCGCCCGCGGCCAGCAGCTGCTCGGCGGTGGAAGCGCGGTAGTCGATCACCAGCCCCTGCTCGGCGGCGTGGGCCGCGGCGGTGCCGATGTTGCGCTCCGAGGCGTCGACCGCGGTGACCGAGAAGCCCAGCCGGCGCATCGGCTCGGACAGCAGACCTCCGCCGCAGCCGATGTCGAGCAGCCGCAGGCCCTCGAACGGCTGACGCTGCGTCCCGTCGCGGCCGAAGCGCTCCAGCGCCTGCTCGCGGATGAACGCCAGCCGGACGGGGTTGAAGCGATGCAGCGGCGCGAACTTGCCGTTCGGGTCCCACCACTCGGCGGCGATGCGCGAGAAGCGCTCGACCTCGGCTGGGTCGATGGAGGATTTCGCGGCCGGCTCCATGCTCAGCGTATGAGCACGATTTCGACGCCTACGTCCACCGAAGCCCACGAGCGATCGGCGGTGACGGCGGGAAGGCCGCGCGCCCTAGCTAGCGCCAGGCACGCGCGGTCGCCGAGCGACAATCCCCAGCGTCGGGTCGATTCCCGGAGCAGGCAGGCCTCCATCGCCGTCTCGGCGTCGAGCATGACGACCTCGAGGTCGAGATCTCCGACCACTTCAGCCGCTGTGGAATCCGAGACTCCGTGGTCGATGAGCTTTGTGACGATCTCCGCATAATTGACCGCCGAAATGACAGCACGCGGCAGCACTTCGCGCACGTGCTCGCCTCCGGGCTCATTTCGCACCATCGCTAGCACGGCGGATGCGTCGAGGACGGCCTCAGCCACCCTTCTCTTCCCGCTCGACCTCGCGCCGCCGTTCCGCAATCAGTTCGTCGGCCCAGCTCACGCCTTCCTGCGCGTAGGGCTCCAGCACCTTCTGGATACGACGCAGCGCGGTCGCCGCGCTGACCAGCTTGAATTCGTCACCCTCGTGTCGAGCCATGACCACGCCGCCGACGACGACCCCGAAGGCCTCGCGTAGTTCTCTCGGAAGGACGATCGACCCGTCCGCACGCACGACGAGGCGGTAGGCCCCGCGTCCGCGCGGCTGCACATCGGGTCCGTATGGCGAAGGACTCGCCGGAAGAAACGTGGCGCCTTCCTCCGCCATGCCGGCTGGCTCGGAATTCCCCCGAACCCTGTCCGCCTCCAGCACGTTGCGGACGTGCTGATATCGCCGGCCCAGCAGCCTAGCGATCTCGGCTCGCGAACAGCCGGCGGCGTCCAGAGCGCGGATCTTGTCGGAGACCGTCATGGCCGAGCCGACGATCCTGGCGAGCTCTGACCTATCCATGGCGCACCACCGGAAATTTGACAGTTAGATAGTTAGTTAGGTTGCGACATTCTGTCAACGCGGTTGTGCAGCCCCCCTCCGGCCGCTAGAAGGGCGCCGCTTTTCTGTCATGCGGAGCTCGGCGCCCGGAACATGTCCCGGCTGGTGATGAAATTCGGCGGCACCTCCGTCGCCGACCTGGAGCGCATCCGGCGGGTCGCGCGGCTGGTGAACGCCGAGGTCGAGGCGGGCCACAAGGTGGCCGTGGTGGTCTCGGCCATGTCCGGCAAGACCAACGAGCTGGTGGCCTGGACCGACGGCGCCGGCGCCGCGGCGCAGGGCCTGCCCTCCAGCGACGACGAGTACGACGTCGTGGTGGCCTCCGGCGAGCAGGTGACCGCGGGTCTCCTGGCCATGACGCTGCGCAACATGGGGACGCCCGCACGGTCCTGGATGGGCTGGCAGGTGCCGATCATCGCCGACGACTCCCACGGCAAGTCGCGCATCGACGACATCCCGCCCGAGAAGCTGGCCGCGGCGATGGACGCCGGCGAAGTGGCGGTGGTCGCCGGCTTCCAGGGCGTGACCCGCGACGGCCGCATCGCCACCCTGGGCCGCGGCGGCTCCGACACCAGCGCGGTGGCGGTGGCCGCGGCGCTGAAGGCCGTGCGTTGCGACATCTACACCGACGTCGACGGCGTCTACACCACCGACCCGCGCATCGAGGCCAAGGCCAGAAAGCTCAACAAGATCTCCTACGAGGAGATGCTGGAGATGGCTTCGCTGGGCGCCAAGGTCCTGCAGACCCGCTCCGTCGAGCTGGCGATGGCCCAGGGCGTGCCGGTGCGGGTTCTTTCGAGTTTCGTTGAGCCGGGCGAGGCGCCGGGCCAAGGCACCATCGTCTGCGACGAGGAGGAGATCGTGGAAAAGCGCATCGTGAGCGGGGTCGCCTACAGCCGCGACGAAGCGAAGATCAGCCTCTTCGGCCTGCCCGACCATCCCGGCGTCTCGTCGGTGATCTTCGGCCGGCTGGCCGACGCCAACGTCAATGTCGACATGATCGTCCAGAGCCACGCGCGGGCCCAAGGCCACGCGAACATGGAGTTCACCGTCGGCAAGCGGGACGCCGCCCGCGCGGTCGAGATCGTCCGCGCCGCCCAGGGCGAGATCGGCTTCGAGGACGTGGCGGTGAACGAGGACGTCGCCAAGGTCTCGGTGATCGGCGTCGGCATGCGCAGCCACGCGGGCGTCGCCAAGTCGATGTTCAGCGCGCTCGCCGACAAGGGCGTGAACATCCAGGTGATCTCGACCTCCGAGATCAAGATCAGCGTGCTGATCGACGCGGCCTACACCGAGTTGGCGGTCCGCGCCCTGCACGCCGCCTACGGCCTGGACCAGCTGTAAGGCGTCAACCCTCCCGCGTCAGCCGGAACGCCGCCCAGGCCCCCACGACCGCGAACGGGGCGGCGATGACGAACACCGCGACCGAGGCCGCCCGCGCGGTCTCGGGCGTGAGCCCGGCCGAGAAGCCGACCAGGTTGGCCGCGGCGCCCGACAGCGCCGCCCCGGCTGCGGCCCCGGTCTGGCGCACGGCCATGATGGCCGAGGTCCCGATCGCCCGGTCCTCTGGCGACAGGGCGGCCATGACCCGCTGGGACATGAAGCTCCAGGAGAGGCCGAAGGCGACGCCGAGCAGGATCGCGCCCAGCAGCACCCAGGCCAGCGGCTGCCCGGCCAGGGCCCAGGGCAGGACGACGAGGCTCGCCACCAGGCACAGCGCCCCGATCCGCACCCACAGCGCGTCGAACCGCTCCATCGGACCGGTGACCAGGAAGGCGGCGGCGGTCCAGGCCAGCGACTCCACCCCGATCACATAGCCCGCCCAGAGCGGGGAGTAGCCGCGCAGCGTCTGCAGGATCGGCGGCCCGTAGATGGCGAACCCCATCGAGGCGGCGGTCAGCAGGAACATGCTGGCGTAGCCGGCCCCCACCACCGTGCCGAGCTGAGCCGCCTCGCGCGGGAGCAGGCGGATGCGGGCCCGCGCGTCGAGCTGCAGCACCAGCACCAGGACCAGGCAGCCGGCGCCGATCAGTCCCAGCGAGACCCCAGGCCGCGCGGCGAGGTCGGCCACCGCGATCGCGCCCACGCCGATCGCCAGCACCCCGAGCTGCAGCCAGGGCACGGCCGCATCCTGCGAGCGGGTCGGGGTCCCCCGCAGCAGCCACGCCGCCGCGGCGCTGAAGGCGCCCGCCTGCGCCGCGAACAGCCAGAAGACGCCGCGCCAGTCGCCGCCCGCCGCATAAAGCCCGCCGACCAGGGGCCCCAACAGGGTCGCCACGCCCCAGACGCCGGAGACGGCGGCGAACACTCGGGGCAGGTGGCGCTCGGGAAACAGGAGCGCGATGGCCACCATCGAAAAGCCGCTGATCCAGCCGGTCCCCAGGCCCTGCAGGACGCGGCCGGCCAGGAAGGTGAAGATGTCGGGCGCCGCGGCGCTCATCGCGCAGCCGAGCGCGGTGAGCAGGCCGGACAGCACCGTGGCCGTGCGCAGGCCGAACACCTCCGCCACGCGGCCGGCGCTGGCGCCGGCGAGGATCGCGCCGACCAGGAAGCCGGCCACCGACCAGCTGAAGTAGGCGTAGCCGCCGAGGTCGACGCCGACGCTGGGCATGATCGTGGCCGTGACCAGGGCGTCGGCGGCGTTCAGCCAGACGCCCAGGCAGATCAGCGCGAACTTGGGCAGCCGCCCCTCGGCCAGGAGGTCGCCCCAGCTCTTCACCCCTGCGCCCGCCGCGGTCATTTCCGCAGGCTTAGCGGAAGATCGCTCCGACGGGGAGGTCCCGCTCCAATGCCTGAGGCGCCGCCGAAATGAGCGGTTTGGCGCCGAGGCCTCCTTTCAGTCTCCGTTTCGCGCGATAAACCTGCTAGGAGCCAGATCTGGGACAGGGAGGCGTCGAGACGTCCGATGGTGATACCGGGCGTGGCGATCCGTGGGCAGAGGAGTCTGCTCCGGCAGATCCGCGAGGCCCTGGCCGGCGGCGGGCCGGCCCAGGAGCGCCTCGACATGGTCGTGCGCATCATCGCCCGCTCGATGGTCGCCGAGGTCTGCTCCCTCTACATGCGCAGAGCCGGCGAGGAGATGGAGCTCTTCGCCACCGAGGGCCTGGATCCGGGCGCCGTCCACGTCACCCGGATGAAGCCCGGCGAGGGCCTGGTCGGCGAGATCATGCGCCTGGGCCGGCCGCTGAACCTGGCCGACGCGCCGAACCACCCGGCCTTCTCCTACCGCCCGGAAACCGCCGAAGACCCGTTCCACGCCTTCCTCGGCGTGCCCCTGCTGCGCGGCGGCCGGGCGATCGGCGTGCTGGTCGTGCAGAACCGCACCGAGCGGGTCTACACCGAGGACGAGGTCGAGGACCTGCAGATCGTCGCCATGGTGCTGGCCGAGATGATGGCCGGCGGCGAGCTGATCAGCCAGGAGGAGCTGAAGGGCGTCGAGCTCGCCCCGCGCCGGGCCGAGCGGCACAAGGGCTCGAAGTTCGCCGAGGGCATCGCCTATGGCGTGGCGGTGCTGCACGAGGCGCCGGTCACCCCTTCGCAGCTGCTGGCCGAGGACGTGGTCGCCGAGGAGGAGCGGCTGAAGACCGCTATCTTTGCCCTGCAGGCGCAGATCGACACCATGCTGGAGGGCCAGCAC
Source organism: Phenylobacterium sp. (assembly GCF_035276905.1). GTDB lineage: Bacteria > Pseudomonadota > Alphaproteobacteria > Caulobacterales > Caulobacteraceae > Phenylobacterium. The sequence continues at coordinate 8,440 of NZ_DATELG010000382.1, read as the reverse complement.
GGCATGGTCGAGGCCTCCTACGAGGTGCTCGAGACCTACCGCATGTTCGCCCACGACCGCGGCTGGAACCGCAGCCTGGAGGACGCGGTGCGCAACGGCCTGACCGCCGAGGCGGCGGTGGAGCGCGTCCGCTCCGAGCACCGCGCCCGCCTCGGCCAGGCCCGCGACCCCTATCTGCGCGAGCGGCTGCACGACCTGGAGGACCTGAACGACAGGCTGCTGCGCCACCTGTCGGGCGACGCCCACGTGGCCCGCGAGCTGCCGGACAACGCCATCCTGATCGCCCGCAACCTCGGCCCCGCGGACCTCCTGGAATACGACCGCAAGAAGCTGCGCGGCCTCCTGCTGGAAGAGGGCTCGCCGGCCAGCCACGCGGCGATCGTGGCCCGCGCCCTCGACATCCCCTGCGTCGGCCGCATCAGCGGCCTGCGCGACCGGGTGTCGGAAGGCGACATGGTGATCGTCGACGCCGAGAGCGGCGAAGCCTACCTGCGGCCGCGTCCGGACGTGGTCAAGGCCGTCCAGGCGCGCATGGACGTGCGTCGGCAACGCGCCGCCGAGTTCGCCAAGCTGCGCGACACCCCGGCCTTCACCCGCGACGGGGCGAAGATCACCCTGATGATGAACGCCGGCCTCGACGTCGACCTCGACATTCTGGCCGAGACCGGGGCGGAGGGCATCGGCCTGTTCCGCACGGAATTCCAGTTCATGGTCGCCGAGGAGATGCCGCGCTTCAACGCCCAGGCGGCGCTCTACGAGCGGGTGATGGACGCCGCCGGCGACATGCCGGTGACCTTCCGCACGCTCGACCTCGGCGGCGACAAGGTGCTGCCCTACCTGGAGGCCGAGCGCGAGGAGAACCCGGCCCTGGGCTGGCGGGCGATCCGCATGGGCCTGGACCGGCCGGCGCTCCTGCGCCTGCAGCTGCGCGCCCTGATCGCCGCCTCGCGCGGGCGCGCGCTCAGGATCATGTTCCCGCTGGTGGCCAGCGTCGACGAGTTCCGCGCCGCCCGCGCCCTGGTCGAGACCGAGGTGGCCTGGGCCCTGCGCCGCGGCCGCGCCGCGCCCTCGCGCCTGGACGTCGGCGCGATGATCGAGGCGCCGGCGCTGATCTGGCACCTGGACGCCCTCTTGCCGATGACCGACTTCGTCTCGGTCGGCACCAACGACCTGATGCAGTACATGTTCGCCGCCGACCGCGGGAACCCGCGGGTGGCCGATCGCTACGACCCGCTGTCGCCGCCGGCCCTGCGCGCGCTGGAGCAGATCCAGCGGGCCTGCGCCGAAACCGGCACCCCGGTCAGCGTCTGCGGCGAGATGGCGGGCCGGCCGCTGGAGGCCTTCACCCTGGTGGCGCTGGGCTTCGAGCGGCTGTCGATGCCGCCGGCGGGCGTCGGCCCGGTCAAGCAGATGGTGCTGTCGTGCGACCGCGAGGCCGCCCGGCGCGGGGTCTCGGCGCTGCTCAAGGGGGGCGCGGGCACGGTCCGCAACGAGATCGAAACGCTGGCCCGCAAGATCTATCTGGCCGTCTGAATCTACTTTCGCGCGTGACCGATCACCACATTGGGAAGCGGCGCTGCGCGTGTTACCGGAAGCTTAATCCAGTCACCTTCAAGATTCGCCGATCGCGTCGCCATGCGACCCGGTCGACATAAGCTTTCAGCGGGGATCCGACGGCCATGCCGCTCGATACTGGCGGACCAAGCGAGCTGAACCTGTCCGGCTTCGGCGCGTCCGCCCCGACCCTGCAGAGCGGCGCCGACATCGGCCAGGCCCTGCGCGCGGTCCGCGAGTATCAGGGCCGCGCGCTCGACGAGCTTGCCGAGGCCACCCGGGTGCGGGCCAGCTACCTGGCGGCGATCGAGGAGATGCGCCTCGAGCTCCTGCCGTCGCGGCCCTTCACCGTCGGCTACATCCGCGCCTACGCGCAGGCCCTGGGCCTCGACCCCGAGGCCGCGGTCGAGCGTTTCCGCCTCGACGAGCCGGTGCTCGACGAGCCGCTGCGCGCCCCGCTGGGCGTGCAGGAGGAACGCGACCCCAGGCTGAACGCCCTGGTCGCCGGCGGCTTGATCATCATCGCCGCCATCTTCCTCTACAACATCGCCCGCCGGGCGATGGTCGAGGACGCCCCGGCGCCGCCCGCCGCTTCGGGCATCGCCGCCGCCAAGGTGCTGGCCGCCGCCAAGCCGGGCTCGATCGTCCTGGGCGCGCCGCTGCCGGCGCCCGTGGAATCGACCACGCCGCCGCCCTTCGAGACCCCCGGGCTGGCCGAGGCGGTGATGGTGGACGGCCGGCTCACCCTGCAGGGCAAGCCCAAGCCGCTGGACCAGGTGACCGACCCGCCGCCGCTCGCCCAGCTGCCGGCGAGCTTCGTGCCCAAGGGCCCGATCTACGGCGCCAGGCCCGGCGAGCCCTCGACGGTCACGGTGCAGGCGCTGAAGTCGGCCTCGCTGATCGTGCGCGGCGCCGACGGCTCGCTCTACTTCGCCCGCCAGCTGGCCGCCGGCGAGGCCTTCCGCGCGCCGCAGGTCGCCGGCCTGACCGTCAACGTCACCGACCCCAACAATTTCCAGGTCTTCGCGAACGGCCAGTCCAAGGGCGTGCTGCCCGCCGCCCAGGCCTCGGTCAGCGGCCTGGCGGGCGCCGCCGTGGCGGCGGGAGGGGCGCCGAAGCCCGCGGCGTAGATCTGCACGGCAAGGCTGCACGGCAAGGCTTGGGGTTTGCCGCCGAACCCTCTATTTTCGGAAGCACCATGACCGCCCAAGACCACACTCACGTGCGCCCCTGGCGCGCCATCCAGCGCCGCGCCTCGCGCAAGATCCGCGTGGGCTCCGTCGAGGTGGGCGGCGACGCCCCGATCAGCGTCCAGTCGATGACCAACACGGTCACCGCCGACGCAGGCGCGACCATCGACCAGATCCGCCAGCTGGAGGAGGCCGGCGCCGACATCGTCCGCGTCTCCTGCCCGGACGAGGAATCCACCACCGCCTTCAAGACCATCGCCAAGGCCGCCAAGGTCCCGCTGGTCGCCGACATCCACTTCCACTACCGGCGCGGCATCGAGGCCGCCCAGGCCGGCGCGGCATGCCTGCGGATCAATCCCGGCAACATCGGCTCGCCCGACCGGGTGCGCGAGGTGGTCCAGGCCGCCCGCGACCACGGCTGCTCGATGCGCATCGGCGTCAATGCGGGCTCGCTGGAGAAGGAGCTCTTGGAGCGTTACGGCGAGCCCTGCCCCGAGGCCATGGTCGAGAGCGCGCTGAACCACGCGCGCATCCTGCAGGACCACGATTTCCACGAGTTCAAGATCAGCGTGAAGGCGTCTGACCCGTTCTTGACGGTGGCCGCCTACCAGCAGCTCGCCGAAGCGATCGATTGCCCGCTGCACCTGGGCGTCACCGAGGCGGGCGCCACCCGCACCGGCACGGTGAAGTCCTCGATCGGCATCGGCAGCCTCTTGTGGGCCGGGATCGGCGACACCATCCGCGTGAGCCTCGCCGCCGACCCGGTCGAGGAGATCAAGGTCGGCTTCGACATCCTGAAGTCGCTCGGCCTGCGCCACCGCGGCGTGAACATCATCGCCTGCCCGTCGTGCGCGCGGCAGGGCTTCAACGTCATCCAGACGGTCGAGACCCTGGAGCAGCGGCTGGCCCACATCTCCACCCCGATGAGCCTGTCGATCATCGGCTGCGTGGTGAACGGCCCGGGCGAAGCGCTGATGACCGACCTCGGCTTCACCGGCGGCGGCAAGGGCTCCGGCATGGTCTACATGGCCGGCAAGCCCGACCATAAGATGGACAACGACAGGATGGTCGAGCACATCGTCGGCCTCGTCGAAGCCCGCGCCGCGGAGATCGAAGCCGCCAAGGCCGCCGCCGAACTCGCCGCGGAATAGGCGCAGGCCTCAAAGTTGACGCCCGCGTCACTCTTGCCGAGGCGATCTATCCGCGCTTAGTTGCCGCCACCTCAACGGGAGACACGGCATGTCCGCCGACGGCAACTGGAAGATCACCATCTCGACCCCGATGGGGCCGCAGGAGATGACCGTGGCCATCGCCACCCAGGGCGAGACCTTCACCGGCAAGGCCCAGAGCCCGATGGGCGACATGGATTTCAGTGGCAAGGTCGCCGGCGACACCCTGACCTGGAGCGCCGACATCACCAAGCCGATGCCGCTCACCCTGGAGTTCGACGCCAAGGTCGAGGGCGACAAGATGACGGGGAACGTCAAGCTCGGCGCCTTCGGCAATGCGCCGCTGAACGGAACCCGCATCTGATCAGCGCCTCGCCAGATCAGCGCGTAGGTTGGCGCGCGGTCTCCTGCGTGGCGCGCTCGACGGTCCCGGCCACCCTCGCCGCCGCGCCGCTGAACGCGCCGGCGGACAGGTCGTTGCTGCGCGGCTGGGTGAGCAGGAAGGAGGCGATGATCGCCACCAGCGCCAGAACCGCGAGGGCGACGATCACCCCCGCCACCCGCGGAGGGCCGCGGTCCTCATAGGTCGGGCGGCCATCGTCATCCCGCTCGCCGAAGCGCCCCCGCATGTCGCCGCCGCCTCCCGCCGCCATCGGCCAGGTTCCTCCTGTGGTCGTCGGGGCCGTAACTCGCCGCATGGCGAGGCGTTCCTCATGGCCGCAGCCTCGCAGGCCCGCGGGGTTTGGCATCCGCCGCCCCAGGCGCTAGAGGAGGCGCCCGGCTTTCTTCGACAGGAACCACGGTGCGACTTCCCCAGGCCAGGCTCGACCAGGTGCTCGACCGCTATCGCGAGGTCGAGGCGCGCATGGGCGCGGCCTCGGACGGGGCGGAGATCGTGCGGCTGTCCAAGGAGCACGCCGAGCTGAGGCCGGTGGCCGAGGCCGTGCGCACGCTGGAGCGCGCCCGCAGCGAGTTGCCGGAGCTGGAGGAGATGCTGGCTTCCGGCGACGGCGAGATGGCCGGCCTGGCGCGCGACGAGCTTGCCGTGCTCAACGAGCGGCTGCCGGGGCTGGAGCGCGAGGTCGCCCTGCTGCTGGCGCCGAAGGACCGCGACGAGAACGCCTCGGCGATCCTCGAGGTGCGGGCCGGCACCGGCGGCGACGAAGCGGCGCTGTTCGCGGGCGACCTCTTCCGCATGTACCAGCGCTATGCCCAGACCCGCGGCTGGCGGATCGAGATCGACTCCGTCTCCGAGGGCGACGTCGGCGGCTACAAGGAGATCATCGCCTCCATCACCGGCGATGGCGTGTTCGGCCGCCTGAAGTTCGAGAGCGGCGTGCACCGGGTGCAGCGGGTGCCGGAGACCGAGGCCGGCGGGCGCATCCACACCTCGGCCGCGACCGTGGCCGTGCTGCCCGAGCCCGAGGACGTGCAGATTGAGATCCGCGACCAGGACCTGCGCATCGACACCTACCGCTCGTCCGGCGCCGGCGGCCAGCACGTCAACAAGACCGACTCGGCGGTGCGCATCACCCACCTGCCGACCGGCATCGTGGTGACCTCTTCGGAGAAGTCGCAGCACCAGAACCGCGCCCGCGCCATGAAGGTGCTGCAGGCGCGGCTCTACGAAATGCAGCGCGAGCAGCTCGACACCGCCCGGGCCGAGAGCCGCAAGAGCCAGGTCGGCTCCGGCGACCGCTCCGAGCGCATACGCACCTACAACTTCCCGCAAGGCCGGGTGACCGACCACCGCATCAACCTGACGGTCTACAACCTGCCCAAGGTGCTGGAGGGCGAGGCGCTGGACGACGTCATCGACCCGCTGATCGCCGAGGACCAGGCCGCCAGGCTCGCGGCGCTGGAGGAGGAGCTGGCGTAGGGCGTTCGGCGACCACGCCACGCCTTCCGCTTGTCGTCATAGCCGCCTCGGCGCTAGACGCCTCCCATGGACAGCCCCGCCGCCGGAACGCTCCGCGCCCTCTACCGCCATCCGGTGAAGGGTTTCACGCCGGAACCTCTGAGCGAGGTCGCGCTCGCGCCGGACGCGGGTTTCCCCTTCGATCGGGTCTGGGCGGTGGAGAACGGCCCGTCCGGCTTCGATCCGGAAGCGCCGGCGTTCGTCCCCAAGCAGAGGTTCACCGTGCTGGCGGCTATCCCGCGCGTGGCCGCGGCGGCGACCCGCTACGATGAGGCGACCGGCATGCTCCACGCCCAGGCCGAGGGGCTGGCGCCGTTCACAGGGCCGCTCGACGCCGCCGCGGGCCGCGCGGCCTTCGCCGCCTGGCTGGGCGAGCTCCTCGGCGAGGAGGCGAAGGGCCCGCTGAAGGTCGTGGCGGCGCCCTCCCAGCACCGCTTCACCGACCATCCGCAAGGCCAGGTCTCGCTGATCAACCTGGCCAGCGTCCGCGACCTGAGTGCGCGCATGGGCGCTGAGCTCGATCCGCTGCGCTTTCGCGCCAACCTCTATGTCGACGGCTGGCCCGCCTGGGTCGAGAACGACTGGGCCGGCGGCGTCTTCCGTCTGGGCGAGGTGACGGCGACCATGCTCAAGCCGATCGTCCGCTGCGCCGCCACCCACGTGAACCCGAGGACCGCCGAGCGCGACTTGGAGGTGACGAAGGCGCTCTTCGACCACTTCGGCCACCTGCACTGCGGCGTCTATCTGAACGTCAGCTCGCAGGGCCGCGTGGCGCTGGGCGACGCCTGCATGGGACCGGCCACCGGCAAGGAGCGCACACCATGAGCCTGAACCTCGTCCAGGCCTGGAAGCAGGCCAGGGAGAAGCTGGAGGCGGCGGGGATCGCCGGCCCGGTGATCGACGCGCGCCTGCTGGTGGAGGCCGCCGCCGGGGCGACCCGCGCCGACATCGTCACCGATCCCTACCGCCCGCTGACGCCCGAGCAGGCGGCGACGCTCGGCGACTACCTCGCCCGCCGCGCGCGGCGCGAGCCGGTCAGCCATATTCTCGGCCGCAAGGGCTTCTGGAAGATCATGCTGCAGGTGACGCCGGACGTGCTGACGCCCAGGCCGGACACCGAGACGGTGGTCGAATATGTGCTGCGCGACTTCCCGCAGACCGCGTCCTGGACGGTGCTCGACCTCGGCGTCGGCTCCGGCGCCATCCTGCTCTCGATCCTGGCCGAACGGCCGGCGGCCAAGGGCCTCGGCGTCGACCTCTCCGAGGAGGCGCTGGCGGTGGCGCGCGAGAACGCCGCCAACCTGGGGCTGGCCGGGCGCACGGCGCTGCTGCGCGGCGACTGGACGTTCGGCCTCGAGGGCGAGAGCTTCGACCTGGTGGTCTCCAACCCGCCCTACATCGCCAGCCACGTGATCGCGGAGCTGGAGCCGGAAGTGCGCGACCACGAGCCCCGCCTGGCGCTGGAAGGCGGCGCCGACGGCCTCGACCACTACCGAACGCTCGCGCCGGAGATCCTCCGTGTGCTGAAGCCCGGCGGGCGATTCGCCGTCGAGATCGGTTACGACCAGAAGCAGCCGGTCGAGGCTCTGTTCCGGGCGGCGGGCGCGGAAGGCGTCGTCACCGTGCGGGACCTGGGCGACCGTGATCGAGTTGTGGCCGGCGTGAAAAAGGCCTTGGAAACGAAGGCCTGACTCGCTACATCTCGTGATGTCTCCACCCAAATCGCCGAGCGAAGGCAGAGGCGTCCAATGAAGGACGCTGGCACGAGCGGCGGGCGCGACGCTTTCTCACCAAGGCCTCTCGCTTTGAGCTTCCGGGCGGAAGACGGGGAACTTAGCGTCTTCGAAACACCCTCGGGCCATAAGCCCGAACGCTGAAGGCTAGCGCAGAGACCTCGCTGAGGTCCGCTCAAGGAAGAGCCAAACGGTCATCGAATAATGAGAGATTTCAAGGGCATGAAGCGTCAGCGCGGCCGCGGCCGCGGCGGCGGTGGCGGTGGCAAGCCGCAGCAGCAGAACGCCAACCGGGCTTTCGATTCGAACGGTCCCGACGGCGTCAAGGTACGCGGCAACGCCCAAACGGTGTTCGAGAAGTACCAGCAGCTGGCGCGCGACGCGACGTCCTCCGGCGACCGGGTGCTGGCCGAGAACTACTTGCAGCACGCCGAACATTACTTCCGCCTGCTACGCGCCCTGCAGCCCCAGCGGCCGGCCGCCGAGATCCTCGGCCGCGACCAGTTCGCCTCCGGCTACGACATCGACTTCGAGGACGAAGGCGCCCAGGCCCAGTCCGAAGCCGCCGACGAGGCGGCCGCGGAAGGCGGCGGCGCCGATGGCGAAGGCGAGGTCCGCGAGAACCGCTGGCAGGACCGGCAACGGGACGACCGCCAAAGGGACGATCGCCAACGGGACGACCGGCCCCGCGACCGCTACGAGAACCGCGATCGGGACGACCGCAACCGGGACAACCGCGACCGGGACGGCCAGGGCGGCCGCCGCGACCGCTGGCGCGACCGGGACGACCGCAATCGCGACCGCGATCGCAGCGAGCCGCGCGGCGAGGACCGCCGCGAGCGCCGCGACGACCGGCCGGACCGCGAGCAGCCCTTC
>NZ_DATELG010000381.1:0-3534 GCF_035276905.1 Phenylobacterium sp. | reverse complement strand
AGCGTTCGGCGGTTCGAATGAACCGCCGAACGCTCATAAGTTCTTGAAGTTAGACCATTCGCTGCGCCGAACCGGCCTCCACTTCGGCGGCGAATGGTCTAGTACGGTCCGGTGGGCAGCCGTTCCTTAACCTCGGCCGCTGGACGGAGCTATCCTATTTCAAGACCTGAGACCGCCAACCGATCAGCGGCGCGAGGGAGATTGGCTTGCGCCTCACGACCCGCAGCAACTCGCTCCTGGCGGCCTCGATCCGGGCGCGGGCGTCGGCCATCTTCGCCGCGAACTCCGACAGCCGCGCGCTCGCATGCCGGGCCTCGCCGTGCATCAGTTCATTGGGCTCATGCCAGGCCGCGCCGTCGTGCAGGCGGATCACCGCCTCGACCGTGAGTTGAGCGGCGTGGAAGAGCTCGCCCAGGTCCAGGCCGAACCGGCGCAGGGCCTCGTCCGGCCGCGGCTGGCCTTCGGCTCGTCGCAGGACGTCTTCCGCCCGGCGGCGGAACGCCCCCACGGTCTCGATCAGTTCGGGCGACACCGGCCGGATCGAGGCGGTCTCCAGCAGCGGCGCGCCCTCCGCCACGATCGGCTGCAGGGATCTCAGGACGCCGTCGCCCGCCTGCAAGGTGCAGAGGTCGGCTTCGGCGGCGGCGCGCGCCTTGCGCTCGGCCCAGGCGCGCAGGAACAGGACGGCGCCGAGGCCGATGACGCCCCCGCCGCCCGTGAGGATCCATGGCAATGCGGCGACTGAAGACATGGCCCACCTCGGGCTCCGTTGTCGTTCAGCCCCATTATCAAACTTCACTGCACGATCCGCTACGACATCTGATGACTACGGCAGAGGTTTGCGCCCGGACGCACGGGCGACGTGCAAGCTGCGGTGTGGCGTGAACGCGTTTAGGCTAAGCTGTGCCTGCGACCGGCGCTGGCGCGGGCGGCGACAGAGAGCGATCCAGGTGGGGCGGAGCGTCGCGATAATTCTTGGTCTGGCGCTGCTCGCCGCAGGCTTCGGCGCGCGGGCGCAGGACTTCAACCAGGCCCATTTCACCAGCCTGATGAACTCCGTCTTCGGCCAGGGGAACTGGCGCCAGACGGGCGGGTTTCGCACGCCCGCGCGTGAAGATCAGCTGCGCGCCGAGGGCGCCATGACCGTGGCCCCCGGCGTCTTGTCGCGGCATTCCATGGGGCGTCCGGGCGCTCCCGGGGCCTATGACCTGGTGGTCGACGGGCTCTCGCCGTCGGAGGCCGCCGCGCGCCTCTTCGCCTCGCGCGGACAGTTCCGCCGCCTGCTGCCGGAAGGGGCCCACGGAACGCAAGGGGCGCATCTGCACGTCGAGCCGCTGATCGCGGGCCTTGGGGCGGGCGGGCGCCGGGGCGGGCCCCCCGCGCCCGAATGGCTGGTCGCGGCGCCGACGCCGGCGGAGCAGGCGGTGACCCGCCTGCGGCAAGCGGCGTTGGCCGGCGACGTCACGGCGCAGTTGGCGCTGGCCGACGTATACGAGCAGGGACGCGCCGCGCCCAGGGACCTGGTCGCCGCCTACGTCTGGGCCAACGCGGCCAGCGAAAGCACAGATCCGGAAGCGCGGAGGCTCGCTTCGCCCCGGCTCGCCGCCCTGGCCGCCAAGATGCGGCCGGAGGAGATGCATCGGGCGGAGATGTTCGCCCAGCGCACAGCCGCGGCCGGCGGCTGCGAGACATTCACCACATCCGACTCGGCGGTTGTCGTGCTCGGCGTCGATCCGGGTGAGCCGCAGTGCTAACCGGAGCCGTTCACGTCCGGCCTTAACCGGCTGGCAGGGGCGGGCCAAGCTAAGTGGCCGCGTGGTCAGCCGACAGGCCGAGGATGAAGATGCAGATCGCGGAAATACAGGCCGGAAGCTTGGCGGACAAACGACAGCCTCCTGCGTCGGTCGCGATCTACGCGCAGTACGCCGCCCGGGGCGAGAACGCCTGGTGGCGCTATGCTCTGGGCGCCCCGCTCGCCCTGCTCCTTGCGGTCGTGATCCCCGCTTTCGTCATGCTGGCCCTGATGCTGGCGCACCTGTGGCCCGCGGACCTGATGGCGACCGCCAACGATCCGGCGCACCCCGTCGCCTTCTTCGCCTTCAACGGCGCGGTGTTTTTCGCGGTGCTGGCGGGCTTCATCGTCTCGGCCCGGCTGGTGCAGCGCAAGCGCTTCGGCGACATCGTCGGCCGCTGGCGATGGCGCGACTTCGCCGCGGGGCTGGCGATCTGGAGCGCGGCGTTGATCTGCGCGACCCTGGTCGATTACGCGCTCGCGCCCAGAGGTTTCCGCTTCTCCGCCACGGGCCAGACCCCGGCGCTGATGCTGGTGGCGGGCCTTGGCCTGGCGGTGCAGACCTTCGCCGAGGAGTTCGTGTTCCGCGGCTATGTCACCCAAGGGCTGTTGCTGGCGACCCGTCGGGTCGCGCCGACGGCTGTGCTGAGCGGTCTCTTGTTCGGCGCGATGCACATTCCCAACGGCGGGCCTCAGGCGCTCAGCGCCACCATCTTCGGCGTGATCCTGGCCGTGATCGCCATGCGGACCGGAAGCCTTGCCTTCACCTTCGGTCTCCACCTGATCAACAACCTGTTCGGGGCGGTGATCGTCGCCTCGACCAGCGATGCGTTCCGCGGCGCGCCGGCGCTGTTCAGCCAGAACACGCCGCACCTGATGTGGTGGGACACGGCCGTCGGCGCGGTCGCGCTGGCGGCGGTCGCCTTCGTGGTGCTGCGCGGTCGCTCGCCGAGCGCCTGAATCACTCCAGTTTCAGGCGGTATCCTTCGCCGGCCTCGGCGATCAGGTACTGGGGAACGGCCGCGTTGGGCTCGATCTTGCGTCGGACCTGCCAGGTCAGCACGCGCAGGTTCATGTGGTCGGTTTCCGTGGTCGGGCCCCAGATCTGCTCGACGAGGCTTTCCTGCGGCACCACCGCGCCGTTCGCGGCCGCCAGGATCCGCACCAGCTCCATTTCCTTGCGCGAGAGGCGCACCGCGCGTCCCTCGACGATCACGCGCCGGGTCTCGACATCGATCTGCAGCTTGCCGGCCGGCGCGGCCGCGTTTTCGCCCCGCCGGCTCAGCCGCAGCGCGACCCGCAGCCGGGCGAGCAGCTCTCCGGCGTCGAAGGGCTTGGCGACGTAGTCATTGGCGCCCATGTCGAGGGCGGCGATCTTTTCGCGTTCCGAGCCCCGCGCCGAAATGACCACGACCGGCGCGGCTGAGATGGCGTGCGCCTGCCGAATGACGTCCTTGCCGTCGATGTCGGGCAGGCCGAGATCAAGCAGGATCGCGTCGACCTTGTGCGTGCTCAACTGTTCAAGCGCCCCGGCCCCCGATTTCGCCCCGACCACCTGATAACCGGACTGGGAGAGGACGGATTGCAGCATGCGCTGCAGTTGTTCGTCGTCCTCGACGATGAGGATGGTGTTCTGCTCGCTCATGAATGCGTCGTCGTCCGGGGCAGGGCGATTGAAATTATGAGGCCGGTCTGACCATCGCTCCGATTTCTTGCACTGACCTTACCGCCCAGAATCTCGA
>NZ_DATELG010000380.1:0-4270 GCF_035276905.1 Phenylobacterium sp. | reverse complement strand
GCCGCCGCCCCCGCAGCCGAGGCGCCCGCCCGCGCCCGCGGCGACACGGTCACCTCGCCGATGGTCGGCACCGTCTACCTGCAGCCGCAACCGGGCGCGGACCCGTTCGTCAAGGTCGGCGACAGCGTGACCGAGGGCCAGACCCTCTTCATCGTCGAAGCCATGAAGACCATGAACCCGATCCCGGCGCCGAAGAGCGGCCGGATCGTCGAGATCCTGGTCTCCGACGCCCAGCCGGTGGAGTTCGGCGCGCCGCTCGCCGTCATCGAGTAGGTCGATGTTCGACAAGATCCTGATCGCCAACCGCGGCGAGATCGCGCTGCGCGTGCACCGGGCCTGCAAGGAGATGGGCATCTCCACCGTGGCGGTGCACTCCGAGGCCGACTCCGGCGCCATGTGGGTGCGGCTGGCCGACGAGAGCGTCTGCATCGGGCCCGCGCCCGCGGCCAAGAGCTATCTGAACGTGCCCTCGATCATCGCCGCGGCCGAGATCACGGGCGCGCAAGCCATCCACCCGGGCTACGGCTTCCTGTCGGAGAACGCACGCTTCGCCGAGATCGTCGAGGCGCACGGCTTCACCTTCATCGGCCCCAAGCCCGAGCACATCAAGCTGATGGGCGACAAGATCACCGCCAAGCAGGCGGTGAAGGCGGCCGGCATCCCGGTGGTGCCGGGCTCGGACGGCGCGGTCGCCAGCGAGGAGGAGGCGCTGACCGCTGCCCGCGCGATCGGCTTCCCGGTGCTGATCAAGGCGGCCGCCGGCGGCGGCGGCCGGGGCATGAAGGTCGCCCGCAGCGAGGACGACCTGGTGGAGGCGGTGCAGACCGCCCGCGCCGAGGCCAAGGCCGCGTTCGGCGACGATGCGGTCTACCTCGAACGCTACCTGTCGACGCCGCGGCACATCGAGCTGCAGGTGATCGCCGACGCCTTCGGCAATGTCTGCCATCTGGGCGAGCGCGACTGCTCGCTGCAGCGCCGCCACCAGAAGGTGCTGGAGGAGGCCCCCTCTCCAGTCATCGACGCCGCCGCCCGCGCGAAGATTGGCAAGGTGGTGGTCGAGGCGGTGCGGGCGATCGGCTACCTGGGCGTCGGCACGGTCGAGTTCCTCTACGAGAACGGCGAGTTCTTCTTCATCGAGATGAACACCCGCCTGCAGGTCGAGCACCCGGTCACCGAGGCGATCACCGACATCGACCTGGTGCGCGAGCAGATCCGCATCGCCGCCGGCCTGCCGCTGTCCTTCACCCAGGACGAGGTGATCTTCGAGGGCCACGCCATCGAGTGCCGGATCAACGCCGAGAACGCCCGCACCTTCGCCCCCTCGCCGGGGCTGGTGACGGACTTCCACGCCCCGGGCGGCCTGGGCGTGCGGCTGGATTCGGCGCTCTACGCCGGCTACACGATCCCGCCCTACTACGACAGCTTGGTCGGCAAGCTGATCGTCCACGGCCGCGACCGGGCCGAGTGCATCGCCCGGATGAACCGCTGCCTGAACGAGATGGTGGTCGCCGGCATCGACACCAACATCGCCCTCTTCCAGGACCTGCTGGCCAACCCGGACATCGTCCGCGGGGACTACAACATCCACTGGCTGGAAAACTGGATGAAGGGACAGAGCGCCTGAGCGCCGCGCCGAAACGCCCCCTCCGTCTCGCTTCGCGAGCCACCTCCCCCGCTTCGCGGCGGAGGATCTGGGCCGAAGATGCTCCCTCGCCTGCGGGGAGCTGTCGCGAAGCGACTGAGGGGGCGCTACGGCCTTTGCGCCTTCCCGCCCCGCCCCGCTAATCTCCGCCCATGGACGACTTCGGCGCCCGCGAGCTCCTGGCCTGCTATGCCCGGGGCGTCTTTCCGATGGCTGACGCCCGCGACGACGCGCGGGTGTTCCTGATCGACCCCGAGCGCCGCGGGGTCATCCCCCTGGACGCCTTCCACGTGGGGCGCAGGCTCGCGCGCACCGTGCGCCAGGCCCCCTTCGAGATCCGCATCGACACGGCCTTCTCGCAGGTGGTCGCCGCCTGCGCCGAGGCCGGGCCGGGCCGGCTGGAGACCTGGATCAACGGCCCCATCGAGCGGCTCTACAGCCAGCTGCACGCCGCCGGCTACGCCCACAGCGTCGAATGCTGGCTGGCGGACGAGCTGGTCGGCGGGCTCTACGGGGTGGCGCTGGAGGGCGCCTTCTTCGGCGAGAGCATGTTCTCGCGCCGGACCGACGCCTCGAAGGTGGCGCTGGTGCATCTGGTGGCGCGGCTGATCGCCGGCGGCTTCACCCTGCTGGACACCCAGTTCCAGACCGAGCATCTGGCGCGCTTCGGCGCCCAGGAGATCTCGCGGCGCGAGTATCACCGGCGGCTGGCGCGGGCGCTGCAGGCGCCCGCCGCGTTTCACCGGCTGGCGACAGGTCCCGGCGCCGGCTGCGGCGCGGCCGCCCTGCAGCTGATCACCCAGGCGTCGTAGACCGGGTGCTCCAGCGGATGCAGTCCCGGCGAGGAGGCGTACATCCAGCCCTTGAACACCTGCCGCGCCGGCGGGGTCGGCCGGCCGGCCTCGGCCCGCGGCTGGGAGTCGATGCTCAGGTAGGCGACGGAGTCCTCCACCGCCTCCTCGGGCGAGGAGCGCTCGCAGGCGCGCACGGTGAAGATCAGGCCCTTGTAGCGGAGCGGCTTGCCGACCGGGGCCTCGAACACCAGGGTCTCGGCGGTGATCTTGTCGACCGCCTCCAGGACCGCGACGTCGTAGCGGGCGCGGCGCGGCGGCGCGGCCGGCTTCTCGGGCTCGGCCGCAGCCTCGGGCGGCGCGGGCGCGATCTCCTTCTCCGTCATCGGCGGCACCACCACCGGCGCCGGCGTCGGCGTCTCCTGCGGCGGGGCTTCTTCCTGGATGGGCTGGGCGGGTTGCTGCGGCGGCGGGACCGCGATGAGCGGCGGGTTCGACGGGGCCGCGGGCTGGGCCGAGACCAGGCCGGCGAACGCCAGCGCCGCGACGCCGGCCAGCCAGACGCCGCGCCGGGCGGTTCTGGCGAGGGCGGAGGAGCGGATCATCGGCGGCCTCTCCAAGCTAAGGGCCAACTGCAGCCTATTCCGGCGACCAGGCCTCGTAGTCCCCGGACGCGCGCTGACGCTCGCCGCCGCGGGCGATGGCGCCCTTGGGCCGGTAGGCGTGGATCGTGCCCGTCAGGTTGGGCTGGTAGTCCTTCTCCCAGGCCTTCCGCGGCAGCGGAGCCGAGGTCGGCGGCTCGGTGAAGGTGTGGTGCAGCCAGCCGTGCCAGTCCGGCGGCACCTTCGAAGCCTCGGCGTAGCCGTTGAACACGACCCAGCGGCGCTTGCGGCCGTCGTAGCTGTCGCTGGCGTCCTTCGCCTCGTAGTAGCGCGAGCCGTACTCGTCCTGGCCCACGAACACGCCGCGCTTGGCGATGGTGAAGTAGATGCCGGCGGTGGCGCCGTTCCACCAGGTGAAGATCGTCTTCAGGAGCGACACGGGGACTCTTGGAGGCTGTTGCGAGGGAGGCGAATTGCAGCCGGACTATAGGCGGTGGGCGCCGTGGGGTCCAGCGCCGCCCCGCCGCAGGGGCCATGCAACATCTTGGGGATGAAACCCGATTGACCCACCACATCTATTGCGGGACTGGGCCGGCGCCGCCTAACCTTGCGCGATCGGGAGACGCGTCATGGGCCAGAAGGCTTCGCCAGGCGGAATCGAGGAGCGGGCGCTCGAGCTCGCCGGCCGCATCGTGCAGGCGTACGCTCCGGCCGCCTGGACCGACGCCCGCGTCGAGGCCTGGATCGACTGGGCCGGCGGCGAGACCGACCTGGGGGCCGCGATCGGCGAATTCGCCGAGACGCTGACCCGCCGGGCCCAGGCCAAGGGCCTCGTCAAGGAGCCGGCCGAACGCGCCCGTTTCCGCGACGCCCTGACGAGCGCCTTCCTGAGCGGAACCATCGCCATCGGCGCCGCCCCGCAGAGCCAGGCGCCGACCGTGGTCGACGCTGCGCGTCCCGGCGCCGTCGCGGCCCTGCGGGAGCTGACGGCGACCTTTCGCGGCGAACAGGCGGCGGCCGCCGCTGCGGTCGAGCTCGGGGTCCGGCTGCAGGCGGTGATGGACGCCGTCCTGCGCTGCGAGGGCGAGGCCGAGGCCTGCGCCGATCCGGCGCGCAATCCGAGCCTGGCGCGCGCCGCCCACGCCGCCCGCCAGGCCGGCGCCTCTTCCGCCGTGATCCTGGAGGCGGTGTCGCTGGCGCGCGCCGGCGAGAGCGAATGGCGCGCGGCCGCCCCG
>NZ_DATELG010000379.1:0-3837 GCF_035276905.1 Phenylobacterium sp. | reverse complement strand
GCGGGCGGATGCGTGCGTCGCCCGGCCAGCCAGGCCGCGCCGGCCGGGGACAGGATCTCGGCCCCGCCGGCCATCGCCTTGCGCCGCGCGCGGATCAGACCGTGGGCGGCACGCAGCGCCACGCCGGGCATCTGCCGGTCCATGGATTCGTCGTGCAGCAACAGCTCTTCGTTCGAGACCACCTGGCCGGTGTTCCAGCCCCAGGCGACCGCCTCGAGGAAGTCCAGTCGCGCGCTCCAGCCGGCGGCGAAAGGGCAGGTGCGGACCCGCTCGTCCAGCCGGCTGACAAGGTCCTCGGCCTGCGCGAGCGGCCAGATGAGGGTTTCCGCGAGAACCATCTTTATGACGCTAACACGGCATGTTATCAGTGTAACGGACGTTTTAAAGGCCTTTTTGGATGCTGCCTATGCGTTCGATGATTCGTCGCGATTGCAGCCGTCCGGCAGCTGGGCATAGTGCCGGCGGACCTGAAAGGAGCGACGCTCATGGATCCTCTTCCCGCCGCCATCGGCCCCGGCCGCACCGCCGTCGTCACCGGGGCGGCCAGCGGCATCGGCCGCGCCGCGGCCCGCCGCTTCTCAGAACTTGGCATGCGGTTGGCGCTCGCCGACCTCGACGCCGCGGGCCTCGCGGAGACGATGCAGCAGCTCGGCGGGGCAGGGGAGGGGGGCCACGCGACCTTCGTCGTCGACGTCGGCGATCGGACCGCCGTGGAGGACCTGGCCGGGCAGGTGGCGGCGCGATTTGGCCGCGTCTCGGTGCTGATGAACAACGCCGGGGTCGGCGGCGGCGGAGACGCGCTTTCCAACCCTGACGGCTGGGCCCGCGTGCTGGGCGTCAACCTGCTGGGCGCGCTGCATGGGGTGCAGGCGTTTGTCCCGGACATGGCCGACAGCGGCGAGCCGGGGCTGGTGATCAACACCGGCTCCAAGCAAGGCGTCACCCAGCCGCCGGGCGACACCGCCTATAATGTGTCGAAGTCCGGCGTGAAGGCGCTGACCGAGGGCTTGGCGCACACCTTGCGCAACCGGCCCGGCTGCCGGGTCACCGCGCACCTGCTGATCCCGGGCTTCACCTACACCGGCATGACCGCCCGCCGATCGCCCGAGCGGCCGCCGGGCGCCTGGACGCCGGAAGAGGTGGTGGAACGGATGCTCGACGGGATCGGCCGCGGCGACTTCTACATCCTCTGCCAGGACAACGAGACGACTCTGGAGATCGACCAGAAGCGCATCCTCTGGCACGCCCAGGACCTGATCGAGAACCGGCCGGCGCTGTCGCGCTGGGATCCGGCCTGGAAGGCGGCGTTCGAGATGTTCATGGCGGGGTGAACCGAGCACCTCGGGTCAGCGCCTCGCCATGCGCAGTGCGGGGTCAATCAAGCGGCTCCGCCGGCTTCCGCCGCGGGTGACGCCGCTCGCGCAGGCCGAACAGGCTGGGCAGGAGATGCAGGTCGCCGGTGGATTCCCGCTCGCACATGGCGCGCAGATAGCCGCCGGCCGAGCTCTTGATCTCGCCGCCCTTCCAGCGGGCGTAGATGGTGGCCACCGCGACCGCCGCCCGGGTCGCGCCCAGAAGGTCGCGCGCCTGCCGCCAGGCGCCGAGGCTGATCCCTAGGAGGAAGGTCAGCTGGTAGGCGGCGGCGATCAGCTCCTCCCACCCCGCGCGCTCTGGATCGTCGAGATGCGGATGCAGCTCCGGAACCGCTTCGAGCACCAGGGAAAGCGGGATCGCCTCCTCATGGATCGACGACGGCCGCAATGCCCCGCCGCCCTCAGCCTGGCTCGGCCGTTCCGCGACTACTCTTTCACGGAAAGTCGGATACGTGACTCTTTGAGTTTCTGGATCGGTTGTAGGTTCTTTGTGAGCTCGGAATTCTTGGCCCCTGGGCTCGGAATTTTCCTCATCTCTGGCGGCCGTCCAGGCCTCATCCACCGCCGCAAGCAGGGCGGCGTATTCGCGCTCGAGGGCTTCCAGGTCGCCCAGTTCCGCCCCGCGCGGCAAGCGGCCCGAGGCCTGATCGATCGCCGCCTGCCAGTCAAACCCCTCGTAGTCGCGCTCGATCGCGTCGGCCGCGACCGTGCGAATCTCGCGGCGCAGTTCGCCCAGCCTCGTGCGCAGCTTGCGCCGGCGGGCCGCGTCGAGGCCGCGTGCGGCGGCGAGGTCGGCGAACTCTTCCCAGCGTACGGCCAAGGGCGCGAGATCGAAGCCATAAGCCTCGACGATCTCGCCCGCGTCGCCGCGATAGCCCCAGCGCTTGCCGTTGCCGCTGTCGCGCATGTGCACCAGGCCATATTGCACCGCCTGACGGATCAGCCCCTGCACCACGGTGCGCGAGCGCTGCAGTTCCTCGCCGAGCATCTCGTTCGACGGCCAGGCGATCGGCCGGAAGCGGCCGCCGGTCCAGTCCTGCTCCTGGGTCAGGCGCACCAGCGCACGGACCAGGCGCACCACGCCGTCGCCGACGCCCAGGCGCGGGGCGGCGCGCTCGAACCTGTCGAGCAGCATGGCCTTGCTGATTCCTTCGGGCAGGCCTTGATAAGAATCGGCGAGACGCGCCGCGGCCCTCTGGGCGGCGGCGATGCGACGTACGTCGCCTGTCCCGTGCTCGACGGACTGCATTCCAAGCTCCTTGAGAGGGAGCCGTGGGCACGCAAAATCCCGTCGCGCGAACGCGCGTTGTCGATTGCTGCGATGTGGGTGATGCGCTAGAAGGAGCAGGACTTACTGGCTCGGGCGGGTCGGCAAACCCGTCTAGCGAATGACCTGGAGGAACCCGGCGCGTTCAGGCGAGCCGGGTTTTTCTATGCGCTCACGGCGGGTTTCCTTTTGATGGGCCGCTGGCGAAATATTCGCGCAGCACCGTGGCCAGGGCGTCGTTGCGATTGGCGAGCCCGCGATCCAGCTTCAGATGGTCCAGCCGCGCCACCAGTTCGTGCGGCACGGTCAGGTTCAGCTGATGGTCGCCCGCCGCGCGCGCTATCGCGCGGCGTCGCTTCTGGTATTCGGCCTGGTAGGCGAGATCGCGCGCACTGGTCATGGCGCGGCCGATAAGAGAGCGATTCCGCCGCGCGCAATTAGTAAAGCTTGGCCGCCGAATGCTCCGTATAGCAAATAAACCGGCTTGCGGAACGCGGAATCGTGGGCGCGCTGTCGCAAGCGCGCTCTGCCTCGACCTGGCCACGGCGCCGACGCTAAGAAGGGCTCCCCGAACCAAGGAGCCGGTCGCCGATGGGCAGCGCCAACCTCGCACGCCGCAGTTTCCTCGGCGCCGCCGGCCTTTTGATGAGCGCGCCGGCCGCGGGCTTCGCCGCGGCGGCCAAGCCCAGGGTGCGGATCGAGACCAGCCGCGGAGTGATCGTCGTCGAGCTCGAGGACAAGCGCGCGCCGCTGACCTCGGCCAACTTCCTGCGCTACGTCGACGCCCACGCCTACGACAACGGCGAGTTCTTCCGCGCCGCGCGCGATCCGGACGACCGCAAGGGCGGCACCATCGTCGGCCGGCCGGCGGCGCGCGTGAAGCCGTTCCCGCCGATCAAGCACGAGAGCACGACCATGACCGGCCTGCGCCACGTGACCGGCACGCTCTCGCTCGGCCGCTTCGATCCGGGGACCGCGACCAACAATTTCTTCATCTGCGCCAGCGACGAGCCCTATCTCGACGCCCATCCCGGAGAGCCGGGCGACAACCTCGGCTACGCCGCCTTCGGCCACGTCGTCTCCGGCATGCCGGTCGTCGCCAAGATCCTGTCGCTGCCGACCAACGGCGAGACCAAGTACAAGGACCAGCGCGGCCAGTGGCTGAAGCCGCCGGTCCCGATCCGCAGCATGCGGCGG
>NZ_DATELG010000378.1:0-6038 GCF_035276905.1 Phenylobacterium sp. | reverse complement strand
AGGCCCAGGCGCACGAGCGGGTGCTTCAGCACCGCCAGCAGGGGCGCCGGCGCCGTCGGATCGGCCGCCAGGCGCGCGACCAGCGCGGTCAGCGCGCCGACTCGGCAGCCGGCCAGCGCCTCGCCTGCAGAAGAGTCGGGGACGACGCCCCAGCGTCCCAGCTTCGCCGTCACCCGCCGCGCCAAGGTCTGGTCGGGCGTCACCAGGGCGGCGGTGCGGCCTGGCGTCTCCAGCGCCTCGCGCAGCAGGAGGGCCGCGACCGTGGCGGCCTCGTCCTCGTTGCGGGCGCTGACGGTGGAGAGGCCGCAAAGCCCCTCGGCGATCGGGTCGACCCCGTCGGCGCCGCCTTCGTCGCGCAGGGCGGCGATGGCGTGCAGCCAGTCCGCCGTGGCCTCCGCCGGGCGCAGCGCCTCGTTGACCACCCGCCGGCGCCAGCGCGCCTGGCTGGCGAAGCCCTGGGAGGCGGGCCAGGTCAGGACCTCGGCGCGTTCGACGGCGGCGCGGGCCAGCAGCCGTCGCATCGCGCCCTGCGGGTGCTGCTCGCCGACCTGTCGCCAAGCGTCCTCGGCCAGGCTGTCGTCGAGCCCGGGCAGCACGACGCAGCCCTGGGGCGCTGCGGCGATCACCCGCAGGAGTTCGGCGGTGGCGGGCGCCGTCCCGGTCGAGCCCGCGGCCACCAGCACGCCGCGCGGCGGGTTCAGCGTCCAGACCTCGGCCAGCCGGCGCAGCAGCCGCACCCGCCGCTCGGAGACGTCGATCACGCCCAGCGCCGCCAGCCGCCTCGGCCACTCGCGCAGCGCCGTCTCCAGGAAGTCGCGGCTGACGCGCCAGTGCTCGGCGAGGTCCGCCTCGACCAGGTCGGCGAGCCGGTCCCCGGCCTCGATCTCCTCGATCTGCAGGCTGTCGAGGAAGCCGCCCAACGCCTCGCCCAGCTCCAGGGCCGAGGCCGCGGTCAGCTCGCGCCCGGGCAGCAGGCGCTCGTGGTCGGCGACCAGGCGAGTGAGCTCGAAGCGCCGGCGCAGCGGCTCGATCGCGATGGGCAGGTCGAGCGCCAGATCGCCGGGCTCGAAC
The DNA here is from genome assembly GCF_035276905.1 of Phenylobacterium sp. Taxonomy (GTDB): domain Bacteria; phylum Pseudomonadota; class Alphaproteobacteria; order Caulobacterales; family Caulobacteraceae; genus Phenylobacterium. Next base: position 4,967 of record NZ_DATELG010000378.1, on the reverse strand, counting down.
GGCGGCTCGCCCTGTTCCAGGTCGCCCAGCGGCCGCATCTGCGGCGGCAGCACCGCGGTTCCGTCGGCGGCGGCGACGAAGGCGTCGGCCAGGGCGCGTGCGCCGCGGCGGGTGGGGGTGAGCACCGTCGCCTCGGAAAGGGCCTCGGGGCCGAGCGGGCTCAGCGCCTCGAACAGGCCGCGCGCGAGGTCCTCGGCGAAGGGCCGGTGCGCCGGGATGTTGAACCAGCGCGGTCCGGGGGCGCCGAAGAGCGCGCTCATTCCAGCCGCATCTCGGCCAGGTCGCGGGCGGCGGGGTCGCCGACGTGCATCCAAAAGGCGTCCATCGGCACGCCGTGCAGCCGGCCCTCGGCCTGCAGCCGATGCCAGACGGGCACGATCGAGAACGGGCCGGCGAACGGCGAGCCGTCGAGGATCTGCGGCTTCATGATGCCGAAGCCGACGTTGGCGAAGGGCGTGACCACGTCGGGCGAGGCGGAGTGGGTGAGCCGGCCCGCATCGTCCATCAGGAAGCCCTGCGGCCCCTCGAAGCCGATGCCGCGCCCGCGCGCCACCAGCAGCAGCAGGAGGTCCATCGCCGCCGGGTCCCAGGCCCGTTTCAGCGCCTCGAGCGGCGGCTCGCCGGCCTCGGTCCACAGGGAGTCTATGTTGGCGACGAAGAACGGCGCCTCGCCCAGCAGCCGGCGCGCCTTCTGGATGCCGCCGCCGGAATCCAGCAAGAGCTCGCGCTCGTCGGAGATCAGCACCTCCAGGTCGCGGCGGCCGGCCAGGTGCGTCTCCATCTGGTCGGCGAAGTGGTGGACATTGACCACCGCCCGCTCGACGCCGGCGGCGACCAGCTCGTCCAGCACCCGGTCGATCAGAGTGCGCCCGGCCACCGGCGCCAGGGCCTTGGGCATGGAATCCGTCAGCGGCCGCATGCGGGTGCCGAGGCCGGCGGCCAGCACCATGGCGGTCTTTGGTCCCGGAGCGCTCATGCGCGCGCCTCGGCCGGCACGTGGCGGTCGAACCAGCATTGCAGCCCGGCGAGCGCCGGATCCCGCAGATTGCGCTCCAGGTAGCGCCAGGTCCGCGGCATGTAGGCCCGGTACTGGTCGCGGCCGGCCAGGGCCTGGCGGGCGAACACCCGGCCGAGGATCCGCGCGGCGTTGGCGGCCGCGAGCGCCCGGTAGTCGGCGAGGAAGGCCTCGCGGTCGATGCCGGTCCGCCGGTCCAGGAACCGGTCGAGCATTGCGGCCTCCAGCTCCGGCGAGACGTCGCGGCGGGCGTCCTGCAGCAGGTGCGTCAGATCCCAGGCCGGGTGGGCGCGGACCGCATCCTGGAAGTCGAGCAGGCCGACGCGCGCGGCGCCCGCCCGCTCCGGCAGCCAGAGCAGGTTCTGCGCGTGATAATCCCGGTGGGTGAAGACGCAGGCGCCGGCCTCGCCGCGCACCCAGACCGGCGCCCAGAGCGCGTCCCACTCGGCGACGGCTTCGGCCGGGAAGGCGGCGATCCGCGCGAACTGCGGCCAGAACTCCAGGAAGGTGTCCGTGCCGATCTTCAGCGCCAGGGTGTCGTAGCTGAGCAGAGGCCAGGCCGCGCCGCCGGCTTCGAGCACCTGGGGCGGCGGGGCCTCCTGCAGCGCGGCCTGGACGTCGACCGCGGCTTCGTAAAGCGGCCGCTCCGGCAAACCCTCCTCGATCAGCGTCGCGAACAGGCCATCGCCCAGGTCCTCCAGCACCGCCAGGCCCGCGGCGCAGTCGTGCGCCAGGATCTGCGGCGCCGAAAGCCGGCGCTCGCGCAGGTAGCCGGCGACGGCGACGAAGGCCGCCACCGAGCCGGCGGCCAGGCGCGAGGCGGCGTTGTAGCCGAGCGCGATCCGCTGCTCGGGCGTCGCGTCCGGCGGGCAGACCGAGCTCTCCAGCGCCGGCGGCTGGTCCATGAAGATCAGGCGCTGGCCGCTGGCCAGATGCAGGCGCTCGTAGCGGCGCGTCGAGGCGTCGCCGCTCAAGGGCTCCCGCCGCGCGCGGTCGAAACCGTGGCGCGCCAGGAACGCCGTCTTCAGCGCCTCACGATCAAAGCTCAAGTCGCCGTCCTTCCCACGCCCCGTGCGCCGCCAGCCGGGCGACGCGGGCCTTGTCATTGTCCGAAAGCGCAATCTCTACATCGAGTCGGTCGCGCGGCAGGGCGTCCTGAAGCCGCGCGGGCCATTCGATCACCGCCGCGCCCTGGTCGAGCGCCTCGTCCAGACCGATTTCATAGGCCTCCTCGGGCGAGGAGAGGCGATAGAGATCGAAGTGGGCGACGTTCAGCCGCGGCCCCTCGTAGAACTGCACCAGGGTGAAGGTGGGCGAGGGCACCTCCTCGTCCGGCGTGGTCAGTGCGCGCACGAGCGCCCGCGCCAGGGTCGACTTGCCGGCGCCCAGCGGCCCGGTCAGGCACACCGCCTCGCCGGGCTGCAGCGCCGCGGCGATGGCGCGGCCGAGCGCCTGCGTGGCCGCCTCGTCGGGCAGGGTGAGAGTGGCGGGGAGGTCCATGTGACGGTTTTAGCCCGTCTCGCCCCCGAGAAAAGGCGAAGCCTGAACTGCTCGCGCCCTGAGGGGGAGGATCTTAGAACCCCGCATCCGGGTTCGCCGGCAGGGTCTCCTCGACATGGGCCTTCAGCCGCTTGGTGATCTCGGCGGCGTCGCCCGCCAGCGCCTCGGGCGGGATCGGCGCGCCTACGGTCAGCGCGAAGCGGCCGCCCCGCTTGTTCAGCAGCTCGTGGAACAGGGTGATGTCGCGCAGCTCCTGCGACCAGCCGTGGAACAGGTGGAAGAGGGTCGACCAGGGGCCGGCGACGTGAATGGGCAGCACCGGCGCGCGGTGCTTGCGGGCCACGGCGATCGCGGTGGGCGCCCAGGGCGGATCGAGGAGGCGGCCGTCGGCCTGGCGGCGCGCCAGCCGCCCCGAGGGGAAGATCACCAGGCAGCGCTCGGCTTCCATCGCCGCCCGCGTCGCCTCGAGGGTCAGGCGCGCGCTCTGGCGCGTCCGCTTGGCCTCGATCCATTCCACCGGGATCAGCACCTCGTCGAGGCGCGGCGAGACGCGGCGGGCGTCCGCGTTGGCGTAGAAACAGAGGTCGGAACGCACGCGTCTGAGGGCGTCGTTGACGGCGATCCCGTCGGCGATGCCGGTCGGATGGTTGCAGACCACGATCAGCCGGCGCGACGGGGGCGTGCGCTCCAGGCCTCGGGCCTCGACCTTCAGGGCCAGCAGGTCGGAGACGTGGTCCAGCGCCGCCTGGCCCGAGAGCGGGGCGATGGCGTCGGCCATCCGGCGCGCCTTGCGGTAGTCCAGCAGGGCGTAGAGCAGCGGCCGCGCCAGGGGCCAGATCGGGCTGGCCGCTAGCCTCGGCGCGCGCTCGGCGATCAGCACGTCGACGATGTGCGGCGCGGGCCGCTGGCGCGGCAGGGACTGGACGGGCGAGGCGAGCGTCATTCTGGGACGCAAGGATGCGCCGCGCCGCAGCAGCCGGGCAAGTCCGTGCACGAAGTTCGGCCGCGCGCCCTTGCGGCCGCGGGGAAGCGACGCCAAATGCCGGCTCCTCCAGCCGCGCAGGCCGGTGGCGCCGAACTCGCAACTGGTTCCCGCCAGGCGCCCCCGGAAAACTCTTGCTGGAGTCAAAACTTCTTGCGTGGCCGGTCGCGGTCGGCGCCATTACACAGTGTCGTGTCCTTGGAGCCGAGAGGGGCCCATGCTGCGATGTCGAAAACCTGAAAGCCGGATGCGGCTTTGAACGCAGCTTCGCCGCGCAGACGTCATCATGCCGTCGCGTAGCAGGCCTAAATCGCCCCGCGAGAAGCGGGGACTTCTCCCGTAAGAGTAGCTGGAGCTCAGTATGGCTCTGAAGATTTCCGTCGTTCCTGTCGGGAACGGCTGGGCGGTCCGTTCGACCGTCTTCGAGAATGAGATGCTTTTCGTCGCCGGCGCCAAGGCCGAGGCGGCGGCGCGGGCGCTTGCCCGCCGTTACGCGGCCCGCGGCGAGAGCGCCGAGGTGTCTATCTTCCTGCGCGACGGCTCGGTCGCCGGGCGTTTCCTGCACGCCGCGTCCCCCGACCACCTGGACGCCATCCCCGCATAACTTGATTTGCGCCAGCTTGCGTCTTGCGAAGGTTGCGCTTGGGCCTAACCTGCCGCTGACGGTTGCGTAAATCTCGGCGGCGGGAGGCTGCGGCATGCGACGGTTCAAGCTGTGGGGCTCGATCGTCCTGATCCTGGCGGTGATCGCCGCCGGCGTCTGGGCGACGTGGAGCTTCGAGCTGCGCTGGCGGCCGAAGACCATCACGCGCCACCAGGCCGAGATCGTCCAGCTGATCGAGCATTCCGGCTGGGTGTCGCCGGGCCTGAAGGGCAAGCCGCTCTATATGGTCTCGTTCCGCAGCTGCCCCGACTGCATCCGCTTCCGGACAGAGGAGTTCCCGGCGCTGCAGGCGGCGAACGTCGACACCCGGGTGATCGAGATCGCCCGGCGCGACGTCAACGGCCTGGCCAAGTCCACGCCCATCGAGCGGGCCACCGTGGCCCAGCTCTGGCTGACGCGCGACTGGAAGCTGCTGGAGGCCTGGGAGGCGGTCCCGGTCGAGGCCTGGAAGGCGCCCGGCGTCCCGCCCGCCGACGGGGACATGGCGCGCCTGGCGGTGGTCGAGAGCGGCCGCTCGATGGTCGACCGTCTGCGCCCGCTCTTGAAGGACAACGGCGTCGACCTGCGCTACCCGACCCTGATCTGGTGGAACGACGAGGGGCAGATGCGCGCCTGCGCCTGCGAGAAGCGGCAGACCTACCGGTTCGTGCGCAAGGAACTGGGGGCCTAGAGGCTGTTAGGAACTCAACATAGTGGCGACAGCCTTGTTGAGCATGATGCAGGCGAAGGCTGCGAAGTGGAGGCCTTTGACGGTCTCGGGCAGTCGTTCGTAGTCGCGGACGAGTCTGCGGAAACGTGTGGCCCAG
>NZ_DATELG010000377.1:0-4165 GCF_035276905.1 Phenylobacterium sp. | reverse complement strand
GAAGCACCAAGGCTGAAGCGTCCCGCGACCAACGTGGATGTGGCGAGATGACTCAGTAAGACTAGCGCCAGGCGCGGGCCAGGCCGACGCCGCTGCTGTGGGCGGGGGCGCGAGTCTGGCGGCGGGCGCTCAGCATCTGTCCGACCGAGGCCAGCGAGATCGGCTTGTTGGCGTAGTCGTCGAAGCCGAGCTGCAGATACTCGCGGCGCGACCGGGTCGTGTCGCCGGTGACCGCGACCACCGGGGCGTCGCGGTTCGGGCCGGAATCGGCGCGCAGCAGCTCGACCGCCTCGATGCCGCTCATCTTGGGCATCTGGATGTCCATCAGCACCAGGTCGACGGGCTGCTGGCGCAGCACTTCCAGCGCCTCGGCGGCGCTCGCGGCCTCGATGCACTGCGAGCCCAGGTGTTCGACCATGCGGGCAAGGACCAGCCGGTTGACCGGCTCGTCGTCGACGATGAGGACCTTCAGGTTGCGGGGCTGGTTGGCGGCATCCATCAGAAGCCCCCCTCCCGGCGCGCCGCTTCCTCGTGCTTGCGCAAGACTTTCAACGCCGAATCCATGCGGCGACGGAAGTCGACGATCAGATCGTCGTCCTGCCTGAAGAGCAGGCGCGCGTCGATGACCGCGTCGTCCTTCGCAAGATCCAGTTGCAGCGTCCGCATCACCATCGCACCTGTTTTGGAGAATGATGCCGAGGGCGCATGAAATACATCTTAACAATACAGGGGCCGTCGAGGTTCTGCATGGTCAGAATTGCGTTCTGAGCTATGCCGCGAGAATTATACTTACTGTGTCGTTAAGGCTGTCGCTAGCGTCGCTCTTCCATGGGTTCTCAGCGGGGCGCGCGGGGACTAGTTTCGTTCCGCTGCGGCGGCGTGGAAAGCAGACACGCACCGAAGCCCGTGCGGGCGTCGCCACTCCGAAAGCGCAGGATCTCCGCGACGGACCTGCGCTCGCGCGTGCGGGATAAGGACGGCCTAACGATCGTTCGCCGGAGTAGCGCCCGGCCCGCAGCGCCCGCCCTGCAGAGCCCTCCCTGCAGCGCCCTGGCGCGCTTACCAGCGCCGGTAGGGGTACTGCGGCTGATAGGTCTGATCGTTCTGGTACGGATCGGGCGCGTAGTCGTCGCGCGGATCGTCCGGATAGGTCCGGGCGCGGCGGTAGGGATAGCTGTCCGCCTGGGCCTGCTGCTCGGCCTCGGCCTGAGCCCGCTGGCGGTCCGCCTCGGCCGCCGCCCTCAGGCGCTCGGTCTCGGCGGCGCTGCGTTGGGCTTCCGCTTCGGCGGCCTCCTTCTGCGCCTTCACCACGGCGAGCTGCTCGTCCGCCAGCGCCTGGGCGCGGGCCTGGGCGTCGGCGCGCTCCTGGGCCGCCTGCTGCGCGGCCTGGCGGTCGCGGAAGCGCTGGGCGACCTGGGCGCCGCAGACGCGCAGGTCCGCCAGCGCCTGCTCGGACCCGGCGAGCCCGATCTGCACCGGCGCGTCGGCCAGCCAGCCGATCTGCAGCACGCCGCCCTTGCGCAGGGCGCTCAGCGTCTCGGCGCTCAGCCGCATGGCGGCGGTCTTGCCGTCGGCCTCGCGCATGACGAGGTTGGCGAAGGGCTTGTGGTCGATGCGGATCGGCAGGAAGGCCCGCTCCGGCGCGTCGGGCTTGGCGAAGACCAGATCGACGTCGTCGCCGTTCGAGACAAGCGCCGCCGGGACCGCGACGCCATCGCCGGTGAGCTCCAGCTCGGTGCGGCAGCCGTCGGCGCCGGGGGCGATCACCCAGGCCGGGGCTTCCGGCCGCACGGCGGGCGCGGCCGCCGCCTGGGAGGTGAGGAGCGTGGCCGTCGCTGCGGCCGCAGATAGAGCCTTGATCACGACTGATCCCCGACGCGTCCCTCGCGCGGAAGCTACGCTGCGGCGCCCGCGGCGCCTAGCGAGAATGCTTCGTCGCCACGTCAAATGGTTGTATTCGCCGCGGCCCCCGTGGGCGGACGACCGGGATTCAGTGCCCGCGGCGGCGCGGCGAGAGCAGGGCGCCCAGGACCGCGCCGGCGGCGAGCGCCACCGCGGCGGCGGCGAACGGACGGGCCTTGACCTGCTCGGCGGAAAAGCGGCCGAAAGTCTGGCCCTGCCGGCCGATGACGTCGGCGGCGTCGCGGCCCTGGCGGGCGAGCGCGTCGCTCACCGGGCGGACCCGGCGCAGGGCGCGCTGGACGGGCGGCAGGCGCAGCTCCGGCGGCGCATCCTCGCGGCCGAAGGTGTCGTCACCCATGACCTCTTCCATCCCCTTCCTCCTGTCGGACGCCGACTTGAGCGACGTCCATGCTGGCCGCGCAAGGCGGCGTGACTGTGACGACAGCGTAGCGCGAAAACCTTTAGAAGACCCTCAGTTCCCGTCGTTATTCGCGGCCGTCGTCGCGGCCCCGTCCGCCGGGCCGCGGTCGATCACGTAGAAGGTCGCGGCCTGGGCGCCGAGCGCCACCGCGACATGCCAGTCGCCCGGCTGCTCGGCCGCCATCTTGCCGGCCTCGACGACCTGCTCCTCGCCGGTCACGAGGTTCGAGACCTTCAGCCGGCCGGCGACGACGTAGAGGTATCGCTCGCCGCTCTGCCTGTGCTCGGGAAGGCTCCCGCCCGGCGGCAGGGTCTCCTGACGCATGGCGACACGAACCGCGGCGGCGGCCTGGGGATCGCTCGCCGCGGCGGTGGGCGCGGCGGGTGTCCCCAGTGCGGAGATCTGCGGGGCGGCGAGGGTCGGCGCGGCGCAGATGCAGGCCGCCAGCGCGGCCCAGGCGAACAGTCTCATTATGGAACCTCCCCCCGCGGTCCTAGCACGCGCCGGGCCACAAGCTTAAGCGTTTGGTAACCAGTTGGTTCCGGCTTGCGCCAGCGCCTCGGGGCGGGGCATGTGGCCCGCGTGGAAGCTTGGCGGCAGATGGCGGGGCTGGCGGGCGCCGGGCTCGTCGCCGGCGTGATGAACGCGCTGGCCGGCGGCGGCACGTTCGCGGCCTTTCCGGCGCTGATCGCCAGCGGCCTGCCGCCTACCGTAGCCAACGCCACCTGCAACACCGCCCTCCTGCCCGGCGCGGCGGCGAGCGCCTGGACGCTCCGGCGGCATCTCACCGCCTTCGGCCCGCTGGCGATGCGGACCCTGGCCGGCCTGACCCTGGCCGGCGGCGCCGTCGGCGCCTGGCTGCTGCACCTGACCAGCGAGGCGGCGTTCCGGGCCATCGTCCCCTGGCTCCTGCTGCTCGCCAGCCTGACGCTGACCTTCGGGACCCGGCTGCGCCGGGCGCTGGAGCGCAGCGAGTTCAGGTTGCACGCCGGCGGCGCGGCGGCCCTGCAGTTCGCGCTCGGCGTCTACGGCGGCTACTTCGGCGGGGCGGTGGGCCTCTTGATGATGGCGAGCTGGGTGCTGGTCTCCGACCTGCCGATCCAGCGGCTGGCGCCGGCGCGCACCCTGCTTCTGACCTGCGCCAACGCCGCGGCCTGCGTGCTGTTCGCAGGCCTGGGCCTGATCGCCTGGACGCGCGCCGCGCCGGTGGCGCTCGGCGGCGTCGCGGGCGGCGTCCTCGGCGCCCGCGTGGGGATGAAACTGCCGGCGCTCTGGGTGCGGGCGGCGACGCTCGCCATCACCTATGCGACGACGGTGGTCTTCTTCCTGCGCGCCTATTAGGCCGCGCCCCGGTCAGATCTCGCCGAACACCCCTTCCTGCACCCGCTCAAGTTCCTTGGCGTAGCGGCGCGAGACATAGACCTCGGCCAGCACGCCCAGCACCGCGCCGTCCGGATCGACGACCGCCAGTTCCTCGCTCTGGGCGGCGTCGAAGGCCTGCATGACCTCGGCGATGTTCATCTGCGGGGCCAGGGTGGCGGTCTTGTTGACCGCCAGCGCCGCGGCCCGCTCCTCCGGCTGGTGGCTCTCGACATAGGCCGTCGCGGTCGGCGCTATGCCGGCGTAGCGGCCCTCGGAGTCGAGCACCACCACGCGCGAGGGCCCGCCCGCCGGGAACCGGCGGCGGAATTCCGCCAGGGTGGCGGTCTCGGCGATGGTCGGGACGTCGGTGCGCATCATCCGGCCGGCGGTGAGCGTGCGCACCCAGCCGACGTCGCGGGCGCTGCGGATGGTCTCGCCGCGCAGGTGCAGCCGCCAGGTGGAGAAGGAATAGCCGAAGCG
>NZ_DATELG010000376.1:0-6466 GCF_035276905.1 Phenylobacterium sp. | reverse complement strand
GCGCCGCGGGCATGGCGGTAGTCGCGCGCGCTGCCCGCGAGAGCCGCAGGAGGCGTGTAGCTGAACGTGCCTTTGAGCATCCGGGGCCCCCACCTTCTCTGGGCTTGTTTGGGGGAACTCTGATCCTGAGGGATTATTTTGCGGTATACGCCCCGCTAGTCCAAGGTTAGCGGGGCGTTAGCCATGGCAGGGCGTCCAGAGTAAGCTCGATCTACTTGGATAGGTGCAGTTGGGCGATCTGATTGGCGATACTGAGAAAGGTGGGATTCAGCGCCGTCCCCGTGGTTACGTCGAAGTAATGGTTCGCGTCCGTGGCGCAGCTCTTGAGCAGGGCGCGGCTGCTGGTCGTCACCCCCACGCCGATCGTATAGATCTCGATGCCGACGCTGGTCGCCTTCATGTTGTTGCAGAGTCGCTTCAGGCGGTCGTCCATCGCCGCGGTGCGGTCGCTGTCGCTGCTGTTGACGTCGTTGACTGGCGTGAGGGGGTTGTTGTCCTTCAGGATCCGGCCCTGCCAGATGTAGCCGTTCCCCGAGTAGTGGGATTTGTCGAAGATGTACGAATTATTGCTCATCGTGTTCTGACCGTCGGTCATCAGCACAACGATCTTCTTGTGCTTCGCCGCCAGGTAGTCGACGCCATCGGCGAAGGGCGCGTTGGGCGAGAGCGTATGCCAGCCCCAGACGAGACCCATCGGAATGTTGGTGTCGCCGACGGCGACCATCTGGCCGATCGCCGCCTTCAGGCCGGCGAAATCGGTCGTGAGGCGCTGGATCGCCTGCATGCCGCAGCCGCTGTTGGGCCCGATGGTGGCGTCGAGGGTGGTGACCGTCTTGTTGGCCTTCGTGTACTTGAGGATGCTGCCCTGCTTGCCCCACTGGTCGAGCGTGACGTTGTTTTCCTTGGTGGGATCCTTCACGTAGTCGTTGTCGGCCTTGTCGCCGCGCCAGTCCTTGACGTTGTCCGCCTCGTCAGGTGCGAAGAATGGCGTGAACAGCGTGTCCGGCGCGCTGGTCGACGGGGCGGTGTCCTGGATGTCGTACGGCGCCTTGCGGTTCTCGACGCAGCCGCCCCACGTTGTCCCGAGATTGTCGAACAGGGTGAAGCGGTTGGCCGCCTGGGTGACGCCCTTTTTCTTGGTGAAGATCTCGTTGTTGATCGACGCCACGCCGGCCTGGTCGAGCCAGGTTGCGGTCTTGTAGTTCGCGCCGACCTTCACCGTGTTGGAGAACGGCACCAGTGAGATCTTGATCGAGTCCGAGACCGAGCTCGACTTGGCCGCGGCGGCCATGGTGTCGACGAAGTTCGCCGCCGCCGTGCGCAGCAGGGCGATCTTCTTGTCGCCGGACCCCAACGTGTCGTCCATCGAGCCGGTGTTGTCGAGCACCAGGGCGATCTCGAGCATGCTGTTGGCGCGCGTCACCTCGGTGGAGGCGGACGCCTCGCCCGGATGGCCGGACATGGCGGCGAAGGTCGAGGCGTAGGTCACCGTCGCCGAGGCCACCACCTGGCCGCTGTCTCCGAGCTTGAAGGAGGAGGCGGCGAGCGTGAGGTCGCTGGCGTCGGCGAGGTTCTGCTGCAGGAGCCGCTGGCCGGTCTTCTGCAACGTGGCGTTGTCCGCGGCCCCGCTGCGCCCGGCCGCGAGCGCGGCGGCGTCCAGGGCGTCCTGCAACTCCACGCGCGCGGCCATGCCGTGGGTGAGGTCGACCGCGCCCATCGAGGCGATCGTCAGCGGGACGATGGCGAGGGTCGTCAGCATTGCGACGTTGCCCCGTTGGTCGGCGCGGAATCGTCGGGCGAGCAGGTTTCTCATTGCCCCATCCATGAAACGACATGCATGGCGTGCTTATGAGGTCACAACGTTAAGGTGTGCTTTGAGGAACTGGTTAAATATGTTCCGGCGGATATAGTAACCTATTCTTGGTTGTGCTCATCCAGACTTTCGAAAGCCAGTTGAGGGAGGTTTGACGCATGAGCCTGCGTGCATTCAGACGCGACGACGTTGGGGCGACGGCGATCGAGTTCGCCTTCGTCGCGCCGATGGCGATCGCCCTGATCATTGCGACCATCGAGGTGGGCATGCTGGAGGTGGTCTCGAGCAATCTCGACGCGGCGGTGATGGACGTGGCGCGAAAGATCCGCACCGGCGCCTCCGACCGCCCGGCGAACACCACCGCCCTCGTCGACATGATCTGCGCGAACATGGTCGAGAGCTCGGCGGACTGCCACGCCCGCCTCAAGACCAGCGTGCAGGTGACGCCGAACTTCGCCGACGCCGGGCCGGCCGCCGGCGCCGCGGCGACCGGGCAGTTCAACGCCGGCGGGGCGGGGGACATCGTCCTGGTCCGGGCGACCTACACCTGGCCGCTGATCCTGCCGATGTACGCCGGCAACTTCCAGCTCGCCGGGCCGACCCAGGCGATCCTGGACACCCGCGCCGCCTTCCGCAACGAGCCTTACGCATGAGGCTCGCGAAGGCCTGGCGGCGCTGCGAGCGCGGCGCCGCGGCGATCGAGTTCGCCATGGCGGCGCCGCTGCTGATCGTCTTCCACCTCGGCACGGTGGAGGTGGTCCAGGCGCTGGAAGCCCACCGCCGCATCGCCCACGTCGCCGGCGCGCTCGCCGACCTTACGGCCCAGGAACAGTCGGTCAGCCCGGGCGACCTCAACGACATCCTGGCCGCCGGCGCCCTGCTGGTGACGCCGTTCTCGACCAGCCAGCTCGGCGAGCGGATCACCAGCTTCACCGCCGACGCCAACGGCGTGGTGAAGCAGGACTGGTCGGTCAGCCAGAACTGGACCCTGGCCGGGGACCCGTCGTTGCCGGCGGGCTACCTGCAGGCGAACGAGAGCGTGATCGTCGCCGACGCCAGCTACACCTTCGCCTCGCTGTTCGGCATGGTCCTGCCGAAGTCGATGACCATGCTGAAGCACGCCTATCTGCGCCCGCGGATCTCGACCCAGGTCACCCGGGCGACGTCCTGATCTGCGCGCGCGGAACGAACCGCCGCCTTCCGTGTTCCAGAAATTAAGGTCGAGCTGAGGGAGCAGCCCGCCTGAGCATGGGGGCGCGCGCTTCGTGAGGAACCAGGCATCCCTATCCGGCCCCAAGGACTGCGGAGCGAGCGCTACGCCGAAGGTCGCGGTCATGATCCCGGCGAAGAACGCCCAGGCGACGGTCGGCCGGGCGGTGGCCAGCGCGCTCGCCGAGCCGGAAGCCGGGCAGGTCGTGCTGATCGACGATGGTTCGACCGACGCCACGGTGGCGGTCGCACGCGAGGCGGCGGCGGGCTCGGAGCGCTTGGTGGTGCGCAGCTTGCCGGTTTCGGGCGGACCGGCCGCCGCGCGCAACCTGGCCATCGCCATCACCGACGCGCCTTGGATCTGCCCGCTCGACGCCGACGACTTCTTCCAGCCCGGACGGCTGAGGCGGCTGCTGGCCCAGGCCGACGGCTGCGACTTCGTCGCCGACGATCTGTTGATGGTGCGTGAGGGCGCGGAGAGCGCTCCGGGGCGTCGCGTCATCGGCGATCGCGAGCCGCTGCCGATCACCCTCGACTTCAGCAGCTTCCTGGAGGCCAACGTCAGCCGCCCGGGGATGGCCCGGCGCGAGTACGGCTTCCTCAAGCCGCTGATGCGGCGCGCCTTCCTGGCCCAGCACGCCCTGGCCTATGACGAGAGCCTGCGGCTCGGCGAGGATGTCATCCTCTACAGCGCCGCCCTCGGCCATGGGGCGCTGTTCAAGGTCGTTCCGCCTTGCGGCTATGTGGCGGTCGAGCGCGCCGGATCGCTGAGCGTGCGGCACACCACCCAGGACCTGCGGGCGCTGCGCGACGCCAGCGCCCGTCTGCTCGACCTGCCGGGGCTGACCTCGCGCGAGCAACTCGCCGTGCGGCGGCACGTGCGGCACCTGCAGGCCAAGGTCGACCTGCGCGAGGTGCTCGACGCGCGCCGCGAGGGCGGCCTGGCCAGCGGCATCAGGGCGATCGCGGCGCGCAAGGATAGCGTGCCCTACATGTTCGCGCGCATGGCCGAGGACAAGTGGGACGTCCTGCGCTCGCGGCGCAGCCGCAGGCTGGCCATCGCGCGCACGCCGCTCAGCGCGATCCCCACGCGTAGTGGACGTTGATCCCCACCTCGCGCCGCGGGGTGGATTGGGTCAGGTAGTAGCCGGTCGGCCGGACCAGCTCCGGAAAGGCGGCCCCGAGCTGGGTGTTGGCGTTCAGCTGCACCGACTGCACGTCGACGGCGCGGTCGGTGTCGAAGGTGTTGCGGGCGAACAGCGAGACCTCCCAGGCGCCGTCGTGGCCGCGCAGGCCCGCGTAGAGGTTGATCAGGCTGTAGGCGTCGACGGTGAAGTCGGGCTCCGCCCGGTTGCGGTTCTGCGGAAAATAGCTCACGAGCCCGCGCAGGAAGCCGTCGACCTTGTCGGACACCGGCTGCACGTATTCCGTCTGCAGATTCGCGTTCCACAGCGGCAGCCGCGAGGACGATCCGCCCGGACAGAGCGAGATCAGCCCGCCGGTGTTGAAGACGGCGTTCCCGGCCGCGTCGGTGATGTTGCAGGGAACCTTGGAGTCCTGGATCTTGCCGTCGGCGTAGCTCAGCTGGAAGGCGACGTTCCAGTTGGGCGTGATCTGGAACGCCGAGTCGATGTCGAAGCCCTGGACCAGCGCGTCCACGCTGGCGGTGAAATCGAAGTTGGTGTTCTGCCGCGTGAGGACGGGCGTGTGAATGACGTTCACATAGGTCACGCCGGGGACGAAGACCGTCAGATTCTCGAACTGCTGGCGGAAGAGGGCCGCGTTCAGGCGCCCGCGCCCGCCCAGGAAGGTCGCCTTGAAGCCCGCTTCGTAGGCGCGGGTGTGCTCCGAGGGATGGAAGGTGAGGGTGCTGAGCTCCGGATCGGTGGAGGCGGCGAGGTCGCCCTGGATGCCGATGCTGGCCACCGGCGGGCGGTACGAGGTTCCGGTGTTGGCGTAGAGCAGCAGGCCCGGCGTCACCCGCTTCGACAGCGACAGGTTGTAGATGTGCGGCGTCTCGGAGGCGCGGAACGGCTGGGCGCTTTGGCTGAGCCCGGCCGGAAGCATCCGGTCACAGGTCCCCGGGTAGGTGCTGCCCAGGCCCGCCGCGGCGCAGGACTCCGCCCCGATGTCGCTCAGCTGCTGGGCGAAGACGACCTCGCCGATGGCGATCTGCGATTGGCTTTTGACGATCGAGAAGATCTGGCGCACGCCTGTGCCGAGCTCCACACCGTACCCTAGGTGGAAGGTGGCGTTGGCGAAGATCGAGGTCTCCTGCAGGGTCGAGGGGGCGTCGATGATCACCGGCGCCTGGTAGCGCGGATTGAAGTGGGCGAAGTCGAACGGGCCGTTCGGGTCGCCGAACGCGCCGGGGAGCAGGGGGCCGGTGTTGACGATGCGGCCGCCGTTGTTCTGCCAGCGGTAGTAGGCGCCGACCATGTAGTCGAACATCCCTCGCAGCGGCTTGTCCGACGCCAGGCGGATTTCCTGGGTGGTCTGTTCCTGGGCGACGGCGATGCGGGCGTAGGGCTCCGCGCCCGGTAGCAGGTTGCCCTGGTCCTGCGAGCTGGCGGTCTTGATCTTGAAGTTCAGATAGGAGCCGACATAGCTCAGGTGCTGGCCGCCCAGGACCCGGGCGTCGGCCTGGGCGGTGACGACGTCGAAGTGCTGGGCGATCTCGTTGGCGCCGTCCTCGACCGAGAGCCGCTGGTCGGGCGTGATCGCCGGGTTCAGCGCCGTGCCTTGGCCCGGGCCCGAGACCTGGTCGAAGTCGGTCAGCCGCTTGTCCAGGTGCTGGTAGGTGACATTGGCGCTGAAGTCGTCGGTCGGCTTGTAGCCCAGGCTGATCCGCTCCGAGCTGGTCGTCTGCCGCGGGCGCAGCGGGTTGTGCAGGCTGCGGACCCCGTCCAGGTCGCTCTGATCGATGACGCCCGCGACGCGCAAGGCCAGCACGTCCTTGATCAGCGGCAGATTGACCGCGCCCTGGGCCGCCCGTCCGCTGAGGTCGGTCGCGGTGACGTCGGCATAGCCGCCGTATTGCGACAGGTCCGGCTTGTGGCTGTTCACAGTGATCGCGCCGGAGGGCGCCGAGACCCCGCGGTTGGTCCCTTGCGGTCCGCGCAGCACCTCGATCTGGCCGACGTCATAGAGCGACTGGAACAGGAACAGCGCCTGGACCGGCGCTTCGTTCAGATAGAGCGCCACGGTCGGCTGGGCGCCGGTGCTGACGTCGAAGGTGACGCCGCGCAGCGAGGCGGCTGCCTGATAGCCGCTGCCGTTCTGCGCCAGGCTTAGGCCCGGCACGACCGCCTGGATGTCCTGGAACTGCTTGATGTTCAGCTTCTGCAGGCTGTCGGAGGTGACGACGTTCTCCATCAGCGGCGTGTTCTGCAGGCCTTCGGGCCGGCGGCGGGCGGTGACGACGATCTCGGACAGCATCGTCGG
>NZ_DATELG010000375.1:0-12874 GCF_035276905.1 Phenylobacterium sp. | reverse complement strand
CCTGCGGAGCCCAAGAAGCCGGCCGCGGCCGCATCGAGCGCCAGCACAGCTCCCAAGCCGATCGCCGCCAAGCCGACGGCGTCCCAGGCGGCCGGGACAAAGCCGACCGCGGCCAAGCCGGCCACGTCCAAGCCTTCCGAGGCCAAGAAGCCCGCCGCCAGCCACGCGGCGAGCGAGGCCGATCCGCCCCCCGCCAAGCCGGCCAAGCACTGGACGCCCGTGCCCGAGGAGCCGCCGCATTGAGCGCCGTCCGCAGCCTCGACCCGACCCGCTGGCTCGGCGTCCCGCTGATCCAGGTCGTCGTCGCCACCATCCTTTTCGGCATCCCGATCCGTCTCTGGGGCCTGCAGTTGCCCGAGCCGCTGTTCGCCATGCCGGCGGTTTTCGCCTGGGCGGTGATCCGGCCCTCGGTGCTGGCCCCGATCGGGGTCCTGATCATGGGCCTGTTCATGGACCTCTTCTGGGGCGGCTCGATGGGGCTTTGGGCGCTGTGCCTGCTGCTCGCCTACGGCATCCTGCTCGGCGGCCGCAGCATGATGGCCGGCCAGAGCCGGACCATGCTGTGGATCTGGTACGGCATCGTCACCGCCATCGCCCAGCTGTCCGGCTATCTGTTCATCATGCTCGACAACCGCGCGACGCCGAGCCTCGTCCCGGTCGGCTGGCAGTTCCTGTCGACCGTCGTGCTGTTCCCCTTCGCCTACCGGCTGATCGACATGTTCGAAGACGCCGACGTGCGGTTCCGCTGAGGCAGGGCCGATGGCCGAACCGGCGATCTTCTTCGAGGAAGTCAACGAGCGTCAGGGCGTCTTTCACCGGCGCGCCTTTCTGCTGGGCGGGTTCGCCGGCGCGGGCCTGCTGGCGTTGGGCGGGCGGCTCGCCCACCTGCAGTTGATCGAGACCCAGCGCTACGAGAAGCTGTCGGCCTCGAACCAGTTCAACTTCAAGCTCGCGCCACCGCCGCGCGGCCTGATCGTCGACCGCAACGGCGTGGTCCTGGCCTCCAACCGACCGAACTTCCGGCTGATGGTGGCGCGCGACAAGAATGTCGACGTGCCCGACACGCTGAAGGTCCTGTCCTCCTTCGTGCCGCTGGACGACAAGCGCCAGTCCCGCCTCGTCAAGGAGATCGCCGCCGCCCCCAAGCGCTCGCCGGTCGAGGTCGCCGAGGACATGAGCTGGGAGCAGTTCAGCGCCATCAACCTGCGCACGCCGGAGATGCCGGGCGTCAGCGCCGAGATGGGCGAGGTGCGGGTCTATCCCCAGGGCGGGGCGTTCGCCCACGTCGTCGGCTACGTCGCCAAGGTCAACAAGGACGACATCACCGAGGACGGCCCGAACTCCGAGCCGATCATGCTCAACCCCGGCTTCCGGATCGGCAAGCAGGGGGTGGAGAAGGCCTTCGACCTGCAGTTGCGCGGCAAGCCCGGCGCGCGCAAGGTCGAAGTGGACGCCAATGGCCGCGAGGTGCGCGCCGACCCCGACGGCGACATCCCCGCCACGCCGGGGGCCGAGATCAAGCTCACCCTCGACGCCGACATCCAGATGCGGGCCGTCGAGGTGTTCGGCGACGAGAGCGGAGCGGCCGTCGTCATGGACTGCCGCTCCGGCGATATCCTCTGCATGTATTCGGGGCCCAGCTTCGACGCCAACCGCTTCGTCCGCGGCCTGACCGGCGCCGAGTACCGCCAGCTCGCCCTCTACGAACGAAAGCCGCTGTTCAACAAGGCGCTGACCGCCACCTATCCGCCGGGCTCGACCTTCAAGACCATGGTGGCGATGGCCGCGCTGGAGGCGGGCTACGACCCGAAGACCGTCCACGTGTGCAGCAAGTCGTGGGCCTGGGGCGGCCGGGTCTGGCACTGTGACGAGGCCCACGGCGCGCAGGACCTGCACACCGCCATCGCCACCTCCTGCGACATCTATTTCTACCAGTGCGCCCTGTTCGTCGGCCCTGACCGGATCGCCAACATGGCCCGCCGCTTCGGCCTGGGGCAGACTTTCGACATCGGCATCCCGGGCCAGAAGAAGGGCCTGGTGCCCGACACCGCCTACAAGAAGCGCGCCTTCAAGAACGACCCGGTCTGGCACCCGGGCGAGACGCCCAGCATGGGCATCGGCCAGGGCTACACCCACCAGAACCCGCTGCAGCTCTGCGTCATGGTCTCGCGCCTGGCCAACGGCGAGAAGTCGCTGCACCCGCGGCTGGTGGAATCGATCGGCGGGGTGGAGCAGCCGCGCGGCTCGGGCTTCGGCGACCTGCCGGTCAATCCGGACCACATCCATTTCGTCCGCGAGGCGATGAAGGCGGTGACGACCATCGGCACCGCCGCGGCGGTGGCCGACCTGGGGCTTGGCGACATCAAGATGGCCGGCAAGACCGGCACCGCCCAGGGCTTCAACTACAACGGCGGCCACGGCGTGCACGGCACCAACGGCGAATGGCGGATGCGCGACCACGCCTGGTTCGTGGCCTACGCGCCGCACGACGCGCCGCGCTATGCGATGAGCGTGCTGGTCGAGCACGGCGGCTTCGGCGCCGGCGCGGCCGCCCCCAGGGCCCGCGAGATCATGCGCGTGGCCCTGCTGAAGGACCCCGAGATCCGCGCGCGCATCGAAAAGCCGCTGCCGATGCCGAAGATCGCCGAGGACGCCCAGCTCGGGGGCGGCGTGCCCGACGCGCCGACCGCGCTGCCCGGCGCCCCGGCGGACACGGCGCCGACGACGCCGCAGCCGTCTGCGGCCGACGACGCCTCAGGAGCCCCGCCATGACCGTCTCGGCCCTGACCCGCCCGGGCGAACGCGACCGGCTGATCGTCAAGTTCGGCGAGATCGACTGGATCTTCTGCCTGGCGCTGACGCTGATCGCCGTCGCCGGCACCGTCATGCAGTTCTCGATCGCCGGCTCGTCGTGGACGCCGTGGGCGGCGCCGCACCTGATCCGCTACGTGGCCTTCTTCGGCATCATGGTCGTGCTGTCGCTGATCAATCTGCGCGTCTGGTTCGCGATCGCCTATCCGCTCTACGCCGTAGGCTGCGTGCTGCTGGTGCTGGTCGACGTGGTGGGCCACCATGCGTTGGGCGCCCAGCGCTGGCTGCAGGTGGGACCGATCACCATCCAGCCCTCCGAGATCATGAAGATCGGCCTGGTGCTGTCGCTGGCCCGTTTCTACCACGGCATGCCGGGCAACCGGGCGCAGCTGTCCTGGTGGCTGTTGATCCCGGGCGCCCTGATCATGATCCCGGTGGCGCTGGTCATGAAGCAGCCGGACCTCGGCACCGCCCTGCTGATCATGATGACCGGCGGGGCGATCATGGTCCTGGCGGGCCTGTCGTGGCGGCTGATCCTGATCGGCGCGGTGGGGGCGGTCGCCGTGGTGCCGCCGGCGATCATGTTCGGCCTGCACGACTATCAGCGCAAGCGCATCCTGACCTTCCTCGATCCGGAGGGCGATCCTTCCGGCTCGGGCTACCACATCCTGCAGTCGAAGATCGCGCTGGGCTCCGGCGGCCTGCTGGGCAAGGGCTATGGCCTGGGCTCGCAGAGCCAGCTGAACTTCCTGCCGGAGAAGCAGACCGACTTCATCTTCGCGACGCTCGCCGAGGAGTTCGGCTTCGTCGGCTGCATTTCGGTGCTGGCGCTCTATGCGGTGGTGATCTTCATGGCCTTGCGCACCGCCTACCTCAGCCACAGCCACTTCGGCCGGCTGGCGGCGGCCGGCGTGACGGTGACCTTCGCCCTCTATGTGCTGATCAACGGTTCGATGGTCATGGGCCTGGCGCCGGTGGTGGGCGTGCCCATGCCGCTGCTCTCCTATGGCGGCACGGTGATGCTGACGGTGATGGTCGGCTTCGGCCTGGTCAACGCCGTACGCGTGCACCGCTACTCCGAGATCACCAGCGGCAAGGGGACGTTGCTGTAGAAGCGGGAGGATCAGCTCACCCGATACGCCTGATCGGTCGCCCGCACGAGCGCGTCCACAACGCCGGGTTCGGTCGAGGCGTGGCCGGCGTCCCAGACGATCTCGAAGCGGGCCTGGGGCCAGGCGGTCTTCAGCCGCCAGGCCGCGTCCATCGGCGTGACGACGTCGAAGCGGCCCTGGACCACCCAGCCGGGGATGCTGCGCAGCTTGTCGACGTTGTTCAGCAGCCAGCCCTCTTCCGGGAAGAAGCCGCCGTTGGCGAAGTAGTGGCACTCGATCCGCGCGAACGCGATGGCGAAGTCGATCTCGTTGAACTTCGAGGGCCTGGCCTCGGGCCCGCGGATCGACATGGTGTCGCCCTCCCACTGGCTCCAGGCGGCCGCCGCCTCGGCCTGGACGCGCCGTTCAGGGGAGGTCAGGCGCCTGTGGTAGGCGCTGATCATGTCGCCCTGCTCGTCGGGCGGGATCGGGGCGCAGAACCGTTCCCACGCGTCGGGAAACAGCATCGAGGCGCCTTCCTGGTAGAACCAGCGCAGCTCGCGCTGGGTCACCAGGAAGACCCCGCGCAGCACCAGGCTCTCGACCCGCTCCGGGTGGGTGATGGCGTAGGCGAGCGCCAGCGTCGACCCCCACGAGCCGCCGAACACGCACCATTTCTCGACGCCCAGCCGCTCGCGCAGCCGCTCGATGTCCTCGATCAGCGCCCAGGTGGTGTTGTCCTCGAGGCTGGCGTTGGGCCGGCTGCGGCCGCAGCCGCGCTGGTCGAACAGCACCATGCGCCAGCGCGACGGGTCGAAGAAACGGCGCATGGTCGGGTTGATCGCCCCGCCGGGGCCGCCGTGCAGGATGACGCAGGGCTTGCCGTCGCGCCGCCCGCACTCCTCGTAGAAGATCTCATGGTCTCCGCCGACCGGTATCCAGTCGGACGCGAAGGCCTGGTTCTCGGGGAACAGCCCCCGCCGATAGGCGGCGCCGGAGACGACGGGCGAGAGCATGTTGCGTTCCATCAGCCTATCTACGTCCGGAAACAGGCGCGCATCTAGTGCTCCGTGTCCGAAGCCCGCCGGCGGCCGACGGACGTTAGAGACGAGAGGGACACTAGCAAGTTCATCTCCTCCGGCGCGCTCATTTGCAGCGGCCGGGAGCTCGCCTTTCCTAGATCCTGACGTCGCGGGCGGCCCAGGCGAGGACGCCCCAGCCGACCATGAACAGCACCCCGCCGATCGGCGTGATCGCGCCCAGCCACAGCGGTCCGCCGAACGCCATCGCCGAAAGCGTGCCGGCGAAGATCACGGCGCCGGCCAGGAAGAACGGCGGTGCGAGGGCGGCGCGCCGCGCGCCCCCCTGCACCAGCGGCGCACAGGCCAGGCTCGCCAGGACATGGACGAAGCCGTACTCCGCCCCGGTCCGCATCCAGCCCTGGGCCCGCAAATCGGAGAGCCCATGGGCGGCGAAAGCGCCGAGGGCGACGCAGAGGAGGCCAAGCGCCGCGGCGAGGATGAGCGAGTTGCGCATGCCGGCTCACATGCCGCAGATCGTGCGCCAGGTCGATGCCGCCGCGCCGCTAGTGTGCTGGATCTGAAGTTCGCCCGCATCCGGGTCGAGCGCTGGAGCGAACTTCAGATCCGAAAAGCACATTAGAAACATGTACTTGCTAGTGTCCTTATCGACTCCGAAGTTCGTCCGAGCCCGCCACAGGCGCATGCGAACTTCGGAATCGGGACTAGGCCGCGATGGTCAACCTTTTGCGGGCCCGGGCGTTTGGTTACGACGTGGCTTTCGCAACCGCCGGGGTATTTCCTTGTGCATGAAAAAGGATATTCCTGCCGAACGACCATGGCGCAGCACGCCGCCATTCGGCCTTGGGCGAACGTGAGACATGACCGGACCGGACCGCGACACGGAGTCCTGGGGTCTCGGCGGGGGCCCGGACCTCGGCCACATCTGGCGACTTAGCCCCGACCTGGTCGCCGTCACCGGCTTCGACGGGCGGCTGCGGCGGGTGAACCCCGCCTGGACCAGCGTGCTGGGGTATGACCTCGAGGCCCTCGTGGGCTCGAACTTCAACCTGCTCATCCACCCGGACGACCATGCCGGCGTCGAGGATCTCCTGATTGCGCTGAGGCGCGGGGAGATCGTGGAGGGGTTCGAGGACCGGGTGCGCGGCGCCGACGGCGGCTGGCGGTGGTTTTCCTGGACCGCCGCCCCGGAAGGCGACGCCTTCTATGCGATCGGCCGCGACATCACCGCCGGGAAAGCCGCCGCGGAGGCGCTGGCGCTGCGCAACCGCCAACTCGCCGAGCAGATCGAGGAGCGCGAGCGGGTCGAGCAGACGCTCAGGCAGATGCAGCGCCTGGAGGCGGTGGGCCAGCTTACGGCCGGCGTGGCGCACGATTTCAACAATCTCCTGACCGTGATCCTGGGCAACATCGGCTTCGTCGAGCGCAACCTGCAGGCCCTGGGCGTCGACGGCCAGATCGCCGAGCGCATCAGCCACATGCGCGCCGCGGCCGAACGCGGCGCCACGCTGACCGCCCAGATGCTCGCCTTCTCGCGCCGCCAGAAGCTGGAGCCGAAGGCGATCGACCTCAACGAGACGGTCGGCGGCATGCGCGAACTGCTGCAGAGCACCATGGGCGGGGCGGTGCGCCTGGAGACCGTGCTCAAGCGCGACCTCTGGCCGGCGCTGGTGGACCCGACGCAGATCGAGCTGATCATCCTCAACCTGGCGATCAACGCCCGCGACGCCATGGAGGTGGGCGGCGGCTTGACCGTCGAGACCGCCAACGTCGTCCTGACCGAGCAGCCGGAGCGCGCGGAGGAGCCGGGCCCGGGGGACTATGTCGTGCTGGCGGTCGGCGACACCGGGCCGGGGATGACCGAGGCCGTGCTGGCCAAGGCCTTCGAGCCGTTCTTCACCACCAAGGAGATCGGCAAGGGCTCCGGCCTGGGGCTGGCCCAGGTCTACGGCTTCGCCAAGCAGTCCGGCGGCGGCGTGCGGATCGAGACGAAGCTGGGCGAGGGCACGACGGTGAAGGTCTTCCTGCCGCGTGCGGCCGCGGTCGCGGGCGCCGAGGGCGGGCGCGCGCCCGAGGCTCGCATCTCCCTGCGCGCCGCCGCCGAGCACACCGTGCTGGTGATGGACGACGACAGCGCCGTGCGCGAGGTGACCTCGGCCATGCTGCGGGAGCTGGGCTATTCGGTGATGGAGGCCGGCAGTGGCGGGGCGGCGCTGGACATCCTGCGCTCCGACCTGCGGATCGACATCTTGCTCGCCGACTACGCCATGCCGAGCATGAACGGCGCGGCGGCCGCGCGCGCGGCGGTCGAGCTGCGGCCGAACCTGCCGGTGCTGTTCATCACCGGCTACGCCGACCTGCAGGCGCTGCGCGACGTCGGCGAGGAGCGCATCATCCAGAAGCCGTTCCGCGACGAGGAGCTTTCGCGCAAGGTCCAGGCGGCGCTGGCCCAGGCCCAGGCGACGGCGAAGATGGTGGTGCCTATCCGGCGCGGCCGGCCGAAGCCGGGCGGCGAGGCCTGATCAACGCGCGGTCCAAAACAAGGTGTGCGGATAGCCCTCGCCCAAGGGCCCCCGCGTAGATTGCCCCTGCACGTTGTCCGGATCGCCCCCTATCGTGGGCGAACGTGGTTATGCAATCTCGCGACATCGGGATTTGGAGACGCGAGATGAAGAAGTACCTGATCGAACGGGAGATTCCCGGAGTCCACCAGCTCGGCGGAGCCGACCTCTGCGGCGCGGCGGCGAAGTCGAACGAGGCCCTGGCCCAACTGGCCCCCAAGGTCCAATGGGTGCAGTCCTACGTCACCCCGGACAAGACCTTCTGCGTCTACCTCGCCGAGAACGAGGACGTGGTTCGCGAGCACGCCCGCATCAGCGGCTTTCCGGCGAACCGGATCAGCGAGGTCACCGGGATGATCGACCCGACGACCGCCGGCTGAACGCGGTCGCAAGCGGAGGACGGGCGATGATGGACGTGACGGTCGTGCTGCTCGACGACGGCCTGTCGTCGACGGCGGTGATGCCGGTGGAGATCTTCCACTCCGCCGGCGCGCTGTGGAACGTGCTGCACGAACGTCCGCCCGAACCGGCCTTCAGGGTGCGCACCGTCTCGATCCACGGCGCGGCGGTGCGCAGTCCCTACGGGCTGAAGATCCAGCCGGAAGGCTCGATCGACGACGTGGAGCGGACCGACATCGTCGTCGTCCCCACCTCCGGCATGGAAGTGGATGCGACCCTGCAGCAGAACCGGGCGCTCGTTCCGTGGCTGCGCCGTCAGCACGCCGACGGCGCCTTTGTCGCCGGCGTCTGCATGGGCTCGGCCTATCTGGCGGAGGCGGGCCTGCTCGACGGGCGGCTCGGCACAACCCACTGGGCCGTCGCAGACGACTTCGCGCGCCGCTATCCGCAGGTGCGCTGGCGCTCGGATCTGTTCGTCACGGAGGACTCGCGGGTGCTGTGCAGCGGCGGGGTCTACGCCTCAATGGACCTCAGCCTGTACCTGGTCGAAAAGCTGTGCGGCCACGAGGTGGCGGTGAAGTGCGCCAAGGCCCTGCTGCTGCCGATGCCGCGCATCCACCAGTCCGGCTACGCCATGGCGCCGGTCTCGACCCCGCACGACGATCAGCGGATCCGCGCTATCGAGGCCTTCCTGCAGGAGATGTTCCGTCAGGACCTCCCGACGCGGATGCTGGCCGACCGCGCGGGGCTGGGGGCGCGGACCTTCGTGCGGCGCTTCAAGGCCGCGACGGGGCGGATGCCGGCGGCCTATGTCCAGGCGCTGCGGATCGAGGCCGCCAAGACCCAGCTCGAGCGCGACGCCAAGCCGATCCAGGCGATCAGCTCCGACGTCGGCTACGACGACGTGGCCTTCTTCCGCGAGCTCTTCAAGCGCAACACCGGCATGACTCCGGCCGAATACCGCGCCCACTTCGCCCCGCTGGCGGTGCGCGGCCAGGCGCTGCTGCAGGGGGCGTGAGAGGAGGCGTTCGCCTCAGTCCTTCGCCCGCTCCTGGTAGGAGCCGTCCTCGGTCAGGACAACGATCCGGGTGCCGACGGTGATGTAGGGCGGGACCATGGTCTTGAGGCCATTGGAGAGCACCGCGGGCTTGTAGGACGAGGACGCCGTCTGGCCCTTCACCGATGGCTCCGTTTCGACGACTTCGAAGGTCGCCAGGCGCGGCAGCTCGAGCGCGATCGGCACGCCCTCGTGGGTGGAGAGCATCACCTGGACGCCGTCGGTCAGATAGGGGGCCGAGTCGCCGACCACGTCTTCCGGGGCGACGACCTGGTCGTAGGTCTCCGGGTTCATGAAGTGGAAGCCTTCGCCGTCCTGGTAGAGGAAGGTGTAGGTGCGGTCGTCGACGATGGCGCGCTCGACCGTCTCGGTGGTGCGGTAGCGCTCGGAGATCTTCACCCCGTCGGAGATGCGGCGCATGTCGAGCTGGGTGACCGGCGTGCCCTTGCCCGGGTGGATGTTCTGGGCGCTCAGGACGACATAGAGCTTGCCTTCCAAGTCGACGACGGCCCCTTTCCGGAGCGAGCTGGCGGAGACCTTCACGTGATCTAGTCCTCGATGGTGTTGCGGGACGCGAGGGCCCCCGCGCGATTCCGCTAATCAATTTGTTGTCGCGCCCCTATAGCGATCCCCGCCAAAATCACCAGCCTTTCCCCGGTCGCACCCTTGAGCAGCCCCGCTTCCTCACCCTGGTGGAGCCATGAGCGCCACCGCGACCGCCGGCCGTTCCTATCGGTCCGCGGTGCGATCACGCGCGCCGTCCGCGGCTGGTTCGAGGGCCGGGGTTTCACCGAGGTGGAGACCGCCGCCCTGCAGGTCTCCCCCGGCAACGAGGCGCACCTGCACGCCTTCGCCAGCGAGGCGATCGGCCCGGCCGGCGAGCGGCGTCCGCTCTACCTGCGCACCTCGCCGGAGTTCGCGGCCAAGAAGCTGCTGGCGGCGGGGGAGGGGAAGATCTTCGAGATCGCCCGCGTCTGGCGCAACCGCGAGCGCGGGCCCTTGCACCATCCGGAGTTCACCCTCGTGGAGTGGTATCGCGCGAACGAGCCCTACGAGCAGCTGATGGACGATTGCGCGGCCCTGCTCAGGTTGGCCGCAGAGACGGCGGGCGCCGAGCGGTTCGAGTTCCGCGGCCGCCGCGTCGACCCGTTCGCCGCGCCCGAGCGGGTCACCCTCGCCGAGGCCTTCGCGGCCTACGCCGGGATCGATCTTTTGGCGACCCTCGACGACGGCGGGGAGACCGACCGCGCAGCGCTGGCCGCCGCCGCCGGAAACGCCGGCGTCCGCGTCGCGGACGACGACACCTGGGCGGACATCTTCAGCCGGGTTCTGGTCGAGCGCATCGAGCCCATGCTGGGCGAGGGGCGGGCGAGCATCCTTTGCGAATATCCGACCGCCGAAGCGGCGCTGGCCCGGCCCAAGGCCGCCGACCCGCGGGTCGCCGAGCGCTTCGAGCTCTACGCCTGCGGGGTCGAACTGGCCAACTGCTTCGGCGAGCTGACCGACGCGGCCGAACAACGCCGCCGGTTCCAGGCCGAGATGGCCGAGAAGCAGCGCGTCTACGGCGAGCGCTACCCGATCGACGAGGATTTCCTGGCGGCGCTGGGAGAGATGCCGCCGGCCAGCGGAGCGGCGCTGGGCTTCGACCGGCTGGTGATGCTGGCCGCCGGCGCCCAGCACATCGAGCAGGTGCTCTGGGCGCCGGTGGCTTGCCTCCCTTGATGGGGCGGGACGTTGCCTCGCCCCGGCCTCGGGTCCATATCGCCCCGGCCATGGCCGCCAGAACCCTCCGAACGCCCGCAAGCCTCGCCGAGGCGGGGCTGATCGCGCCCGAGGACGTGGCGGGGCTGGCGCGCGTGGCGGCGCAGTATGCGGTTGCGATCACGCCGGCCGTGGCCGCGCTCGTCGATCGGGCCGATCCCGCCGACCCGATCGCGCGCCAGTTCGTCCCGGACCTGCGCGAGCTCGACGCCGATCCCCGCGAGCACGCCGATCCGATCGGCGACGAGGCGCACAGCCCCGTCGCGGGCGTCGTCCATCGCTATCCCGACCGGGTCCTTCTGAAGGCCACCCACACCTGCGCCGTCTACTGCCGCTTCTGCTTCCGCCGCGAGATGGTGGGGCCGGAGGGGGAGGGGACGCTCACCCCGGCCGAGCTCGACGCGGCCCTGGCCTACGTCGCCGGCCGTCCCGAGGTCTGGGAGGTGATCCTGACCGGCGGCGATCCGCTGGTGCTGTCGCCGCGTCGGCTCGGCGAGCTGATGGGCCGGCTGGCCGCGATCGAGCACGTCAGGGTGGTCCGCTTCCATACCCGCGTGCCGGTGGTCGATCCGGACGCGGTCACGCCGGAGCTGGTCGCCGCCCTGAGGCGCCCCGGCCAGGCGGTCTACGTCGCCCTGCATGCCGACCATCCGCGCGAGCTGACGCCCGACGCCCGCGTCGCCTGCGCCCGGCTGGTCGACGCCGGGATCCCGATGCTCGGCCAGACGGTGCTGCTCAAGGGGATCAACGACGACGCCGCGACGCTGGCGGCCCTCTTCCGCGCCATGGTCGAGACCCGCATCAAGCCCTACTACCTGCATCATGCGGACCTCGCGCCCGGCACGGGTCACCTGCGCACCGGGCTGGACGAAGGCCAGGCGCTGATGCGCGAGCTGCGCGGCGCGGTCTCGGGGCTTTGCCAGCCGACCTATGTGCTCGACGTGCCGGGCGGCTACGGCAAGGTGCCGGTGGGCCCGGTCTATCTGTCGCAGGCCGGCGAGGGGACCTGCGTCGAGGATCCGAACGGCGGCCGCCACGCCTATCCGCCGCGATAGATTGGGCGGCGGAAGGGCGCTTCTGACAAGCTTCCTGTGCACATCCCGTGGACAAGACGCGGGTGCGGCCGGGCTGTGGCGTTGCGGCCGCATGCGCCGGACCAAAGGCGCGGTATAGCTAGTTCCCGAGGGGCGATACGCGACTGATTCGAGTGACGACCGTGAAAGACCTGAGCGAGCAACCTTGGATCCGCAGCTATGCGCTCACGCCCAAGCGGCTGAGCGAGGGCGGCTGGGTGTGGCTGAGGCCTTATGAGTGGCGCTGGGAGCGGCCGCCGGCGCACTTGCCGAGCGCGGTGAACCCGCCGCGCATCCGCAGCCGCAAGGCGCGTCCGACCGTCGCGCCCGGCGCGACGGCCGAGCAGGGGGCTTAAGGTTCGGCGCTCCGGGCGTGTCGCTCGGGGCCGATCCGGTCACGCCGCCGGCCTGAAGACCCAGAGGCGGAAGAGGGCGAACTGGGTCGCCGTATAGGTTCCCATGGCGACGAGCTGGGCCAGGGCGTGGCCCAGCCGGTTCTGCGGCAGCGCCAGGCCGGCCAGGGTCAGCACCGCCTGGTTCAGCGCAAACGCGAACAGCATCACCGCCACATAGCGAACGGTGGAGCCCG
Source organism: Phenylobacterium sp. (assembly GCF_035276905.1). GTDB lineage: Bacteria > Pseudomonadota > Alphaproteobacteria > Caulobacterales > Caulobacteraceae > Phenylobacterium. The sequence continues at coordinate 492 of NZ_DATELG010000375.1, read as the reverse complement.
GAGCGTGCGCCGGCTGGCGGAACACGAACGTCCGCTGCAGCACAAGGCCGAGCGCCGCGCCCACGAGATAGCCGGCGGCGTTGGCCAGCCGGCGGTCGACGCCCAGTCCCAGGTCGAGCGCCAGGATCACGGCCAGGCCGAGCGCGGTAGTCATCACGCCGGCGCCGCCGAAGCGGGCGATCAGCCCCGCCTCGCGCTTCAGATCCAGCCGCTTCACGCTCACGCCCCGCTTAACGATCAAGGCTGGGCCAGGGTGTAGTACTGCGCGCCGACCGGGAGCTTGGCCAGCAGCGGCTCCAGCCCGCGCAGCGCCTTCAGCGGCCCGGGGAAGAAGCCGGTGTAGGTGACGCCGACGCGGCGAAAGCCGGCCTGCCGCTGGCGCCGGGCCAGCTCCCCGGCCGGGATCAGCACGGCGTTCTCGTCGAACGGGCAGGTGGCGACGATGTAGCGGCTGACCGGATTGACCGGGTTGTGCTCGAAGATCGCCATCAC
>NZ_DATELG010000374.1:0-2320 GCF_035276905.1 Phenylobacterium sp. | reverse complement strand
CGGGGTGGAGCAGCCCGGTAGCTCGTCAGGCTCATAACCTGAAGGTCACAGGTTCAAATCCTGTCCCCGCACCCAAGTTCGAAAAACGGCCGCCCCGCAAACGCTGGGCGGCCGTTCGCGTCTCCATCCAAGCCGCGAACCCCGCCGCGCGCTCGGCGGGCTAAGATCCCGACCGCAGGCTTCGCATGCGCGCCAGCCTCGGGGTTTTCACCTCCCTGAACCAGGATGTCGACGGATGGAGACCGCGCGAGGCGGAGCTGACCATCGACGGTTCCGCTGTGCGGGTTCGCCTCCGGGAGTCAGCAAATGCGTCTGCTCGTCGCCGTCGGCATCGCCGCCTTCGCACTGGCCCCGGCCTCTTGGGCGCAACCCGTCGGCGCGACCGCGGCGGGGGACAGCCGCTGCCTCCTGGCGATGGTGGCGCTGTCGAACTCGACCAACCCCAGCGACCAGGCGTTCGGCCAGGTTGGAACCGTCTACTTCATGGGGCGCATCGCCGGGCGCGATCCCGGCTTCGACTTCGGCCGCCTGCGGTCGATGGCCGCGACGATGGATGCGAGGTCGGCTCAGACGGACCTGCGGCAGAGCTGTGGTCCGATGTTCGAGAAATCCATGCATCAGTTGACCGATGCGCTGGCGGGTTCGGCCGTAGCGACGCCCCATTAGCCGATGGCGCATCGTGCTTGCAGGTGTCGTATAGCTATGACGGCGCGCCATAAGCGCGCCGCTTTCCCGCGCCATCGCAGGAAGCTTTTCCCACCGGAGCCGCCCATGCGCCTGGCGATCCTCGCTGTCCTGTCCGCTCTCGCGGCCGCCTCGGCCGCGCACGCCGACCCGGTCTATGAGGCGCACTCCGCCATGGGCGCCTGTCTGGCGGCGGTGATCGACAAGGCGCCGGTGGTCGACATGAAGGGCCAGGACGTGGCGATCCACCGGGAGACCAATCCCAACCTCTGCGCCGTCACCGCGACCGCCGGCGATCCCGCCGAGCTGCGCAAGGCCGTGCTGGATGCGCTCGCCGCGCGGCCGGAGCGCTTCGCGCCGGCGAAGACCGCCTGGGCGCCCGGCGCGCTCGCCTCACGCGAGGCGCTGTGCAACGCGCCCGGCCGGCGGGCGCTGAACGTGGTGGTGGAGACGGCCAAGCCGGGGGCCTCGCCGGTGCTGACCGCGACGGTCGTCGAGGGGCGCAGCCGCGACCAGCGCTGCGACCTGGATATGGGCCGGCAGCAGCCCTGAGGCGAAACCGCCCGACCCGGCGCGTGGCCCGGCCGGGCGGCGTCGTTCTCAGCGGGAGGCGATCTGCAGCGCCGGGTCGCTGGACTGGGCGACAGCGGCCTTGATCGCGGCCCTCACGCAGGGCGCCTGCAGGTAGAAAGCGAGCTGCGAGTCGGAGGTTTCCGCCCGGCAGACGCGAACGGCGGCCTTCTGGATCTCCGCCTTCACCTGCTCGGACGACTTGCCGACGGTCGAGACGTGGATGGATTCCGCCGCCGCCGGTCCGGCGACGAGGACAGCGGCCGCGGCCGCCAGGGTAGCAAAACGAAGCATGATCTTCCGGTCCGTATTGAGGTTGCTTGCAACCCCTTCACGGCGTTCCTCTTTTGCCTTGGGCGAACTGACGTGCCCTGGGCTGAGAGGGTATCTGCACGAATCCGCCCGTACGGCCAAGCTACGGATTTGCCGCATGCAGGGAGTTTCTTTGCGCTGCAACCTGGCTGGGCGCCTGCGCCTCGAAAGCGGGCGAATGAAGGCTTGTCAGCGCTCGACCTCGCGCGGATGTGAGCGTCCAGGCGGCTGCGGCGGGCGATTCGCCGCTCCGGCCCGCCGGCTCTGACGTGTAACCTCCCGCGCGGATGACAGGGCGACAGGAGGAGACGTCGATGGCGGAGGCGATGCAATCCCCGCAAATTCCGCGGAGCTTCATGACCGACATGCCGAACGCGACGATGCACGTCGGGCTCGCGCTGATGAGCCGTCGGTCGAGCGCGCTCGCCGATTTCTGGCGCAGCTGCGCCGAGGTCCGGCAGCCCGCCGAATTGATGGCTGTGCAGCTGAACTACTGGACCCAATTGGTCGACGACTATCAGGAAGCCCTGAACGAGGGCCTGTCGCAGATGTCCGCCGCTTCTTCCGCGGCGCAGTCGGCGGCGCACCGCTAAGCAGTCGCTCAACACCGGGGTGGCGCCCGCGATGGAATGGTCTAGACAGCCGCCGTCGTGGGGAGGCCGCTTCATGCCGTCAAGCTTGCCGCCGCCGAGCGTCGAGGGCGTGGTCGTGTACGCGCCGAGACTGGCTCCGCTCGCCGGCGAGGCGGCGTTCG